>JAEWOA010000279.1 GCA_023461115.1 Actinomycetes bacterium
CCGTGGGGCCGTCGCCGCCGGTGGGGCGGTCGCCGCCGCCGAAGCCGCGGAGCCCGGTGGAGCAGCCCTCGTCGGACTTGTCGGAGAGCGCGAGGGTCGTCGCCGCGACCTTTCCGCTGGTGTCGGCCTGGCCGCGGGCCATGACGCACAGGCCCTTGGCCAGCGCGGACGCGTCGGCGGTGGCCGACGTGGTGAAGACCGTGCCGTCGTCGGTCAGCACCGTGGACGTCTGGCCCTCGGAGTCCTCGACCGTGATCGTCGTGCCGGAGACGGCCGTGACCTCGCCGGCCACCGGACGAACGCCGCCGAACCCGCCGCGGCCGGCGCCGGGTGCGCCGGACGGCCGGTCGGTCGGAGCGTCCGCGGGCGGCTGCCGGTCGTCGCCATCTTGCGGGCCTTGCTGGCCTCCCTGTGGGCCGCCGCCGGGCTGGCCGGACAAGCCGCCGAAGCCCGTCGCGCACGCCTCGTCGGCCTTGGCGCTGACCGCGACACGGCCGACCGGCTGCGCGGCGGCGTCCGTCGTCGCGTCGTCGGCCGGGTCGGATCCGCCCTGGCCGCCGCCCGTGAAGTCCGGCGTCGCCACGACGCACGAGCCCACCGTCACGGCGCTCAGCGCGGCCGTGACGGTCCGCGTGACGGCCGTGGAGTCGTCCCACGTGACGGACGTCTGGCCGTCCGAGCCCCGGACCTGCAGGAGCTGGTCGCCGACCTGGACGATCTCGCCGCTGACGCCGCCACGGTCGGGGCCACCCTCCTGGCCACCGTCCTGGCCACCGTTCTGGCGCTGCTGGTTCTGGCTGGGCCGCGCCGTCGCGTCGTCGGACGCCGTGTCGTCGCCGCCCGCGGAGCACGCCGCGAGGGTGACGGCGAGCGCGAGCCCGGCGGCGGCGGCCCACAGGATCCGGGGGCGGTGCAGTGATCTGGTCATGAGGAGTCCTCTCAGGGCGCCGGGCTACTGGGCGCGCAGGGCGTCGATGGGGGCGAGGCGTGCCGCGCGGGTCGCGGGGTACACGCCGAAGACGAGTCCGATGCCGACCGCGACCGCGACCGATCCGGCCACCGCGGCGCCGGACACCACCACGGACGTGTCGAGCAGGCTGGGCAGCCACGACGCGACCGCGATGCCGAGCGCGGCGCCCAGGAGGCCACCGCCGAGCCCGAGCACCGAGGCCTCGACGAGGAACTGCCTGCGGATGGCCCACGGCGGGGCGCCGAGCGCCTTGCGCAGGCCGATCTCGCGCGTCCGCTCGGTGACGGACACGAGCATGATGTTCATGACGCCGATGCCGCCGACCAGCAGCGACAGCGCCGCGATGCCCGTGAGCAGCACGGTGAGCGTGCGGTAGACCGCGGTCGCGGTGGACACCAGGGCGTCCTGCGAGCGGACCGTGAAGTCCGCGGTGTCGGCCGTGACTCCGTGCAGGTTCTGCAGCAGCGCGGTCGTCTCCTGCGACGCGGCCGAGAGCTGGGCGGCCGAGGCCGCCTGCACGTAGATCGTCGAGAGCGAGTTGCGCTGGAAGCCGCCGACGAGCTGCTCGGCAGCCGTGGACAGCGGGACCAGCGCGAGGTCGTCGAGGTTCTCGTCGCCGCTGGCGCCCTGCGGCGCGAGCACGCCGACGACCGTGAAGTCCGCGCCCGAGAGCGTGACCGTCTGGCCGACCACCTGGGTGCGGCCGAACAGCTCGGTCGCGGTCTCGGAGCCGAGCACGATCACCGCGGCGCGCGACGCGTCGTCGTCGGCCGTGAGGAACTCGCCGTGCTGCAGGGTGCGGGAGCGGACCGTCGGCCAGTCGGCGGTGGTGCCCGTGACCGTCGTCGTCCAGTTGGCGTCGCCCGCCGTCAGCGAGGCGCTGAGTGACTTCTCCGGCGCGACCGCGCCGACATCGGGCGCCGCGACCTTCGACGAGAGCGCGTCGGCGTCCGCGCGCGTCAGGGTCGGCGCCGAGCCGAACCCGCCGCGCACCCCGCCGCTCGTCGTGCTGGAGCCTGGCGTGACGATCAGCAGGTTCGAGCCCAGCGCGCTGATCTGCGCGGACACGTCCTTCTGCGTCCCCAGGCCCAGCCCGACGGTCAGGATCACCGCGGCGATGCCGATGAGGATGCCCAGCACGGTCAGCGCCGAGCGCATGGTGTGGCTGCGGATGGCCGCCAGGCCTGTGCGCAGCGTCTCGCTCCACGTCACGCGGCCGCCTCCCGGGTCAGGCCGTCGAGCACATGCACGACCCGGCCGGCGCGCGCGGCCACGTCGGCCTCGTGCGTGATCAGGACGATCGTGCGGCCCTGCGCGTGCAGGTCGTCGAGCAGCGCCAGGACGTCGCGCGTCGAGGAGGAGTCGAGGTTGCCGGTCGGCTCGTCGGCGAGCAGCAGGTCGGGGTCACCGACGAGCGCGCGGGCCACCGCGACACGCTGCTGCTGGCCGCCTGAGAGCTCGCCCGGCCGGTGCTCGACGCGGTCCCCGAGCCCGACGCGGGCGAGCGCCGCCAGGGCCCGCTCGCGGCGTTCGGCCGTCGGCGTGCGGCGGTACTGCAGCGGAAGCTCGACGTTGCGCAGCGCGGTCAGCGACGGCAGCAGGTGGAACTGCTGGAAGACGAAGCCGATGCGCAGGTTGCGGATCTGCGCGAGCTGCCCCTCGTCGAGCGTCGCGATGTCGTCTCCCGCGAGCCGGTACGCGCCCGCGGTGAGCGTGTCCAGGCAGCCCAGGATGTTCATGAGGGTCGACTTTCCGGAGCCGCTCGGCCCCATCACCGCGACGTACTCGCCGCGCTCGATGCGCAGGTCGACGCCGCGCAGGGCCTCGAACTCCACCGAGCCCGTGCGGTAGGTCTTGCGCGCGCCGACGAGCTCGATCACCGGGTGCGCCGTGTCGTCGAGCCGCGGCTCCAGCACCAGCTCAGCCATTGCGCTGCCCGCCGCCCTGCCCGCCACCCTGCCCGCTACCGGGGAACTGGCCGCCGGGGAACTCGCCGCTCGGGAACTCGCCGCCAGGGAACTGGCCGCCGGGGAAGCCGTCGCCGCCGTTCTGCCCCTGCTGGCCGCCCTGGCTGCCGGTGCGCGTGACCACCTGGACCAGCACCTGGTCGCCCTCGGCGAGGCCGGACGTGATCTCGACCAGCGAGCCGGACGTCTCGCCCGTCTCCACCGTGACCTGCTGCTGTGTGCCGTCGTCGGCGACCGTGGTCACGGTCGAGCCGCCGTCCTCGCCGCGGGTCACCGCGAGCGCGGGGACCGTGAGGACGTCGGTGCGGCGCTCGTAGATGATCGACACGTCGACGCCGACGCCGTCGTGCAACGCCTCGCCCGGGTCGGTGACGTCGACCGTCACGGGGAAGGACGCGACGCCCGAGGTGCTGGTGGAGACCAGGCCGATCGCGGACACCACGCCGTAGAGCGTGTCCGTGAGGTTGTCTGACGTCATCTCGACCTGGTCGCCCACCTCGACGCGCGCGACGTCGGCCTCGTCGACCGTGGTGTCCACCCGCCAGTCGTCGGGCCCGACGACGACGAACTGCGCCGACGACGTGCTCGACGATCCCGAGCCGCTTCCCGCGCCACTGGCGCTGGAGCCGCTCCCGCCGGCGCTCGCGTTGCTCGACCCGACGACGTCGCCGACCTCGAGCGTCACGCTCGAGACGACGCCCGCGACGGGGCTCACGAGCGTCGCGTCGGCCAGGTCCGCCTGGGCCACGCCGTACGCCTTGCTCGCAACGTCGACCTGCGCCGAGGCGGCGTCCATCTGCGCGGACGCCGCGGCGGAGCCGTCGTCGTCGTCCTGCGCGTCGCTCAGCCTGGCCTGTGCCTGCGCGAGCGCCGCCTTGGCGGACAGCATGTCGGCGTTGAGCTGGAGCGTGTCGACCGTCGCGAGCTGCTGGCCTTCGGTGACGGTGTCACCGACCTCGACGTCGACGCTCAGGACCGTGCCGGGGACCGCGAAGGACACACCCTCGTTCACCGCGGGGGTGAGCGTCCCGGTCCCGGTGACGGTCTTCTCCATGGTCGTGAGGCTCGCCTCGACGGTCCGCGTCGTGGCGGCCGGCTCGGCGGCCGCGGTCGGCCGCCCCCAGATCCACCACGCGCCGCCGCACACCAGCGCAGCCACCACCACCACGGCTCCCCAGCGCAGCCAGGTCCTTCGTCGCACGCCCATCAGCCCTCCTTCGGCTCGTCGCGGCCGACGGTAGGGAAGCGATCTGGGGCGTCGATGTGGTGGGGCTGTGAAGACGCTGAGAGCGCAGGTCAGGAGGGGTGCGCGGCGGGTGTGAGGAGGCCGTCGCGCACCAGCCCGCGCGCGACCGGCAGCACGTCGGCCGCGACCTCGTCGGCCGGGACGCCGAGCAGCGCGCCGAGCGCCCCGACGATCTGGCCGACCGTGAGCTCGCCGTCGCACACCCCGACGAAGCCCGCGGTCGCGGTCCCGAGCTGCACCGCGCGCCCGAACCCGCCGCCCTGGCGCAGCAGCAGCACCGCAGGGTCGGGCGCGCCGGGCGTGCCGTAGCGCTCCTCGGTGACGTCGGGGGCCACGACCAGTCGCTCGTCGCCCAACGCCTGGTCGTCGCGCGCGGCCAGCCAGTCGTGCGCCGCGAGGCTCGCCGCCACCGCGGGCCCGAGCGGTTGGCGGACGGTGCCGGTGATCTCCTCGAGCCGGCGCAACCGCGCGCGGCCCTCGTCGGTGGGCTTGCGCAACGTGACCACACCGAACCCGACGGCCTCGACGTCGCGCGACGCGAAGTCGTCGAGCCACGCCCCGTACCGCTGCGCCCACGCGGCGCGGTCGCGTTCGGGCGTGGTGCCGCCGTCGCGGATCCAGGTCTCGGCGTACTGCGCGGGGTCCAGCAACTCGCGCTGCACCACCCACGCGTCGAGCCCGCTCGCGTCCACCCATTGCCCGACTCGCTCGTGCCACTCCTGGCCGCGGCCGATCTCCCAGTTGGCCAGCAGCTGCGCGACCCCGCCGGGCTCCAGCACGTCGCCCACGCGCTCGACGAGGTCACGCACCAGGGTGTCCCCGGCCTGGCCGCCGTCGCGGTACTCGTACTCCGGCACGCCCGGCACGCGCGGGGTGATGACGAAGGGCGGGTTGCTCACGACGAGGTCGAACCGCTCACCCGCGACGGGCTCCAGCATCGAGCCCGCGCGCGTGTCGAGCCGGGCCTCGGGCAGCCCCGCGAGCGCGGCGTTGAACCGCGTGAAGGCCAGCGCGCGCGCCGAGATGTCGGTCGCCGTGACGTGGTCGCAGTGGCGCGACGCGTGCAGCGCCTGCACCCCGCACCCGGCGCCCAGGTCGAGCGCGCTCGTCCGCGGCCCCCGCACTGTGGCCTGCGCGAGCGTCGTCGACGCGCCGCCGACTCCGAGCACGTGGTCGGTGCGCAGCGCGCGGCCGGTGGCGAGCTCGCCCAAGTCGGAGGCGATCCACCACTCGACGGTCCCGTGGCCGTCCTCGGCCGCGTACGGCCGCAGGTCGACGAGCGCGCGCACCTCGTCGTCGTCGCCGTCGCCTGCCGCCTCGACGAGGCCCGCGCGCTCGGCCCCCGCGATGCCGACCCGCTCGAGGGCGACCGCCAGGTCACGCCTTCGCACGGGGACTCCGAGCACGAAGGCCCGCACGAGCGCCGCGAGCGCGCGGTCCGCGCCGCGGTGGGTGTCGTCCGCCACGCGGCTCGTCGCGCGCAGCGCGGGCACGGCCTCGGCCCGGTGCAGCGCGTCGGCGGCCACCGCCCCGACCAGCTCCTCGATGGCCTCCACCCGGTAGTCGGCGGCCGCGAGGTCCGCCCGCAGCCCGTCCACGAAGGCGGGCTCAGCCCGCGGCGCATCCCTCAGCTCCACGCCACCATCCTCCCCCGGTCGGCGCGAACGCCCCACCCACGCCAAGAGCGCCCAGCGTGATGCCGGGCGCTCGTGGCGGTGGTGGGGCGTTCGCAGGGAGGGACGTCAGGCGACCGTGGCCGCCTCGTTCTCCTCGATCGCGTGCTCCAAGGCGCCCTCACGGTCCACCTTGGCGGCCCGCAGCCGCGAGAAGATCACCGCGCCGAACGCGATGAGCGCCGCGACCACCGCGATGCTGATGCGCGCCACCGTGTTGGCGCCCCCGCCCACCGAGATCGCGACGATCGCCGGGGCGATCAGCACCGACACCAGGTTCATCACCTTGATGAGCGGGTTGATCGCGGGGCCGGCGGTGTCCTTGAACGGGTCGCCGACCGTGTCGCCGATCACCGCCGCGGCGTGGGCTGCGGAGCCCTTGCCGCCGTGGTGGCCGTCCTCGACGATCTTCTTCGCGTTGTCCCAGGCGCCTCCGGCGTTGGCCAGGAACACCGCCATCAGCACACCCGTGCCGATCGCGCCGGCCAGGAAGCCCGCGAGCGGGCCGATGCCGAGGCCGAAGCCGACCGCGATCGGCGCGAACGCCGCCAGCAGGCCCGGGGTGGCGAGCTCGCGCAGCGAGTCGCGCGTGCAGATGTCGACGACGCGGCCGTACTCGGGCCGCACCTCGCCCGTCATGATCCCGGGGTTGTCCCGGAACTGGCGGCGCACCTCGAAGACGATGGCCCCGGCGGCGCGGGTCACGGCGTCGATCGCCAGGCCCGAGAACAGGAACACGGTGGCGCCACCGAGGATCACGCCGACGAGCGTGACCGGGCTGATGATGTTGTAGCTCATCATCGCGCCGACCAGGTCGTCGACCGGCGCGGCGTTGCCCAGCTCGGCGAGCTTGCCCTGCACCGCGTCGGCGTAGGAGCCGAACAGCGCGGTGGCCGCGAGCACGGCCGTGGCGATCGCGATGCCCTTGGTCACGGCCTTGGTCGTGTTGCCCACGGCGTCCAGGTCCGTGAGGATCTGCGCGCCCTCGGGCGTGACGTCGCCGGACATCTCCGCGATGCCCTGCGCGTTGTCCGAGACCGGCCCGAAGGTGTCCATCGCGACGATGACGCCGACCGTGGTCAGCAGGCCGCAGCCCGCGAGCGCGATGAGGAACAGCGCGAGCGCGACGTTGCCGCCCGCGATGAGGAACACGCCGCAGATCGCCGCCGCGATGATGCCCGCGGTGTAGACCGCCGACTCCAGGCCGACGCCGATGCCGGACAGGACTACAGTCGCCGCGCCGGTCCGGGTGGTCGAGGCGACGTGCAGCGTCGGCTTGCTCGTCGTGCCCGTGAAGTAGCCGGTGACCCACAGGATGATGCCCGCGAGCACCACGCCGATCGCGACCGCGAGGCTCGCGATCACCCGCGGGTCGCTGTGCACGCCGCCCAGGTTCGCGGTCCCGTCGAACGACGAGAACGACGACGGCAGGTAGACGAACGCCGCGACCGCCGCGAGCACGACGCCCACGACCGCCGAGATGTAGAAGCCGCGGTTGATCGCCGCGAGCCCGCTCTCCGAGCCACGCACGCGCGTGATGAACACGCCGAGCGCCGCGACGAGCGCGCCGATCGCGGTGACGATGAGCGGGAACACCAGGCCCTGCTCGCCGAACGCGGCCTTGCCCAGGATGAGCGCGGCCACCAGCGTCACCGCGTAGGACTCGAACAGGTCGGCCGCCATGCCGGCGCAGTCGCCGACGTTGTCCCCCACGTTGTCCGCGATGGTCGCGGCGTTGCGCGGGTCGTCCTCGGGGATGCCTTGCTCGACCTTCCCGACGAGGTCCGCGCCGACGTCGGCGGCCTTGGTGAAGATGCCGCCCCCGACGCGCATGAACATCGCGAGCAGCGCGGCGCCGAACCCGAAGCCCTCGAGCACGGCCGGCGCGTCGCCGCGGTAGATCAGCACGACGCCCGCGGCGCCCAGCAGGCCGAGGCCCACCACGCACATGCCGACGACGCCGCCGGTGCGGAACGCGATGCGCGCGCCCTCGGCGCGGCCACCCGGGTGCGAGGCGGCCGCAGCGACGCGCAGGTTCGCGCGCGTGGCCAGCCACATGCCCAGGAACCCGATCGACGCGGAGAACACCGCGCCGACCAGGAAGAAGATGGAACGCCCCACCTTGATCCCGGTGTCACCGGGCAGCAGGAACAACAACGCGCACACCACGACGGCGAACAGCGCGAGCGTGCGGAACTGACGGTTGAGGTAGGCCGAGGCCCCCTCTTGCACCGCCTTCGCGATCTCCTGCATCGACGCCGTGCCCTCACCGGCCGCGAGCACCTGGCGCCGGAGCACCACCGCCACGACCAGGGAGGCCACCGCCACCGCGGCGATGACACCGACGATCGTGAGGCTCGTGGAACCGAGCTCGACCATGCATCCTCCTCGACCACGGGCGCGTCCCCCGATCGCGCGCCCCCGTCCGCGGCCCCGTTGCCGCGTGACTGTCGGAGTGTAGCCACGGCACGAGTCCGGAAAGCGACCCGCGGGTAACAACCGGCCCTCGCGTCTCACGCTGGGTTTGTCGGGCGTCCGATACAACGGTTGCGGGGCCCGGCGCGTCTGGGCTGGCGACGGACGACGACGAAAGGGCGCGGATGGCCGACGACGACACCCTCGCGGTGCTCGCCCGCGAACGGGGGCGGGCGCTGTTCGGGTACGCGTTCGTCCTGACCGGGGACCGGCACGCCGCCGACGACCTGGTGCAGGACGCGCTGGTGCGCACGTTCGCGCGCAGCCGGGCGGGGTTCACGCCCGACGCCGCGGAGGCGTACGTGCGGCGCGCGATCCTGACGGGCTACCTCGACGCCGCGCGGCGCCGGCAGCGGTGGGCGGGCGTGCGGCACCTCGTGCCCAAGCGCGACGAGGCTCCCGCGCCCGACCCCGCCGCGACCGCCGGGACCGGCGTCGACG
>JAEWOA010000280.1 GCA_023461115.1 Actinomycetes bacterium
CCGTGTGGCCGTGGCGGCCGTGACCGAGGTCGCCGACGAGAGCGGCGCCGGCCGCGTCGCCGTGATCGCCGACCCCGCGCGGCTGGCGGCCGTCCGCGCCGCGCTGAGCTCGTCGGGCGCCGCGCCCGGAACAGGGCTGGACCTGGACTCTCCGCTCGTCGTGCTCACGGCGCTCGAGGCCAAGGGCCTGGAGTTCGACGTCGTGGTGCTCGTCGAGCCGGCCGAGGTGCTGGCCCGCTCCGCGGGTGACCTGTACGTGGCGATGACCCGCCCGACGCGTGTGCTGCGGGTCATCCACTGCGCCGACCTGCCGTCGGGATTCGACGGCTGAGGGTGTCCGCTGGTCGGACGGGCTTACGCCCACGGGTCGGACCGGCGCACGATGGCCCTTGTGCTGAAGGCCCTGCTGCTCGAGAACCTCCACCCGCAGGCCCGCGCGATCCTCGAGACCGCCGGGTTCGACGTCACGACGCGCACTGGCGCGCTCGACGAGTCCGAGCTGATCGACGCCCTCGACGGCGTCCACCTGCTCGGCATCCGCTCCAAGACGCAGGTCACCGCCGACGTGCTCGCGGCCGCGTCCGACCTGGTCGCGGTCGGCGCGTACTGCATCGGGACCAACCAGATCGACCTCCGGGCCGCCGCGGCCCAGGGCATCGCGACCTTCAACGCGCCGTTCTCCAACACGCGCTCGGTCGTGGAGATCGCGATCGCGGACATCATCGCGCTGACCCGCCGCCTCACCGTCTTCGACAAGGAGATGCACGAGGGCGTCTGGAACAAGTCGGCCACCGGCGCGCACGAGGTCCGCGGGCGCACGCTCGGCATCATCGGCTACGGCAACATCGGCACCCAGCTCTCGGTGCTGGCCGAGAACCTCGGCATGTCGGTCGTGTTCTACGACACCGCCGAGAAGCTCGCGCTCGGCAACGCGCGGCGCATGCACTCGCTCGACGAGCTGCTGCAGACCGCCGACATCGTCACGCTCCACGTCGACGGCCGCCCCGGCAACGCGGGCTTCTTCGGAGCCCAGCAGATCGCGCGTATGCGTCAGGGATCGATCCTGCTGAACCTGTCCCGCGGGTTCGTGGTCGACCCCGCCGCGGTGCGCGACGCGATCTCGTCGGGCCACCTGTCCGGCGCCGCGATCGACGTCTTCCCCGTCGAGCCCAAGCGCAAGGGCGACCCGTTCGAGTCCGAGCTGCGCGGCCTGCCGAACGTGATCCTCACGCCGCACACCGGCGGCTCCACCGAGGAGGCGCAGGAGGCGATCGGGCAGTTCGTGTCCCACAAGGTGCGCGACTACCTGACGACGGGCTCGACGACGCTCTCGGTGAACCTGCCCAACGTCGCGCTGGACCAGCCCCCGGGCGTCCACCGCCTCGCGTACCTGCACCACAACGTGCCCGGCGTGCTGGCCGCGGTCAACGCGACGCTCGCCGAGCACGGCGTCAACATCGAGGGCCAGCTCCTCGCGACACGCGGCGACATCGGCTACGTGGTCACCGACGCGGGCTCGCCCGTGGACCAGCAGGTCGTGGACGCGCTCGCCGCGCAGCCCGAGGCGATCCGCATCCGCCTACTGTCCTGAGCCCGCCGCCGGCGGTCGGACGACGAAGGCGCCGCGGATCCCAGGGATCCGCGGCGCCTTCGCGCTTCCGGCGGGCTACGCCGAGCCGGACTTGCGCTGGAACCGGCGCTGGGCCGGCCCCGCGGTCTCCGAGCCGTGCACGGTGCCCGTGTTGCCCGTGGAGCCCTCAGTGCGATGGCTCGCCGACTTCTTGCGCTCGAGCGCCTCGCGGAACTTCGCCTTGGCGTCCTCGCTGACGCCCGCGGGCTTGGTGTTCTCGTCCTGCGCCATGGCGCGGCCTCCCAGGGTTGTGACGTTCGTCCAGCGTGACTGACGACGAGGGGCGGCGCCAGCGCAATGGGCGGGCGCCGCGCCCCCACGAGTATCCCTCCTGGTCAGACCGGGAGGTGCCGGCCCCACCACCGGAGCACGTGCTCGAACCGCGCGCGACGGTGCGACGGGCGGCCCGAGCGGGTCAGCTCGTGTCCCTCGCCAGGGAACAGCAGCAGCTCCGCGGGCACGCCGCGTCGCTTGAGCTCGACGAACCACCGCTGCCCCTGCTCCACCGGGCACCGCCAGTCCTGCTCGGAGTGGATCACCAACGTCGGCGTCGTGACCTTGCCGACGTGCGCCATGGGCGACTGCGACGCCACGAGCGCGGCCTGTCCCTCGTCGGAGGCGTCGCCCACGTAGTCCAGGCCGAAGAACCAGCCGATGTCGCTCGAGCCGACGAAGCTGACCGGGTCCAGGAAGCCGCGCTCGACGATCGCCGCCGCGAACCGGTCCGTGCGCGTCGTCAGCCACGCCGTGAGGTACCCGCCGTACGAGCCGCCCATCACGCCCACCCGGGTGGCATCGAGGCGTTCGTCGGCCAGCGCCGCGTCGAGCAGCGCGAGCACGTCGTCGGTGTCGACCGTGCCGAACGCGCGGTGGATCGCGCGCCCGTGGGCGCGCCCGAAGCCCGACGAGCCGCGCGGGTTGCCGTGCACGACCGCGTAGCCGGCCTCGACCAGCACCTGGACCTCGTCGAAGACGGCGTGCGTGTACTGCGCGAACGGGCCGCCGTGGATCATCAGGACCGTCGGGTGGGGGCCGGGCCCGTGCCGCTCCGGGTCCGGCGTGGTGAGCCAGCCCTGGACCGCGTAGCCGTCAGGCGCGCGGGCCGCCAACGCCTGCGGAGTCAGGACGCGGCCGGTGGCGCGCAGGCCCGCCGAGAAGTCCGTGATCCGCGTGCCGCCCGGCGCCTGTGGGTCCGCGGCGCCCGCGACCACGGCGAGGTCGCCCGCCGTGATCGCGTCCGCGACCGTCGCGACGATCCGGCCGCCCGACACCGCAGCCGCGCTGACGACGACGTCGCCTGTGACGAGGTCGACGAGCTCGTCGTCGGGCGTCAGTCGGGACAGGTGCACGGCGCCCGCACGCAACGGCGCGACCACCGGCTGCCCGTCGAGCTCCGCGAGCACCGCGGGGTCGAGGTCGATCGTCTCGGTGTCGGTGCGCCGGCGCGCCGGGCCGCTCGGGTTCCCGGCGAGGTCGACGGGGACGTCGTACACACCCGTGAGCGTCGCGACGAAGTCCCGGCCTGTGGCGCCCATGTCGCCCGCGAGCAGCCAGATCGTCGAGCCGTCCTGCGACGGCAGCACCGCGTCCACCGAGAGGCTCGAGCCGCGGTCGGCATCGGTCAGGGGCCGCGGCTCGCCGCCGTCGACGCCGACGACGACCGCGTCACGCCGCAGGTCGTCCTCCCGAGCCTCGTGCCGCGCGAGGAGCGCGACGAGCGCGTCCCCCGACGGCAGCCAGCGCTGGCCCGACACGTCGTTGTCGGCCGCGGTCAACGCCCGCGGCTCACCGGCTGCCCGCAGGCCGTCGGGGCCCTCCTCGAGGTCGAGCACGAAGAGCTGCTGCACTCGGTCACGCGTGAAGCCGAGCCCGTCGCCGCGGTACTTGTACTCGGTGACGAGGCGCGGCGCCTCCGCGCCCGCGTCGCCGTCGTAGCGCCCCTCCTCGGGAACGCGCGCCAAGTACGCCAACCGGGCGCCGTCGGGCGAGAACCGGGGCGACGACGCCCCGAGCGGCGCGTCGGTCAGCGCGACCGGCTCGCCGCCCGCGGCCTCGACGACGTGCACCTGCGGCTTGCCGCCCGGGGTCGCGCGGGTGAACGCGACCCACCGGCCGTCGCGCGACACGTCGGGCGCGGTGTCGCGGTGTCCGCGCGTCAACGGGGTCACCGCGGAGCCGTCGAGCCGCGCGCGCCACAGGTGGCCCGCGTACTCGTCGGACTGCTCGTCGGGCCCGGTGACCGCGACGATCGCGGCGGTGCCGTCGGGAGTCAGCGCCGGGGCGCCGACGGTGCGGAGCTGGAAGATGTCGTCTGGTCTCACCGGAGGACGCTAACCCGCCGGACCGGTCGCGTGCGGCGCCGTCGCGTGTCGCACACGGGCGCGCAGCGCTCAGACGGAGTGGTCCGCCAGCCGATCCTGGGCAGCGCCCTGCTCGCCAGCGGCGCCGGCAGCATCCGTGGCGGACTCCGCCTCGTCGCCGTCGGCCTCGTCGTGCGAGTCGTCACGCTCCGCGCGCAGCACGGTGATGGCAGCCTCGAAGTCCTCGAGCGACTCGAACGCCTGATACACGCTCGCGAAGCGCAGGTATGCCACCTCGTCGAGCTCACGCAGCGGCGCGAGGATCGTCAGCCCGATCTCGTAGGCGTCGATCTCGGCGGTGCCCGACGCGCGCAGCGTCTCCTCGACCCGTTGCGCCAGCAGCGCGAGGTCGTCCTCGCTCACCGGCCTCCCCTGGCACGCCTTGCGCACTCCTCCGACCACCTTCTCGCGGCTGAACGGCTCCGTGACGCCCGAGCGCTTCACGACGCTCAGGCTCGTCGTCTCGACCGTGGTGAACCGGCGATTGCACGACGGGCATTGACGGCGTCGCCGGATCGAGGCCCCGTCGTCGGAGGTCCGGGAGTCGACCACCCTCGAATCGGGGTGTCGGCAGAACGGGCAGTGCACGAGTCCTCCCAGCGGCATTCGGTTCCACCGACGATAGGCCACCGCCGAGCCTTCCGGCTCGTATACCAGCGAAAAGCGCGATTCCGCCGCCGCGCCCTTGCTTGTGCGAGCCCGCGTTGGGCGCACATCGCGCGGGAGTCGCCGGTCTGCTGCGCGTCGGGGGCGGCCAGCTTTGCTGACCGCCCCCTTGGGACGCCCCGTCCCTGGCGCGGCGCCGACTCGCCTCGGCGTCGCGGGTGCTGCGGTGCGGGATGGCAACATCCCCAGCGCCGCGCGCCTGGGCAATGCCAGGTCGCGCGAGCTGCTCTGCCTCCGCGCCTCACGTCGAGCCCCCCAGCCCGTGTTGTGAGGTAAGGCTAACCTAGCCGGGATGACCCATCGCGCGCAAGACTGGGCGTCAGGCCATGCGCAGGACGTGCGCACACCGACCACACGCCGACAGCACCCCGACCGCCGCACCCGGAGCGCACGGCCACGGCCACGGCCACGGTCGCGATCGCGTCAGCCGCGCGGGACGACGAGCTCCTGGCCCGCGACGATCTGCGCGCCGGACATGCCGTTGAGCGCGACGATCTCGCGCACCTGCGCGGCGATGCTCTCGCCCTGCGCCCGCGTCTGCGCGGCGATGGCCGACAGCGTCTCGCCCTCGACCACCACGTGCCGCACGACGTCCGCGCCACCCATCGGCGCCGCGGCGGCCTGGGCGCCCAGCAGGAACGACGCGACCGCCACCAGCGCCACGAGCGCGACGAGGACGGCCCGGCCGCGCCGCGTCAGTCGCAGCGGCACGAGCGCCGGCCGCCCGGCCGACTCCGCGTGCCGAACGCGGGCCGGCGACACGGAGAGCGGGGCAGAGCGCGGGACAGAGCGCAGGACTGAGCGCGGGCTCGAGCGCAGCGGCCGCGGAGCAATGCCCCGGGAGTCCATCGAGATCGTCGTCATCGCACTTCCCCTTCGAACGTTCGTGCGTCAAACACCTGTTCGTACAACGTCTGTACGAGTTGTAGCAGAGCCCTCCGATACGCGTCCAGACTTTCTCGAACAGATGTTTGAGATTCGCCTCCGACCTGCGTAGGCTGCGGGCAAGGCCAAGCGCACCACCGACCACTGACATGCCCACCCCGGCGGCATGGGACGGTGAGCTCAGAGGCCGACGAGCGACGGCCGCGCGGGGCGGACGTCCGACGGAGGGGGTTCGGCGTGGCAACCAGCACGGATCAGCACGAGGGCGACGCGCAGGTGCGCGAGCTCCCCGAGAGGCCGAGCGGATCGGACGGGCTGACAGCCCGCCAGCGTCTGGTCCTGGCGACGATCCGCGACTCGGTCGAGAACCGCGGCTACCCCCCGAGCATGCGCGAGATCGGCGAGGCGGTGGGCCTGACAAGCCCGTCGAGCGTCAAGCACCAGCTCATGGCGCTCGAGCGCAAGGGCTACCTGCGCCGTGACCCGAAGCGGCCCCGCGCGATCGAGGTGGTCCACGCCGACGACGCCCGCACGGTCTCGTCGTGGGACAGCCCCGAGGTCGAGGGCGACGAGCGCATCGCGCCGCCGGCCTACGTCCCGCTCGTCGGGCGCATCGCCGCCGGCGGTCCGATCCTCGCGGAGCAGGCGGTCGAGGACGTGTTCCCGCTCCCCCGCCAGCTCGTCGGCGACGGCGAGCTCTTCCTGCTCAAGGTCGCGGGCGACTCGATGGTCGACGCGGCGATCTGCGACGGCGACTGGGTCGTCGTGCGGCGCCAACCGGTGGCCGAGAACGGCGAGATCGTCGCGGCGATGATCGACGGCGAAGCGACGGTCAAGACGCTGCGTCGCGCCGACGGCCACGTGTGGCTCATGCCGCACAACGCGGCCTACAGCCCGATCCCTGGCGACGACGCGACGATCCTCGGCCGCGTCGTCAGCGTCCTGCGCAGCCTCTAGTCGTCAGATGCCCGGAAGGCTGCGGGACCCCGACCCTCGCGCCAGGGGCAGGATCGCCGGCGGGCACGGGTTCGCCGACGATACAGCCCCGGTCCAGCGGCCAGTCGCGCCCCAGCCTCCGGCTACGGCTCAGAAGCCGAACTGCTTGGCGACCGAGCGCAGTGATGCCGCCGACGAACGCAAGCCCGCGAGCTCGTCCACCGACATCGGCACGGTCAGCCGCGCCCCGACTCCGGAGCCTCCGACCAGTGAGGGCACCGACAGGCACACGTCGTCGATGCCGTAGTAGTTCTCGAGCAGCGACGACACCGGGAGGATCCGCTGCTCGTCCTTCAAGATCGCCTCGATGATGCGGGACCCCGCGAGCGCCACCGCGTAGTTGGTGGCGCCCTTGCCCTCGATGATCCGATAGGCCGACTCGACGACCTCGCGCGCGATCTGCTCACGCACGGCGCCGGTCAGCGGCCCGCGGTCGCCGACCCCTTCCCATTCGAGCAGCGGCACGGCGCCGATCGACGCCGAGCTCCACAGCGGCAGCTCGGAGTCGCCGTGCTCGCCGGCGATGTAGGCGTGCACGTTCTGCACCGCGACCCCCGTGAACTGCGCGATGAGATAGCGCAACCGCGACGAGTCCAGGACCGTGCCCGAGCCGAACAAGCGCTGCGCGGGCAGCCCCGAGATCTTGAGCGCCGCGTAGGTGACGATGTCGACCGGGTTGGTGACCATCACGTAGACGGCGTGCGGCGCCACCTCGATCACGGCGGGCAGCACCTTCTTGACCAGGGAGATCGTCGCGTCCGCCAACTCGATGCGCGTCTGGCCAGGCTTCTGCTTGGCGCCCGCTGTGAACATCACGATGTCCGAGTCGGCGAGCACCCCGATCTCGTCCGAGCCCATCACCTGGGCCATCGACGTGAACTGGATGCCGTGCCCCAAGTCGAGCGCCTCGGCCTCGACCTTCGCCTTGTTGATGTCGTAGAGCGCGACGGTCCGCGCCGCGCCGCGCATCAAGGCCGCGTACGCCATGGTGGAGCCGACCGCACCGGCGCCGACGATCCCGAGCTTCGAGGTCTTGCGGTGCACGGACCCAGAGGGTGCGGCGAGCTCGTCGCTGTCGCGGCTCTCGGTCATGGGCCTCTCCCCTGGTCAGCGCGTCGCGAAGGCGCGCGTCGCGCCCCAACGCAACCGTATCCGCTCACGGCCGGTTCGGCTTATGCGGAGGCGAGCCGCTCCAGTGCGCCGATCGCGACCGCGCGGTCCTCGGTCCGCCAGAACGGCGGCATCGAGCGCAGCAGGAAGTCGCCGTAGCGCGCGGTCGCGAGCCGAGGGTCGAGGACGGCGACCACCCCCCTGTCGTCCGTCGAGCGGATCAGCCGCCCCGCGCCCTGCGCGAGCAGCAAGGCGGCATGCGTCGCGGCGACGGCCATGAACCCGTTGCCGCCGGCGCGGGCGATCGCCTCCGACCGCGCTGCCCGCACGGGCTCGTCGGGCCGCGGGAACGGGATCCGGTCGATCACGACGAGCCTGCACGCGGGCCCCGGCACGTCGACGCCCTGCCACAGCGAGAGCGTGCCGAACAAGCATGTGGGCTCGTCGGCCGCGAACCGGGACACGAGGGTCGGCAGCTGGTCGTCGCCCTGGAGCAGCACGGGGACGTCGAGCCGCTCGCGCAACGCGTCGGCGGCGGCGCTCGCGGCGCGGCGCGACGAGAACAGCCCGAGCGTGCGGCCGCCCGCGGCGCGGATGAGCGCCTCGATCTCGTCGAGCTGCGCGTCGGTCGCGGGCTCACGGCCGGGCGACGGCAGCCGCCGCGCGATGTAGCAGATGCTTTGCCGGGCGTAGTCGAACGGGCTGCCGACGTCGAGCCCACGCCAGGCCAGGGGCGCGTCGTCGGCGGCGGCGCGTGGCGGCTCGGGGGCCAACGCGTCGTCGTCGGCCGGGGCGGCGCCATGCGTGGTCGTCGGCCCCTCGGGCTCGGCGTCCGGCCGATGCTCCAGCCCGAGGGTTCGCGCGACTGGGTCGAACGAGCCGCCGAGCGCGAGCGTCGCGGACGTGAGCACGCCCGTGCGGCCCGCGAGCAGCTGGGTGCGGATGAGGCCGTTCACGGCCAGCGGCGCGGCCCGCAGCTTCGTCTGGACGGCTCCTGAGCGGTCCTCCTCGCGCGCGCACCACAGGACCGATCGCGCGGCGTCCTGCGGGTCCGCGGCGAGCCGTTCGGCCGTCTCGAACAGCTCGAGCACCGCCGACTGCGCCATCTTGCGGCCCCCGTCCGCGCCGGGCTTGC
Organism: Actinomycetes bacterium; assembly: GCA_023461115.1. Lineage (GTDB taxonomy): Bacteria > Actinomycetota > Actinomycetes > Actinomycetales > Cellulomonadaceae > Cellulomonas. Next base: position 8,783 of record JAEWOA010000280.1, read on the forward strand.
CCGCCTCCGGCTTGAGGAGGCTGAGGAGTGTGCGCGCGGCGTCCCTGACGGCCGCGACCGCGGCATGCAGGTCCTCCGGCAGGCCCCGGGCAAACCGTCCCTCGGGCTGCGCGACCAGCGCCACGGCGAGGGCCTCGCCCGCGGCCTCGAGGTCCGCGGGCGGCACGCCTGCGTGGCGGCGCGCCAGCCGGGCGGCGTGCTGCACGACCGCGAGCGAGAGCTCGCCGGTGGCCTGCGCCGTCACACGATCGGTCAGCTCGTGCGCCTCGTCGACGATCAACACCTGGTGCTCGGGGAGCACGCCGGGCGAGCCGGTCGCGGCGATGCCGAGCATCGCGTGGTTGGTCACGACGATGTCCGCCTCGCGCGCGAAGCCGCGCGCCTGCTCCGGGAAGCAGTCGTCGACGAGTGGGCACTTGGCGCCCAGGCACTCGAGCGAGCGCACCGAGACCTGGCGCCACGCGCGGTCGCTGACCCCCGGCACGAGGTCGTCGCGATCGCCCGTGACGGTCTCCTGCGCCCACTCCCGCAGGCGCACCACCTGATCGCCGAGCGACTCGCGCGCGCTTCCCGAGCCACGCGGCGCGGGATGCTCGGCGGCGCCGGCGCTCTCCCCCAGGTCGAACAGCGTCCCCTGATCCTCGTCGGGGTAGCCGCCCTCGACCTTGTGCAGGCACACGTAGTTGTGCCACCCCTTGAGCAGGGCGATCGCCGGCTTGCGTGGGAGGTGCGGCGCGAGCGCGTCGGCGACGAGCGGCAGGTCGCGCGCGAGCACCTGGCGCTGCAGCGCGAGCGTGGCGGTCGAGACGACGACCTTCTCGCGCGCGTGCACCGCGTGCCGGACCGCGGGCACGAGGTACCCGAGCGACTTGCCGGTGCCGGTGCCGGCCTGGACCAGCAGGTGCTCGCCGGTGTCGAGCGCCTGCCCGACCGCGACCGCCATCTGGTGTTGCCCGTCGCGGCGCGTGCCGCCGAGCTCGCCGACCGCGATATCCAGCAGCTCCTCCACCGAGGCTGCCGTGCGCTCGTCGTCGGGCGCGGCAGGCTGGGAGGGCATCGGCTCAGCCTAGTGGCCGAGCGCCCACGGCCAGACGACCAGCCCGACGACCGGCCCGGCCGGGCCGCACGTCACGCGCGGCGGGCCGACGCAGCCTCGAGCTCGCCCGCGAGCGCGTCGTCGACTCGCGCGCGCAGCCACGTGCCGTCGGCGATGTGCTCCTCGTGCTCGATGTCCCCGGTCTCGTGGACCCGGCTCACCAGGTCACCGCGCTGGTACGGCACGACGAGGTCCACGAGCACGCCCGGACGCGGCAACTGGTCCGCGATCAGAGCCTGCAGCTCCGCGATGCCCTCCCCGCTGTGCGCGGACACGACGATCGAGTGGACCTCACGCGAGCGCAGCCGCGCGATCGCCTCAGGCGTGGCCAGGTCGGCTTTGTTGAGGACGACGATCTCGGGCACGTCCATGGCGCCGGGGATGTCGGAGAACACATGCCGGACGGCCGCGATCTGCCCCTCGGGGTCGGGGTGCGAGGCGTCGACGACGTGCAGGATCAGGTCGCTGTCCGCGACCTCCTCGAGCGTCGAGCGGAACGCCTCGACCAGCTGGTGCGGCAGCGCCCGCACGAAGCCGACGGTGTCCGCGAGCGTGTACACGCGGCCGTCGGCAGTCTGGGCGCGGCGGACCGTCGGGTCGAGGGTCGCGAACAGCGCGTTCTCGACGAGCACGCCGGCTCCCGTGAGGCGGTTGAGCAGCGACGACTTGCCCGCGTTGGTGTAGCCGGCGATCGCGACCGACGGGATCGCGTGCTTCTTGCGCGACGCGCGTTTGGTGACCCGCGCAGGCTCCATCGCGGCGATCTCACGCCGCAGCTTGGCCATGCGGTTGCGGATGCGGCGGCGGTCGAGCTCGATCTTCGTCTCGCCCGGACCGCGCGACCCCATGCCCGCGCCGGCGCCGCCCACCTGGCCGCCGGCCTGCCGTGACATGGACTCGCCCCAGCCGCGCAGGCGCGGCAGCAAGTACTCGAGCTGCGCGAGCTCCACCTGCGCCTTGCCCTCCCGGGACTTGGCGTGCTGGGCGAAGATGTCGAGGATCAGCGCGGTGCGGTCGATGACCTTGACGCGCACGATGTCCTCGAGCGCGCGGCGCTGCGAGGGGGCGAGCTCGCCGTCGACCACCACGGTGTCCGCCCCGACCGCGGCGACGACGGACGCGAGCTCGGCCGCCTTGCCCGAGCCGAGGAACGTGCCCGGGTCCGGTGTGCGGCGGCGCTGCAGCAAGCCGTCGAGCACCTCGGAGCCCGCGGTCTCGGCGAGCGCTGCGAGCTCGCGCAGCGAGACTTCGGCGTCCTGCGCCGAGCCGACGCCCCAGACGCCGACGAGCACGACCTTCTCGAGCCGCAACGCGCGGTACTCGACCTCGGTGACGTCCTCGAGTTCCGTGGACAGCCCGACGATCCGGCGCAGCGACGTGCGCTCCTCGAGCTCGAGCTGGTCGCCGTCGTACGACGAGTGGACGGTGCCGCCGGCGTGCAGTGCGGTCCCGGCCCTCGCCAGCACCCGCGCCACCACGTCGTCGGCCACGTCGCGCGCCGAGCGGGGCTCGTCGTGCTCGCGTCCTTGAGTGGGCACAGTGGGCTGGGGGTCGTTCACGCGGCGCCTTCCGGTCGTGGGGTTCGTGGCCTCCAGGGTCGCACGTGCGTTCGCCTCGGGGCGAGGAGTTTCGCTGCGGGCGTGCGGCGCACGGCGTGAGCGCCGCGCGTGCGGAGCGCGTGCGAGGCGGGCGCGTTCGCCGCGTGCGCCGTGTCAGTGGCCGTGGGTAGGGTGCCGCGCGTGGGTGAGGTCGAGCATTACTTCAGCGCGCAACCGGCCTCGGCCGACGAGCGCCGCACGATCAGCGTGCGTCTCGCGGGCCACGACGCGCGCGTCGAGACTGCAGGCGGCGTCTTCTCCCCCGACCACGTGGACCACGCGACCCAGATCCTGCTCGACGAGGCCCCCCCGCCCCCGGCCACTGGCGACCTGCTCGACCTCGGGTGCGGCTGGGGGCCGATCGCGCTGACGCTCGCGCTGCTGTCGCCCGACGCGCGCGTGTGGGCCGTGGACGTCAACGAGCGCGCACTCGACCTGGTCCGCCGCAACGCCGCGGCGCTCGGCCTCGCGAACGTCCGGGCCGTGACTCCCGACGAGGTGCCCGGCGACATCGCGTTCGCCGCGATCTGGTCCAACCCACCGATCCGCGTGGGCAAGGCGGCGCTGCACGAGCTGCTGCTGCGCTGGCTGCCCCGGCTGGCGCCCGGCGCCGTGGCACACCTCGTCGTCGGCAAGAACCTGGGCGCCGACTCGCTGCAGCGCTGGCTCGCCGAAGCGCTGGCCGGGCCGCTGCCCGGCGTCGAGATCGCACGGGCCGCGAGCGCGCGCGGCTTCCGCATCCTGGCAGTCGCGGCGGGCGACGACACCGCCGCCGGCCGTGGCTGAGGCCCCGACCCTCGTCGCGGCCGATCTGCGAGCGGCCTGGCGACGGCGGCTCGGCTCCACGTGGGCGCTGTGCGCGCTCGAGTTCATCGCGGCGTTCGTCTCGCTCGCGGTCACCACCGTCATGCCCGTCGTCTCGCACGAGCTCGACGGCGCCGCGCTGTACGCCGTCGCGTTCGCCGCACCGCTCGCGTCGGGCGTGATCGGCATGGTGGCCGCGGGAGCATGGGCTGACCGGCGTGGGCCGCTCCCGCCGCTCGTCGCCGCGGCACTCGCCTTCGTGGTCGGCCTCGTCGTCGCGGGCTCTGCGCCGAGCATGCTCGCCCTCACCGCGGGACGGCTGGCGCAGGGGCTGGGCGCTGGCGCGTTCGCGGTCGTCGCCAATGTGATCGTCGCGCGGACCTACGCCGCCGAGCTACGCCCGCGCGTGTTCGCGTGGCTGTCGGCGGCCTGGCTGATCCCGTCCCTGGTCGGTCCCCCGGCTCGCGGGCGCGGTCGCCGAGAGCCTCAGCTGGCGATGGGTGTTCCTTGGCGTCGCGGTCCTCGCGGTTCCTGTGGTCGCTCCTGTCGCGGTCCAGGCGCGACGGGCCGGGGCGCCGACGCGAGACCGCGTGGCCCATGCCCCCGAACACGCGCATCCGGGACCCCGGCTGGCATGGGCCGCCCTCGCCGCCGCCGCCGTCCTGGCCCTCGGGCTCGCCGCGGACGCCGGCCAGCCCCTGGGAGCGGTCGTCGCCGTCGTCGCGGTCGTCGCGGCACTCGTCGCGCTGCGGCCCCTCACGCCCGCCGGGACGCTGCGCGCGCGGCGCGGGCTCGCGTCGGTCGTCGCGAGCCGCGGCCTGCTCGCCGGCGCGTTCTTCGCGGCCGAGGTCTACCTGCCGTACCTGCTCGCGCGCCGCTACGGCGTGCCGCCCGCGCTCTCCGGCGTGACCCTGACCGCGGCCGCAGTCACGTGGGCCGGCGGCGCCTGGGTACAGGGGCGGCTCGGCGAGCGGCTGGCCAGCCGCGACGCGGTGCGATTCGGGACCATCCTCGTCGCGGTCGCGGTCGGCGCGAGCGCAGCCGTCGCCGCGCTGCACGCGCCGGTCTGGCTCGCGGTCGTCTCGTGGGCGGTCGCCGGAGCGGGCATGGGCCTGACGTACTCGCGCCAGACCGTGCTGATGATCTCCTACTCGCCGCAGGGCGCCGAGGGCGCGAACAGCGCGGGCCTCTCCATCGCGGACTCCGTGGGCGCGTCGCTCGCGCTGTCCGCGACCGGGCTGGTGTTCCTCGCCGCGGGCGGCGAGGGCGTCGACGCGTCGTTCGCGGCCGCGCTCACCCTGACCGCGGTGCTCGCGATCGGCGCGGCGGCCATCGCGCCGCGCGTCGGGCGCCCGCGGTCATCCCCGGCGCGCGTGTCAGCGGGCTGACGCCACCGCGATCGCCGCGCGGACCTGGGCGAGCCGCGGGACTCCCGTGGCTCGCACTCGCTCGTCGCCCACCGCGTCCAGGACCAGCACCGTCGGGGTGCTCAGGATCGCGAGCCGCTCGGCGAGCGCGGTGTGGTCCGCCACGTCGAGATCGACGTGTCGCACCGCATGCGACGCCCCGGGCTCGGACTCGCTCGTGCCGACTGCGCGGTCGACGACCAGGCGCGTCATCCGGCAGGGCTGGCAGAACGCGCTCGAGAACTGCACGACTGTCGCCGCGGAGCCGAGCGCTACCCCCAAGTCCTCGGCGGTCAGCCGCGTGCCGACGCGGTTCGCTGTGGGTGTCGGTGTGGGTATCGCTGTGGGTGTCGGTGTGGGTGTCGCTGCCGGAGTCGCTGTCCGGGTCATGGTGCGCCCAGCGCAGCCACGTCCACGTCCAGGTCGGCGACCAGCACGGCGGGGCCCGCGAGCTCCGCATGCGAGTCCGCGAGCGCGGTCACGCGCACCACCCCGCCCGGCACCTCGACGAGCCACACCGACGGCGCGTCGGCCCCGGCCCAGGACCTGACGGCCATCGCGGCCGCGACCGCGCCTGTGCCGCAGGACCGCGTCTCCCCGACCCCGCGCTCGTGCACGCGCATCCGGACCCGTCCGACGACCTGCCCGTCGACGAGCTCCTCACCGAGCGGCACCACGAGCTCGACGTTCGAGCCGTGCGGCGGCGTCGGCGCGACCACGGGGGCGCGTGTCAGGTCCGCGGCCGCGAGCTCGTCGAGCGTGGGCAACGCGAGCACGGTGTGCGGGTTGCCCACGTCGATCGACAGGCCAGGCCGGGACACCTCCAGGCCCGCCACCGCCACGTGCGCGTCGAAGCCGGCCGCGAGCGCGTCCTGCCCCCCGACCACGCTCCACCGGCCGATGTCGAACGCGAACCATGCCGCGTCGTCGAGCCCAGCGGGCACGGCCGTGCGGCGCACGCGCATCACCCCGGCCCGCGTGCCGACCACCAGCTCGTCGGAGTCGGGCCACAGCCCGAGCCGGTCGACGTACTGCGCGAACACCCGCACGCCGTTGCCGCACATCTCCGCGACAGAGCCGTCGGCGTTGCGGTAGTCCATGAACCACCGCGCGCGCGGATCGAGCGCGAGCGCCGCGGCGCCGTGCGCGACATGCCGCGACTCGACGAGCCTGATCACCCCGTCGCCGCCGATCCCCGCGCGCCGGTCCGCGAGCGCGCGCACCAGGCCCGCGTGCAGGTCCAGCACGCCGCTGCGGTCGTCGATCAGCACGAAGTCGTTCTGCGTGCCGTGGCCCTTGGTGACCCGCAACGTGAGCCGCGCGGGCATGGCGCTTGTCGTCTCGCTGGCAGTCTCGCCCGCGGACGCGGGCGTCGTGGCGGTCTCGGTCACGAGCCCAGACTACGGCGGGGCGCGGGATCGTCGGTCGCGAGCGGCAAGCGGCCCGCGTCCGCCTGCTCGACGAGCGCGAGGGCGCGCGCGACGAGGTCCGGGTCCTGCGCGTCGAGCCAATGCACCCGCGGGTCACGCCCGAACCAGCCCATCTGCTTGCGCGCGAGCCTGCGCGTCCCCGCGGCGATCGCGGCGCGCGCCTCGTCGGGCGTGAGCTCACCGCGGAGCATGGCGATCGTCTCGGCGTAGCCGACGGCCCGGGCTGCGGTGCGCCCCATGCCAGCGGCCAGGAGCCGCTCCACCTCGGCGACCAGGCCGCCCGCGAACATGCGGTCCACGCGCACGTCGATGCGCTCGTCGAGGGTCGCGCGGTCGCAGTCGAGGCCGATCTGCACTGCGGGCACCTCGTAGACGTGCTGCGGCAGGCTCGCGGAGTACGGCCGGCCGGTGAGCGCGATGACCTCGAGCGCGCGCACGATCCTCCGGGCGTTGCGTGGGCCGATCGAGCCGGCCGCCGTGGGGTCGAGCGCCGCGAGCTCGTCGTGCAGCGCGCGCGCCCCTTCGACTTCGACCCGCTCCTCCAGCCGCGCCCGGACGGCCGCGTCCGTGCCGGGGAACTCCATGTGGTCGAGGAGCGCGCGGACGTACAGCCCGGAGCCTCCGACGGCGACGGCGCGGGCGCCGGCCGCCGCGCAGCCGCGGACCGCGGCGCGCGCGCGGACCTGGTAGTCCGCGACGGACGCGTCCTCGTGCGGGTCGAGCACGTCGAGCACGTGGTGCGCGACGCCGCGCCGCTCCGCGGGCGGCAGCTTGGCGGTGCCCACATCCATGCCGCGGTAGAGCTGGAGGGCGTCCGCGTTGACAACCTCGCCACGGAGCGCGAGCGCGAGTTCCACCGCGAGGTCGGACTTCCCGGTGGCGGTGGGGCCGACGACGGCGACGACGAGCGGGCTCACCGTCCCAGCCTCGCATGCCATGAGCCGACGACGTGCTGCGCGCCGAACAGCACGGGCGCCTCCACCCGCGCCTCGACGGGCGTGCCGCCGACTGCGCCCAGGAGCACCTGCCACGGACCCCAGCCGGAGGCCGCGAGCGCGTCGGCCTCACGCGCGGGCCAGTCGGCGAGGCGCCGGCGTGCGTCGTCGTCGGGGTGCGTCAGGTCGGTGGCCAGGCGTTCGTCGGCCGCGGGCGCGGCGGGGTCGTCGGCGAGCGGGGCGTCCGGGCCGTGCCGCCCGGACAGCGACCCGACCACGACGAGCAGCACCGCGTCCGGCGCCGCGGCCAACCGGGCTCCGGCCGCTCGGAGCTCGGCCGCGTCGCCCGGCCGCGTGTCGTGTGGGCGGGGCACCTCGAGCACCGACACCTGACGGCCTGCCAGGTGGCCGCCGGCGGCGACGAGCACGAGCGCGACCGTGGTGGCAACCGCTGCCCCCGGGCGCGCGGCGAATCCGTCGACGGGCTCGAGTGCGACGCGCACCGCCGGAGCCAGCGCCTGCGGGATACCCACTGCGGTCAGGCTCGCGGTGACCAGGCCGGCGAGAGTCACTGCCGCCGTCCCCGCCGCCCGGTCGGCGCGACGG
>JAEWOA010000281.1 GCA_023461115.1 Actinomycetes bacterium
GCGCAGCACGAGCAACCGCGTGGCGAGCCAGATCGTGAGCGAGCCGACGACCACGAGCCCCAGGAGCAGCACGGACGCCTGCGCGCGCACGCCCGCGAGCCGGTCGAGGTACGCCTCCAGCGTGCGGTCGAGCTCGCTCTCGACGGTCGGCACCACGCCGGCGCCCATGCGCAGCGGGGACGGGTCCGCGATGAGCCGGGCGACGTCGTCGGACAGCGCGGGCGCGGCGGACGCCGTGAGGTCGCCCGGCGCCGCGGGGAACCGGATCTCGGCGGTGACGGTCAGCGCCTGGACGGACGCGAGCATGTCGGGCAGCGACGCGTCCGTGGTGAGCAAGCCCGCGGCCCCGACGGACGCCTTCGTGGGAGCGGGTGCGGCGCCGACGAAGTCCGCGTGCCCTGCCCATTGCGGCTGGTCCTCGTCGACCACCTCGTACAGCCCCGTGACGTGCGCGGTGAGCCGTCCGATGGTCAGTCCGCCCACCGGGATCTCGTCGCCGATCGCGAGGCCGAGCTGCTGGGCGGCGTCCGCGCTCACGCCGACCTGGACCACGCGAGGCGCCCGCGCCTGGATGGGCAGGCCGTCCGAGCCGATGACGGCCCAGCCGTCGCCGGACTCGTCCGCGTCCGGCGGCGGCTCCTGCGTGGCCGCTGTCGGCGCGTCGCCCGCCACCCAGCGCACGGCCGGCGAGCCGTCCTGCGTGGCGGCGTACCCGATCCGCAGCACGACGGCCCCGCCCTCACGCGGCGCCGCGAACTCGCTCGCGGCGACCATCACGGACGCGGGCTCGGTCACCGCCGCGATCGACTCGGGCAGCAGCCGCTCGAGCTCGTCGGCCTGGCCCGCGAGCACCGCGGCCGCGGCGGGATCGGGGTCCGGGTTCGAGCCCGGGCCCGCGGTGCCGGCGGGGATGATCGCGACGACGTCGCTCGCCGGCCGCGCGTCGGCCACCGCCTCGCGGACGCCCTCGTCGGCGACGTGCTCGACGAGGCGTGGCCCCGCGAGTGTCGTGAACACCGTGCCCGCGACGAGCAGTCCGCACAGCGCGAGCATCGTGGCGTCGACGCCCGCGCGGCGGCGGGCGATCGTCGCGCCCAGCGCGGTCGTCGAGCGCGCGAGCCCGGCCGCGCGGGCCGTCGAGGCGGTCATCCCTCGTCCCCCAACCTCAGCAGCGCGCCGGACGCGCGGCGCAGCAGGGCCTGCGCGGTCACGACGACCGCGAGGCCAGCGAGCACGACGATCCCGCCGACGAGCGCGGCCTGCGCGGTCCACGGCCACGCGACGAGGACCTCGGGCACAGGCCGCGCGCCGCCCTCGGCCACGGTGATCAACGGCCCGACGACCGCGACGAGCACCGCGCCGACGGCCGCGCCCGCCACGACGCCCACGACACCCAGGAGCGCGTACTCGAGCGAGACCGCGCGCACGAGCGAGCGGCGCGAGGCGCCCAGGGCCTGCAGGCGCGCGAGCTCCAACCGGCGCGTGCGCACGGCGACAGTCGCGCTCATCGCGAAGCCCGCGACCGCGAGCCCGACCGCGGCGAGCGTGACGATCCACAGCGCGGCCTGGATTCCGACGCGCAGCGGGCCGTCGGTCGCCGCGGACCTGGCCTCGACCCGGCTCACGGGCGCGCCCACGCCGCTCGCGCGGACAGCGTGCGCCGCGGACTCGGCGCGTTCGTCGGACACCCGGGCCCACCACTCGTCCGCGATCGTCGCCAGGCCCCCGGACCGCAGCGCGGACCTCGTCAGCGCGTCGTAGTCGACGAGCAGCGCGGAGCCGCGCGGCTGGCTCGGGAGGTAGGGCGCCGTCCCGACCACCTGGACCGTCACCAGGACGCCCGCGGCCTCGACCGTCACGACGTCCCCGTCCTCCAGGCCCAGCTCGTCGAGCAGCGCCGGCGTCGCGAGCCCGGTGACCATCGGGCCGGACTCGAACGTCGTCGAGATCAGCGACGAGAGCGCTCCGCTGGCCTGGGCCACGGGGACGCGCCCGGTCACCTGCAGGCCCGCGTCGGCCTGGGTCTGGGGCTGGAAGCCGATCCCCTCGACCGTGCCGAGCCGCTGCGTGCTCCACGCGGCGCGGCCCAGCCACAGCGGGGTGGCCACGTCGCCGTCGTCGCCCGGCACGACCGCGCGCACGTCGTCGAGCGAGTACTGGAACGTGATCTGGCTCGTGCGGTCGACGCCGCTGGCCAGGAGCCTGCCGATCGCGTCGTCGGAGGCGGTCACGCGCAGCGACGCGCCGATGAGCTGCAGGCCCCGCGCCTCGGCGGGCAGCGCGATCGTGACGTCGTGGTCAGTGGCGCCGGTCGGCGACAGGAAGAGCCTGGTGGCGTCCAGGGTCGCTCGCGCGCCGTGCTCGTCCTGCAGGACGAGGGCGACGACGCCCCTCGCGTCGAGGTCGTAGGCGATCCACCCGGAGACGTCCAGGCGCAGGCTCGTCGCTCCCGCCGGGATCGGCACGCCGCGCACCACGTCGGCGGGCGCCATGCCTGCGGTCGCGGCGGGCCAGCCGCCCGCGATCCGCCCGCGCAGCAGGTCCCCGGCGTGGCGCGTGTCCACCGCGACGAGCTGCGTGGAGTACGCGCGCGAGCCGCTCGTGCCCGCGACGCCCACCCGGGCGGCCTGCACGCCG
>JAEWOA010000282.1 GCA_023461115.1 Actinomycetes bacterium
CGCTTAATACTCTCAAATAAAAAACCAGAAAAAATTAAAGAAAAGTATTAGACTATAAGTCTAACTACTAAATACTTAATACTAATTACTACAAAATGAGTACACTTGAAAAAACGGAAACAAAGGAAACCACTAGAAAGGCAGCTGGAACGCAGGTAAGCGGTTCCCAGGCTGTGATGGAAGCCTTAATCCACGAGGGGGTGGATACCGTATTCGGGTATCCAGGAGGTGCTATTATGCCGATCTATGATGCATTGTATGATTACACAGATCAATTGAAGCATATTTTGGTACGTCACGAACAGGGTGGAATTCATGCTGCACAAGGATATGCACGTACATCGGGACGTGTGGGTGTGGCTTTTGCAACAAGCGGTCCTGGAGCAACAAACCTGGTCACTGGTTTGGCAGACGCAATGATCGATAGTAACCCTATCGTCTGTATTACAGGTCAAGTCTTTGCTTCCCTTCTAGGAACAGATGCGTTTCAAGAAACTGACGTCATTAACATCACCACACCTGTGACCAAATGGAACTATCAGGTGACTGATGCGAATGAGATCCCAAGTGTATTAGCTAAAGCATTCTATATTGCTAGAACAGGGAGACCTGGTCCAGTATTAATTGATATTACCAAAAATGCTCAGATCCAATTGTTTGATTACAATGGATACGAGTCCTGCAAGCATGTACGTAGTTACAGACCTGCTCCGATTGTTCGTAAGGAATATGTTGAAGAGGCTGCAAAAGCAATCAATGCGGCAAAGAAACCATTCATTTTATTTGGTCAGGGCGTGATTTTGGGTAAAGCGGAACAAGAGTTCAAGACCTTTATCGAAAAAGCGGGTATCCCTTCGGCTGCTACTGTTATGGGGCTTAGCGCTCTTGAGACAGACCATCCATTGCATGTGGGTATGTTGGGTATGCACGGAAACTATGCACCCAATGTCATGACGAATGAATGTGACGTGTTGATCGCTATCGGAATGCGTTTCGATGACCGTGTAACCGGACGTTTGGATAAATATGCAAAACAGGCAAAAGTTGTTCACTTGGACATAGACCCTGCTGAAATCGACAAGAACGTGAAAGCCCATTATCCAGTTTGGGGAGATTGTAAGGAAACCCTTCCAATGTTGACAGAATTGGTTGAAAAAGGCGATCATGCAGCTTGGTTGAGCAAATTCAGGGATTTGGAAAAAGAAGAAATCAAGGAAGTAATCCATAATGAACTGAACCCTACCTCTGACATCATGACCATGGGTGAAGTACTAAAGGTATTGAACGAGATCACTGGTGGAGATGCTGTTATTGTTACTGACGTAGGTCAGCACCAAATGGTAACCTGCCGTTATGCAAAATTCAACAGTTCGAAATCCAGCGTTACTTCTGGAGGTTTGGGAACGATGGGATTTGGTCTGCCAGCGGCAATTGGCGCTTGGTATGGTGCTCCGCATCGTGATGTGGTAGCTATTATCGGTGATGGTGGTATTCAAATGACCATTCAGGAATTAGGTACCATTATGCAATTCGGCGCCAAGGTGAAGATCTTGATCCTGAACAATGAGTTCTTGGGAATGGTCCGCCAATGGCAACAACTATTCCACGATAAGAGATATTCATTCGTTAATATCACCAGCCCAGATTTCGTAGCTGTTGCGAAAGGATATTATATCGATGGAAATAAGATCTCGGAACGTAAGGATTTAAAGGATGCCCTACAGACTATGATGGATCATGATGGCTCTTACCTATTGGAAATCATGGTTGGTAAAGAGAACAATGTATTCCCAATGGTAGCGCAAGGAACAAGTGTGTCAGAAATTAGATTGAAGTAATCATGGAAAAACAAGAATATACCATAACCATATACACAGAAAACTCTATCGGGATGATAGGCCGTATATCGGGGATATTTTCAAGACGTAAAATCAATATCGAGAGCTTAAATACTTCCCCATCGGAAGTGGATGGCATTCACCGCTTCACAATCTTGATTACAGAATCAGAAGAAGTGGTCCGCAAATTATGCCGTCAGGTTGAAAAACAGGTGGAGGTATTGAAAGCATACTTCAACACCAATGATGAATTGATTTGGCAAGAACAGGCTCTTTATAAAGTACCAGCAGACGCGATTGCAGAGAAAGTATTGGTAGAACGCTTACTTCGTCAATACGGTGCTAATGTAGTTGTGATCCGTAATGACTATATTGTATTCGAAACAGCAGGTCACCGTGAGGAGATCGACAGGCTTACAGAGGAATTGGGCAAATACAACCTGATAGAATTTGTTCGTGGTGCTCGTATCGCCATCATCAAGGACAGTGCTGGTTTCCATACCAAGCTAAAACAATTTGAAATCAATGAGCCAGCTCCAGACATTGTTGAAAACGAGTATTTGGATCAGCGCGATGATGTCTTTACCATGTAATTAATCCTTGCATGCAAGTAGAACAGGTCATACCGATATTCAGGATATTTGATTATGCCAAGGCAGTCGAGTTTTACATCGACTGGCTTGGTTTTCACATTGACTGGGAACATCGATTTGATGACAATTCTCCTATTTACATGCAGATCTCCAGAGATGGCATGGCAATGCACCTCAGCGAGCATCATGGAGATGCCACTCCGGGTTCACAGGTTTTTGTGAATTGCACTGGATTAAAGGCATATCATGAGCAATTGATACAAAAGAATTATAAGTACAATAAACCCGGCTACAAGGAAACATTCTATAACTGCCACTGTGTTCAAGTCATTGATCCATTTGGCAATAGGATATCATTCAACGAGCCGATTAAAGAAGCATAAAACAAATGGAAAAAGTATTCCAATTCATTATCGATGGCCGCAAGGCATTCATCCGATTAATCGATGAATTGTCCTTGGAGCAATTGAACGAAATTCCAACAGGATTCAACAACAATATCATCTGGAATTTTGGACATATCGTAGTGAGTACACAAACATTAAGCTATACCCGCACAGGAATCCGTGAAGGCGTGAACTGGGTAAAGTATGTGGATGCCTATGCAAAGGGCACTAAACCTACATACTTCGTAAGTCAAGAGGAAGTAAATGAACTTAAGGAAATCGCATTGAGTTCCATCCGTGAGATCGAGGCTGATTACAATGCCGGAGTTTTCAAGACTACGACTCCTTATGAGACGGCAACCTATGGCGCTACGTTAAATAGCATTGAAGATGTCCTGATCACTTCGGTAGGTCATGACAACCTGCACTATGGCTATGCGACGGCACAAAAAAGAATAATCAACAACAAATAATAAGAAACCTTAATCGAAAAAAATATTTAATTCAGTATTACAATGGCAAATTATTTCAACACATTACCTCTTAGAGAGCAATTAGATCAATTAGGCG
>JAEWOA010000283.1 GCA_023461115.1 Actinomycetes bacterium
GCTTAGCGCGGCGCGCGCAGCGGCGCCGCGTCGACGACGACCACCGTGACGTTGTCCGACGCCCCCGCCGCGAGCGCCGCCGCGAGGAGCCGGTCCGCGCCGGCCTGCGGAGTCACGGCGGCCCGGAGCTCGGCCTGGATCCGCGCGTCCGGGAGCGTGTCCGTGAGCCCGTCGGAGCACACGAGCATCCGGTCGCCAGGGCTCACCGGCAGCAGGAACACGTCCGGCTCGACGCTCGCGGCGCCACCGCCGAGTACCCGCGTGACCACGTGCCGCCACGGGTGGTACGCCGCCTCGTCCGGAGGGAGCAGGCCTTCGGCGACGAGCTCCGCGACCTCGGAGTGGTCGCGCGTCACCTGCTCCAGCACCCCGCCCGCCATGCGGTAGGTCCGGGAGTCGCCGACGTTGAGGACCACCCAGCAGCGCTGGTCCTCCCATACCGTCACGGCCACACCGGACACCGTCGTGCCGGGGCGCCTGTGCTCCTCGCCCGGTAGCGCCCGCACCCGCGCGTGCGCCCGGACGAGCGCGTCGCGCACCCGCTCGGGGCCAGGAGCCGCGCCGACGAGCGTGCGCAGCTCGGCGACGGCCGTCGCGCTCGCGACCTCGCCCGCGTCGTGGCCACCCATGCCGTCGGCCACCACGAACACGTCACGGTCGGCCAGGACGGCGTCCTCGTTGTGGTCGCGTCCGCCTGGCGACGTCGCGACTCCCCACGACAACGGCACGGTCATCACCTGTCTCCCGCGGGGAGGATACGGCCCCGCGGCCGCTCCACCAGCATCGGGGCGGCGCCAGGCCTTGCCCCCCGCCGCCCCGGCTCACCGACCGTCCATTCAGCCACCGTCCATTCAGCCACCGTCCATTCAGCCACCGTCGATTCCAGCCACAGTCCACTCAGCCGCCGTCCGTACCGCCCCGGGCCGCGGCGGTCGTCAACGCGGGGCCGGGTGGCAGGAGGCCCAGCCACGCGGCCGGCACCGGCACCGGATCGGTGGGGCGGTAGCCGAGCCGCGCGAGCGTCTCGTCGTCCGCGCCGGGCAGCCCGAACACGCTCCCCGCCTCGTCCACCAGACTGAGCCCGCCCGGAGCCCGGCCTCCCGCACGGACCTCGTGGTCGGCCGCACGAGCCAGCACACCGCCGCCAGCCACGACCTCGACTCCCGCGGGGAGCCCGGCGAGCTCGGCAGGCTCGACGACGCCGACCCGCACGCCGGGCTCGCCGCCTGAGTCGGAAGTCGTCAGCAGCGCGCACGGCGCGCCCGTTGCGGGCGGCAGCACGCGCTCCGGCCAGTCGGCGGGCGCGACGGCCACCTCCGCGGTGGCCAGCCCCGCGAGCGCCACTGGCGTGGCGTCGACGACGTCGGCCGCCGCGCCGGAGCCGAGCGCGTACATCGCGGCCGCCACCTCGCTGAGCACCGCCAACTCCCCCGCGGGACTGACGACGAACTGCGCGGTCCCTGCGCCCGTGGGCACTCGCACGACAGTCCCGACGCGGGCGCCCCGGATGCCCAGCTCCGCGGGAAGCGGACGTCCGGCGCCCGGCAGCCCGAGCGGCCCCAGGTCCGTGCCCCGCGGGAACACCGCGAGCCACGACTGCGGCACCTGGGACGGCCGGACCGCCTGCAGCCCGACGGCTCGGAGCACCGCGGCCGGGCTCGGCCCCACGACGTCGTGCCGCACACCATCCGCCACCAGGCTCACGCGGTCCCCCACCGCGACCACCGCCAACGGAGACGTGGTGGACACCGTCGGCAGGCCGATCCGCGTCGCCGTCTCGTCGGCCCCCAGCGCGCAAGTCTCCCAAGGACCGGCCACCAGCCGGTCGCGGGGCGGCGGCGCGTCCGGCGCGCCCTCGATGCCCAGCGGTGCGCCCCGCCGGACTCCCGCGAGGTCCCCGGCCGCGACGTCACGGACCACGAACGAGCCCGCCGGAAGCGCGAGCCGCGCGCTCGTCGCGTTGCGCACCGGGTGGACCACGCCCTCGAGCGCGACGTACCGCGCACCGGTGCCCCGCACGACGACGAACGCGGCGTCCTCCCAACCCGGCTCGAGCCGTGGGGAGACCAGCCCCCAGGCCCACCATCCGGCGACCACCAGGACCGCGAGCAGCGCGCCGACCCCGAGCGATCGCAGCGGCGAGCCGAGCTCGGGCTCGCCGCCCTCACCCGGGCCTGCGCCCCCCGCGGCTGCGCGCGCATCGGCTGGCATGCCGCCGACGAACGCCGCTGCGACGCGGCGTCGGTGGTACGCGTGCGCCTCGGCCTGGTCGCGCTTGGTCGCGCTCATGCGTGCCCGCTCGAGGCCCAGATCGTCGCCGCGAGCGCGAGGGGCGCGAGCGCCGCGAGGCTAAGGGCCTCCAGCGCGTCGCCCGCCCGGCTGAGCGCGAGCCCAGTCCCCGGCCCTGCGACACCGGCGAGCAGTACCAGCGCGGCGACGCCACCGAGTACGCCGACGACCGTGCCGGACCAGGCCGGATGTGCGTGGCTGGCCACGATCGCAGCCACACCGAGAGCGGCCGCGGCCGCGGAGCTCGTCACCAGGACGTCCGTGCGGGCCGCGTGGCGCCGCACGGCGAGCGCGGTCGCGCACCAGCCCGCCGCGACCAGCAGCGCCCCCGCGATCGCGGCCTTCTGCTCGGCCGCGGCCACCAGCAC
>JAEWOA010000284.1 GCA_023461115.1 Actinomycetes bacterium
GCCGGGCCGTGAGCTCGGGCGCCGGGAGCACGTCGTCTGCCGCGAGCACGGCGCGCGTCGCGCGCGCGTCGGCGAGCTCGGCCGCGCACGCCGGGCAGCCGGCGACATGGGCGAGCGCGCGGTCGGTGTCGGCGGCCGAGAGCTGGCCGTCGGCAAGCGCGCTGATCCAGTCGCCCAGGTGGTTCATCGCAGGTCCCCGCCGACTCCGACGACGTCGTCGTCCGCCGTGGTGGCCCTCGTCGGAGCCCGGTGCCCGAGCGACGACCGCAAGCGCGCGCGTGCGCGGTGGATCCGTGAGCGGACCGTGCCGAGCTTGATGCCGAGGGTGACCGCGATCTCCTCGTAGGACAGCCCCTCGATGTCGCACAGCACGACCGCGGCGCGGTACTCCGGGGGGAGCGCGTCCAGCGCGTGCTGGATGTCGTGGTCGAGGTTCCCGTGCTCGTAGGCCCGTTCGGGCGCCCCCAGGTGGTCGCCGCTGACGTAGCGGTCGGCGTCGTCGCCCATCGCGTCCATCCGGATGCGCTTCTTGCGGCGCGCTGCGTCCAGGAACAGGTTCGTGGTGATGCGGTGGAGCCAGCCCTCGAACGTCCCGGGCTCGTACGTGTGGAGCGAGCGGAACACGCGGACGAACGTCTCCTGCGTGAGGTCCTCGGCGTCGTGCTGGTTGCCGGTCAGGCGATACGCGAGCCGGTACACGCGCGCCGAGTGGTCACGCACGATCTGCTCCCACGTGGGGGGCTGCCATGCGCTCGGTTCGGTCGGACGGGGCACTGGGCTCCTCGGCTCGGGGGTCTGGCCGCCTAGTCTCGCAGCCGCGGCTGGGTGGGCGCACACGTGTGCGCGCAGGCCGAGCGTGGAGAGTGTGCGAGACATGTAACGCCGCCACGCCGCGCGCAGTTCCCGGCGCGGCTACTGTGGGCCCTGCCTGCGTCAGCAGGCGAGGCCATTCATCAGCCCGAGGAGGCTCCTATCTCCGCAGACAAGGCCAACACCTGGGTCTTCACCGAGGACTTCCGCACAGAGGACGACGTGCTGCTGCGGGCCCGCGAGCGCGCCGCCCAGCTCGGCGCCGGCGCGGTCGGCCCGGGCGCGGGGTCCGCGCTGCAGGTGTTGGCCGCCGCCGTGGACGCGCGGACGGCCGTGGAGATCGGGACAGGCACCGGGGTCGCCTCGCTGTACCTGCTGCGCGGCATGCCGGAGGCCGGCGTGCTGACGACGATCGACCCGGAGGTCGAGCACCACCGCGCCGCCAAGGAGGCCTTCGCGGAGGCCGGGATCCGCCCGACGCGCACCCGGACGATCTCGGGCCGCGGGCGCGACGTCCTGCCCCGGCTCACCGACGGCGCCTACGACTTGGTGCTGCTGGGCCACGAGGTCCCGGGCAGCCCGCCGACGCTCGACGAGCTGGCACAGGCCGTCCGCCTCCTGCGGGCGGGCGGCGTGCTCGTCGTCGACCACGCGCTGTGGCGGGACCGGGTCCCGGACCCGGCGCGGCGCGACGAGGCGACGACCGCCGTGCGTGAACTGGTCCGCCACGTGCGCGACGACGAGTCGCTGACGCCGACGCTGCTGCCCGTGAGCGACGGCCTGCTGGTGGCCGTCAAGCGCTGACGCGCTCGCTCAGCGCGCGCTCAGCGCAGCTCCGCGAGGTAGCGCAGCAGGAGCCGTGCGCCGAAGCCCGTCGGGCCCTCGGTGATCTCGTGCTTGTCCGCGGTCGCGCGCGCGGGGCCCGCGATGTCCAGGTGCGCCCACGCCCGCGACCCGACGAACTTGCGCAGGAACAGCGCCGCGGTGATCGAGCCGGCGCCGATCTTGTTCGTCGCCGGGACGTGCCGTAGGTCGGCGACCTCGCTGTGCGTCGCCTCGTCGTACTCCTCGACGAGCGGCATCCGCCACAGCAGCTCGCCCGACTCGTCGCCGGCCTGCTCAAGCGCGTGCGCGAGCGGCTCATCGACCGCGTAGAGGGCGCCGTGCTGCTTGCCGAGCCCGAGCGTCGCGGCGCCGGTGAGGGTCGCGACGTCGATCAGCACGTCGGGCGCGAGTGTGGCGTCCGCGAACGCGAGCGCGTCCGCGAGCAGCAGGCGGCCCTCGGCATCGGTGTTCGCGATCTCGACGGTGGTGCCGCCGTAGGCCCGCAGCACGTCGCCGGGCCGGTAGGAGGCGCCGCCGAAGTGGTTCTCGGCGAGCGGGAGGACCGCGGTGACCTGGTGCAGCACGCCGGAGTGCGCGGCGCCGAGCACGGTGGCGAGCGCGACCGCCGCCCCGGTCATGTCGGTCTTCATGGTGACCATGCCCTCGCGGGGTTTGATCGACAGTCCGCCGGTATCGAAGGTGACGCCCTTGCCGACGATGACGACGTGCTTGCCGTCCTCGCGCGACCAGGTCGGGGGCGTGTACGTCACGGTGACCAGCCGGGGCGGCGAGGCCGAGCCCGCGCCGACCGCCAGGATCCCGCCGAATCCCTGGGCCTCGAGCTCGCGTGGGCCGAGGACCGTGACGGCGAGGCCGTTCTTGTCCGCGAGGCGCCGCGCCTGGTCTGCCATCCACGCGGGGTTCTTGGTGTTGGAGGGCGTGGCCGCGAGGTCGCGCGCCAGCCACGTCGCCACCGCCGCGTTGCGGCCCGCGACGACCGCGGCGCCCACCCGGCTGCCGTCACGGCCCAACAGCACGAGGTCGGCGGCCGGCTCGACCGCGGGCTTGGCCGCGGCGGTCGGCGGCGTGTAGGCCGCGAGCAGGTAACCCTCGGTGACGGCACGCGCGGCCCGCGCGGCCTGCGACGACGTCTGGCC
>JAEWOA010000285.1 GCA_023461115.1 Actinomycetes bacterium
CGGCACGCTCGAGCAGCTCGCCGCGCTCGCCGCCGCTCCCCCTGCCCGCGCGCGCGTGATCGCGCTCCAGGTCGCGGGCGCGTTCCACACCGAGCACATGGCCCCCGCGGTCGACGAGCTGCGCGCGGCCGCGGCGCAGGTCTCGCCGGGCGAGCCCGGGGTCCGGCTCCTGACCAACTCCGACGGCTCGGTCGTCGCGGACGGCGCCGACGCGCTCGCGATGATCGTCAAGCAGGTGGCCAACCCCGTGCGCTGGGACCTGTGCCAGGCCGCACTCCTCGAGCTCGGCGTCACCGGGCTGCTCGAGGTCGCGCCGGGAGGAGTGCTCACCGGCCTGGCGCGTCGTACGCTGCCCGGGGTCGAGACGGTCGCCGTCAAGACCCCTGCCGACGTGGACGCAGCGCGCGACCTCGTGCGCCGCCACGCCGGTTCCACCGCCTCCGCCTCGAACCAGGAGCAGCAGTCGTGACCCCTCCCCTCCTCACGCAGGCCACCGGCCCCGCGCACACCCGGATCCTCGGCCTCGGCGGAGTCCGCGGTGAGCGCGTGGTCCCGAACGACGAGATCGTCGGGCCCATCGAGTCGTCGGACGAGTGGATCCGCCAGCGGACGGGGATCGTCACGCGCCGCCGCGCGACGGCGGAGGTCGACGTGCTCGACCTGGCCGAGGGCGCCGCGCGCAAGGCGATGGACCGCGCCGGGCTGCAGGGCGCGGACATCGACGCGGTGATCGTGTCGACTGTCACCTACTTCCACCAGACCCCGTCCGCGGCCGCGATCATCGCGGACCGCCTCGGGGCCACGCCCGCCGCGGCGTTCGACATCTCGGCCGCGTGCGCGGGCTACTGCTACGGCATCGCGCAGGCCGACGCGCTGGTCCGCTCGGGCCTCGCGCGGCACGTGCTGGTGATCGGCGCCGAGAAGATGAGCGAGTTCATCGACCCGACGGACCGCTCCATCTCGTTCCTGCTGGGCGACGGCGCGGGCGCGGTCGTCGTCGGCCCGTCCGACACCCCGGGCATCGGCCCGACCGTGTGGGGCTCCGACGGGAGCCAGGCGCAGGCCATCCGCCAGACGCACTCGTGGCTCGCGACGCGCGACGAGGGCGCCGGCTGGCCGACGCTGCGCCAGGAGGGCCAGTCGGTGTTCAAGTGGGCCGTGTGGCAGATGGCGCCGGTCGCGCAGAAGGCGCTGGACGCCGCCGGCGTGAGCGCGAGCGAGATCGACGCGTTCATCCCGCACCAGGCCAACATGCGGATCATCGACCTGCTGATCAAGCAGCTCAAGCTGCCCGAGACGGTGGTGGTCGCCCGCGACATCGCCGACACCGGCAACACGTCGGCGGCGTCCATCCCCCTGGCCACCGAGCGGTTGCTCGACGAGGGCCAGGTGAAGTCCGGCGCGCTCGCGCTGCAGATCGGCTTCGGCGCGGGCCTGGTCTACGCCGCGCAGGTCGTGGTCCTGCCCTAACCCCCACCTCGGTACGGCCGCCCGGCTGTACCGTTCGTCCGACCCGTCCCACCCACACGAGGAGACACCCATGGCGTACAGCGAGCAGGAGATCCTGGCCGGTCTGGCCGAGATCGTCAGCGAGGAGACCGGCCTTCCGACCGACTCGGTCCAGCTCGAGAAGTCCTTCACCGACGACCTCGACATCGACTCGCTGTCGATGATGACGATCGTGACGCTCGCGGAGGACAAGTTCGACGTCCGCATCCCGGACGACGAGGTCAAGAACCTCGCCACGGTGGGCGACGCGGTCTCGTTCATCGCCGGCGCCCAGGCCTGAGCCTGACGCCCGGCCCGCCCCGCCGCGTCACGCGCGGGGCGGGCCCACTCCCCCGACCTTGATCTGGAGCATGAGCATGAGCCACGCAACCGACGTCGTCGTGACCGGCCTGGGCGCCACCACGCCCCTGGGCGGCGACGTGCCGAGCACGTGGGCCGCCGCGCTCGCGGGAGAGTCCGGCGCGCGCCGGTTCGAGCACGACTGGTCCGCCGAGTTCGGCATCCCTGTCGAGTTCGCCGCCACGATCAAGGTCAAGCCCGAGGACGTCCTGGCGCGTCCCGAGCTCAAGCGCATGGACCCGTCCGCGCAGTACGCGATGATCGCGGCGCGCGAGGCGTGGGCTGACGCGGGCGCGCCCGAGGTGGACGGTGTGCGCCTGGGCGCCGTCGTCTCGTCGGGCATCGGCGGCATCTGGACCACGCTGGACGGCTGGGACACGCTGCGCGAGAAGGGCGCGCGCCGCGTGCTGCCCATGACCGTGCCCATGCTCATGCCCAACTCCCCGGCGGCGTACGTGTCGCTGGAGTTCGGCGCCAAGGCGGGCGCGCACGCGCTGGTCTCGGCGTGCGCGTCGGGCGCCGAGGCGATCGCGTACGGCGTCGAGATGATCCGCTCGGGCCGCGCCGACATCGTGATCGCCGGCGGCACCGAGGCGACGATCCACCCCATGCCGATCGCGGCGTTCGCGGCGTCCCGGACTCTCTCGCTGCGCAACGACGACCCGACGGGCGCCTCGCGCCCCTACGACGTGGACCGCGACGGCTTCGTCATCGGCGAGGGCGCGGGCGTGGTGGTGCTGGAGAGCGCCGCGCACGCCGCCGCGCGTGGCGCCCGCGTGTACGCGCGCCTCGCGGGGATCGGGCTGTCCGCCGACGGCTACCACATCACGTCCCCCGAGCCCTCGGGCGACGGCCAGATCCGCGCGATGCGCTCGGCGCTCGACGACTCGGGCCTGGGCGCCCGCGACGTCGTCCACGTCAACGCGCACGCCACGTCGACCGTCGTCGGCGACCTGATCGAGGCCCGCTCGATCCGCGGCGTGCTGGGTGGCGACAGCGACCACGTCGCGCTGTCGGCGACCAAGTCGATGACCGGGCACCTGCTGGGCGGCGCGGGCGCGCTGGAGACGATCTTCACGGTGCTCGCGGTGCACGAGCGCACGGCGCCGCCGACGATCAACGTCGCCAATCCGGACCCCGAGCTCGTGCTCGACCTGGTCCGCGACAAGCCGCGCGACCTGCCGGCGGGCGACATCGCCGCCGTCAACAACTCGTTCGGCTTCGGTGGCCACAACGTGGCCCTGGTGGTCGCCTCCTAGGCAGGTCCGGGCAGAGTCCGCCCGGCTCCGGCGCTCAGCCCACGCGGTGCAGCCACCGCACGGGCGCGCCGGCGCCCGCGTACCGGAAGGGCTCGAGCTCGTCGTCCCATGCCTGGCCGAGCGCCAGGTCGAGCTCCTGGCGCAGCGTGGCGAGCTCCTCGCCGTGCTCGAGCGCGGCGCGGATGCGGTCCTCGGGGATCACGACGTTGCCGTGCACGTCGGTCGCGGCGTGGAAGATGCCGAGCTCGGGCGTGTGGCTCCAGCGCGAGCCGTCGACGCCGTGGCTCGCCTCCTCGGTGATCTCGTAGCGCAGGTGCGCCCAGCCGCGCAGCGCGGACGCCAGGCGGGCGCCGGTCCCGGGGGTGCCCTGCCACGAGTGCTCCGCCCGGTACAGGCCGGGGCCAGCGGGCTGCGCGGTCCAGTCCATGGACACGCGGACGCCCACCACGTTGCCCGCCGCCCACTCGATGTGGGGGCACAGCGCACGCGGTGCAGAGTGCACGAAAAGAACACCGCGGGTGATCACACCGGCCATGTCGTCCTCCATCAGCGGCTCGAGGTTCGCCTTCCCCAACGACCTCAGTGCTGTGGCGGGCGCGCTAGGCGCGTCGCGGTTGTACAGGCACAGCATGCATGACGGGTGGGCCGGTGGCCAGCGCTTCGTCGGGCGTTGCCCGAATCAGCCCGATTTTCGCCCGGTGGCCGGCCGCGTCAGAGCTGCTCGCGGATGGCCCGCATGGCCTTCTTGCGCACGGAGCGCTCCAGGCGGTCCAGGTAGAGCATCCCGTCCAGGTGGTCCACCTCGTGCTGCAGGCAGCGGGCCATGAGCTCGGTGCCCTCGACGACCACGGGCTTGCCGTCGAGGTCAGTGCCCTCGACGCGCGCGTACCAGGCGCGGTGCGTCGGGTACCAGAGGCCGGGCACGGACAGGCAGCCCTCATCGCCGTCCTGGTACTCGTCCTGCGAGAGCTCGACGATGCGCGGGTTGAGCACGTAGCCGATCTCGTCGTCGATGTTCCAGGAGAACGCGCGCAGGCCGACGCCGATCTGGTTGGCGGCGAGGCCCGCGCGGCCGTCGTAGTCGACGGTCTCGAGGAGGTCCTCGACGAGCGCCTTCACGCGGTCGTCGATCGTCGTGATCGGGTCGCACGGGGTACGCAGGACGGGGTCGCCGACGGTCCGGATCTCTCGCATCGCCATGCGGACGATCTTCGCATGCGTGGGCGTGCGCGACGGGCGACTTCCTGCCGGCGGCAGGCCCGCGGCGGGCTCGATGTGAGCAGCGGCACGTCCCGGACGGGCGCCGATCGGTCGAAGTCGGGCGTACCGTCTCTTTGTACTGACCGGTCAGTCTGAGGAGAGTCTCGCATGGCGGCCACCGCCGACCCCGCAATCGTCGAGCAGCCCGGCGATCCCGCCGCCCCCCACGCGCGCGACGCGATCGTCGCCCGCGGGATCGCGCTCCGCGGCGGCCGAGGCGCCGTCTTCGGCCCGCTCGACCTCGACATCGCGCCCGGGACCCTCACCGTCCTCCAAGCCCCGCAGGGCGGTGGCCGCACGAGCCTGCTCCTGACGCTCGCGGGCCGGATGGCCCCGAGCGACGGCACGCTCACGGTCGGCGGCCGCGCGCTCCCCCGCGGGCGTCGCGCCGTCCAGCGCGAGGTCGCGGTCGCGGGATTCGCCGGCATCGACGAGCTCGACGAGTCGCTCACGGTCGGCGCGCTCGTGCGCGAGCGGATCGCATGGCTCACCGCGTGGCGGCGCCGGACGCCCCGCACGACGCAGGCCCAGCTCGACGCCGTCCTCGCGCCCGCGTTCGGGCCACGTCCGGCGCCGCGCCTCGACGACGTCGTGTGGGACCTGGACGAGGTGGACCTGCTGCTCACGCGGATCGGCCTCGCTCTCGCGCAGCGTCCGCGCGCTCTCGTCGTCGACGACATCGACCAGGTGCACGACGACGAGCGCCGCCAGCTCGTGTGGTCACGCCTCGAGGCGCTGGCCGCCACCGGCCTCACGGTCGTCGCCGCGTGCGCGTCCGCCGACGAGGTCGAGCGCATGGCCTGGGAGCACCGCCCCGGCCTGGTGCGGCTCGGCACCGGTCCTCGGCTCCACCACGCACAACCCACCGAGGAGACGTCATGATCAGCCTGACTGCGGGCAACGAGCTCCGCCGGTTCCGCCGCGGCGCCCTGCCGCGCCTCGCCGTGGTCGCGATGGTCGTCGTGCCGCTGCTCTACGGCGTGCTGTACCTGTGGGCGTTCTGGAACCCCACGGCCCATCTCGACCGCGTGCCGGTGGCGCTCGTGAACGCCGACCAGGGCGCCGTGCGGGACGGCGCCCCCGTGCGCGCGGGCGACGAGCTCGTCGACGAGCTGCGCCGCGCGCGCGACCTCGACTGGGTCCTGGCGGACGCCGCCCACGCGCGCGACGGGATGGACCGCGGCGAGTACTACTTCACGGTCACGATCCCCGCCGAGTTCTCGGCCGACCTGGTCTCGGTGGGCGGCGACCACCCGACGAGCGCGCGGATCGACGTGGCCTACGACGACGCGAACTCGTTCCTGGCGAGCTCGATCGGCCGCACCGCGATGGAGCAGGTGCGCGCGGCCGTCGCCGACACCGCGGCCAGGCAAGGCGTCGACGCGATCCTCCTGGGGCTCGACCAGGCGCACGACGGCGCCGCGCACGCCGCCTCGGGCGCGGGCGGCCTGCGCG
>JAEWOA010000286.1 GCA_023461115.1 Actinomycetes bacterium
CGGCGGCCATGGCGGCAGCGGTGCGTGCCGCCGACTCGAACGCGGCGGCCTTGGCAGCCGGCGCGCTCTCGTCGATCGACGAGTTCGCGGGCGCCGCGGCCGGTGCGGGCTCGACGCGCTCGAGCAGCACACCGAGGTGCGCGGTCGCCTCGTCGAGCGCGGTCAGCCGCGCCTGGTCGACCGTGGCGTCGGCGCCCTCGTCGTGCGCGACGTGCGCGACGAGGACGGCGTCACGTGCGACGTCGGCGACCGCGACGCGGGCGGCGGACATGGCGATCTCGCGGTAGTCGTCGGCCTCGCGCTGCGCGACGGCCGCGACGTCGGGCTGGGCGAACGTGGCGGCGGGGACCCCGCGGGCCATGGTGACGCCGAGCGCGGCCGTCAGCGCGGCCACGACGAGCGTCCGGCCCGCCCGGCTGACGTCCCACCGCTCGCGGGCGGCGAATGGACGCCGCGGGGCGGCGTGCTTGCCCTGCGGCGTGCGTGCGGTGCGGTCCGAGTTCGTCATCGCGTACCACGGTAGAAAACTTGGACGAATGTCCAGCAACCGCCTCGTCAAGGTTTTGCGAAGAACATGGGACGACTAGGCGGATCGCATTCACGCATACATCCCCGCGCGCCGGCGGGTCAGGCAGCGTGCCGGGCCGCGCGGGTCAGGTGACGCCGACGATCCGCAGCGCCCCCGGGGCGGTCGCGGGGACGGCCGGGTGGAGCGGGCGCACCGGCCGGACCCGCCGGTACGGCTCGCCCGCGGCAGGCCGTGGATCCTGCTCGCCGCGGTTGGGCCACAGCGCGAACGCGCGCTCCGCCTGGGCCGTGATGGTCAGCGACGGGTTGACTCCGGGGTTCGCGCTGATCGCGGACCCGTCCACCACGTGCAGCCCGTGGTACCCGTGCACCCGCAGGTAGGGGTCGACGACGCCCTGCTCGGGCGCCGCGCCGATCGTGCAGCCCCCGATGAAGTGCGCGGTCATCGGCACGTTCACGATGTCCCCGACGCTCGAGGCCGCGAACCCGCCCAGGTGCGCCGCCATGCGCCGGTACGCGGCGTTGGCGAGCGGGATCCAGGTGGGGTTGGGCTCGCCCGGCCCCTGCGACGACGTCAACCGCACGCGGCCACGCCACGTGCGGCGCGGGCGCACGACGATCGACGAGTCGCCGGTCTGCATGACGAGCCCGATGACCGTGCGCTGCGACCACGACCCGATGCCGAAGAGCATGGACGCGAGCTGGCCCGGGTGCCGCGCGGCGTTCGCGAGCCATCGCAGCGGGCGGGGCACACGGCCCCCGCCGTCCGTGAGCACGGTGGACAGCAGCCCCATGAGGTTGGACCCGCGCCCGTACCGCACGGGCTCGAGGTGCGTGCGCTCGTCGAGCCACACCGAGGAGGTGATGGCCACGCCCCGCGTGACGTCAGGCGCCGTGCGCCGGTCCCGCCACCGCGCCGAGGCGCCGCCGAGCGACTCGGAGTTGGTGCGGGTCTGGTGGCCCAGCCGCTCGGACAGGCCCGGCAGCACACCGTGGGCCTTCATGCGGTGCAGCAGCTCCTGCGTGCCCCACGCCCCCGCCGCGACGACCACCTGCCGCGCGCGCAGCGTCCGGCGTCCGCGTCCGCCCCCGGTGCGCACGACGTCGACCGCCCAGCCGTCGGCGCCGTCCGCGCCGACCGGCCGCAGCGCCGTCACGGTGGTCTCCGGCACGATCCGCACTCCCGCGCGCTCGGCCAGGTGCAGGTAGTTCGTCGTGAGCGTGTTCTTGGCGCCGTGGCGGCAGCCCGTCATGCACTCACCGCACTGCGTGCACCCGCGCCGCTGTGGCCCGGCGCCGCCGAAGAACGGGTCCGGGACGGGTTGGCCCGGCTCTTGGCGGCCGTCGCGCCCGAACACGACGCCGACGGGCGCCAGGCGGAACGAGTCCTCGACGCCGAGGTCGGCCGCGACCTTGCGCGCGACCTCGTCGGCCGGGGTCACGCACGGGTTGTCGACGACGCCCAGCATGCGCCGCGCCTGGTCGTAGTGCGGCGCGAGCTCGTCGCGCCAGTCGGTGATCCCCGCCCACTGGGGGTCGTCCCAGAACTCGTCGCGCTCGGGGCGGTACAGCGTGTTGGCGTACACGAGCGAGCCGCCGCCGACTCCCGCGCCCGCGAGCACGACGACGTCGGGCAGCACGTGGATGCGCTGGATCCCCAGGCAGCCCAGGCGCGGCGCCCACAGGAACCGCCGCACGTCCCAGGACGTGCGCGGCAGCGTCTCGGGCGTGAATCGGCGGCCGGCCTCGAGCACGACCACGCGGTAGCCCTTCTCGGCCAGGCGCAGCGCGGCGACCGAGCCGCCGAACCCGGATCCGACGACGACGACGTCCGCGTCCAGTCCGTCGCCGTCTGGGGTGGCACGGGCCTCGTCGCCCGCGCGCTCGTCAAGCCTTCGCACGCCGCACAGTGTGCCTTGCCGCGCGCGCGGTCCGCGCACCGCCGCGGGTCGACCACCCGGACGCCAGGCGCCAGGGTGGCGGTATGGCCGGCCGCCCGGACGCGGTCTCGCGCGCGTTCGCCGCGACGC
>JAEWOA010000287.1 GCA_023461115.1 Actinomycetes bacterium
GGCCGCGCACCTCGCGCCGTACCTGCCGGGCGACCCGACGCCGCTCGCGGGCGCCGCCGCCGCGGTGGCGCCGGTCTCGGCTGCGCGGTGGGGGTCGGCCGGGATCCTGCCGATCTCGTGGGCGTACGTCGCGCTCATGGGCCCGGATGGCCTGCGCAAGGCCACCGAGACCGCGGTGCTCGCCGCGAACTACCTGGCCACACGCCTGCGCGACCACTTCCCGGTGCTGTACACCGGCCCGAACGGGCTGGTCGCGCACGAGTGCATCCTCGACCTGCGCGAGCTCACCAAGAACACGGGCGTCACCGCCGAGGACGTCGCCAAGCGCCTGATCGACTACGGCTTCCACGCCCCGACGCTCAGCTTCCCGGTGGCGGGCACGCTGATGGTGGAGCCCACGGAATCCGAGGACCTGGGCGAGCTCGACCGGTTCGTCGACGCGATGGTCGCGATCAAGGCCGAGATCGACCAGGTCGCCGCTGGCGCCTGGCCGCTCGAGGACTCGCCGCTGCGGCAGGCGCCGCACACCGCGCAGGCGGTCACGGCCGACGAGTGGACGCACCCGTACTCGCGCTCGCAGGCGGCGTACCCGGTGCCGGCGCTGCGCCGCTCCAAGTACTGGGCGCCGGTGCGCCGCATCGACGGCGCGCGCGGGGACCGGAACCTCGTCTGCTCGTGCCCGCCCCCGGAAGCCTTCGCCGAGTGACCCACCCCCACCCCCAGCGTGAGCGTGCACTTCAGCCGGCTGGCACGATCGTCTGGAGTGCACGCTCGCGGCTGGAGTGCACGCTCACGGCTGGAGTGCACGCTCACCAAGGAGATGTTGATGACTGAGCAAGTGAGCCGGCGTTCGCCGCTGCACGACGAGCACGTGGCCCTCGGGGCCGTGCTCACCGACTTCGCGGGGTGGCAGATGCCGCTGCGGTACGGGTCGGATGTGGCCGAGCACCAGGCAGTCCGCGGCGCCGCGGGCCTGTTCGACCTGTCCCACATGGGCGAGCTCCACGTGGAGGGCCCCGGAGCGGCGGCCGCGCTGGACCGCGCGCTCGTCGGGCAGCTCTCGGCGGTTGCTCCCGGCCGCGCGCGCTACACGATGATCTGCTCCGACGACGGTGGGGTCCTCGACGACCTCGTCGTCTACCGCCTGGCCGACGAGCACTACCTCGTGGTCGCCAACGCGAGCAACGTCGCCGTGGTGCGGGACGCGCTCGCCGAGCGCTTCGCGGGCGACGAGGCCGTCGCGCTCACGGACCGGTCCGACGAGACCGCGCTGATCGCGGTGCAAGGGCCGCTGGCGGAGGGCATCGTCGTCGGGCTCACGGACGCGGCGCACGCCGACGAGGTGCGCGCGCTCAAGTACTACGCGGCGACGAACGCGCAGGTCGGCGGCACAGACGCGCTGGTGGCGCGCACCGGCTACACCGGCGAGGACGGGTTCGAGCTGTTCGTCGACGCCGCCGCCGCGCCCGCGGTGTGGCAGGCCGTGCTCGCGGCCGGCCAGGCGCTGGGCCTGGTCCCCGCAGGCCTGTCGGCGCGCGACTCGCTGCGGCTCGAGGCGGGCATGCCGCTGTACGGCAACGAGCTCGACTCGACGACCACCCCGTTCGACGCCGGCCTGGGCCGCGTGGTCCGCCTGGACAAGGCCGACGCGGACGGCCAGCCGGTGCCGTTCGTCGGGCGCGCGGCGTTGGCGGAGCGTGCCGACGCGACGCCCGCCCGCCAGCTCGTCGGGCTCCAGGGCCTCGGCCGCCGCGCGGCCCGCCACGGCTACCCGGTGCTCGACGCGGCGGGCGCGCAGGTCGGCGTCGTCACGTCCGGCGCCCCGTCGCCCACGCTCGGGTACCCCGTGGCCATGGCGTACGTGGACCCCGCGCACGCCGAGCCGGGCTCCGAGTTGGCCGTCGACGTGCGCGGCCGCGGCGAGCCCGTGCGCGTGGTGGCACTTCCCTTCTACCGTCGTCCTCAGTGACGCCGGCTCGACGACGAACCCCCAGCCCGACGAGGAGCGACCGATGACCAGCCTGCCCAGCAACCTGCACTACACGATCGAGCACGAGTGGCTCCTCGACGGCGCCCCGTCGACCGTCGGCATCACCGCGACCGCGGCCGACGCGCTCGGCGACATCGTGTACCTCGAGCTCCCGGCCGTGGGCGACACGATCACCGCGGGCCAGGTGGTGGGCGAGATCGAGTCCACCAAGTCGGTGTCCGAGCTGTTCTCCCCGGTGACCGGCACGGTCGTCGAGGTGAACTCCGCGGCCGTCGACGAGCCGTCGCTCGTCAACTCCGACCCGTTCGGCGCGGGCTGGCTCCTGAAGGTCGACGTCACCGGAACCGGGGATCTGCTGACGGCCGACGAGTACGCGGCGCACGCGGCGGGCTGACACCCGATCGGGGGTCGCGGGCGGGTGAACCCTGCTCCGACCGGGTGATTGCACCCACGCCGATCGGGCCAGTGTGTATCAGTCTCCGGGTGAGCCGTTCATTGTGGGAGAAGGCACCCAGACTCCGCAGCGGGAACTCGTCGGAAGAAATCGGTCAAACCGGCGTCATAGCCGGGACTTAAGACCCTCTCATCCGGCGTACGACCCATCGCGGACCGACGGCAGTCGGGAAGTGCAGGAAACCCGGAGGACACTATGAGCATGGTCGAGACGAGCGGCACCCCGGCGCCGGTCACCGAGGCACTGACGCGTCGCGAGCGCGTGGTCCTCGCAGAGCTTGGTGAGGACGTCACGTTGGAAGAGATCGCCACGCGCCTCTTCGTGACTCGCAACACCGTGAAGTCGCAGGTCAGGAGCGTCTACCGCAAGATCGGCGTCTCCACGCGCGCCGAGGCGGTGGCCTGGGCCATCGCGCACGGCATCCGCTGAGCACCGCTGACCTGTCCCGAATCTCGCGCCTCGTTCGCTAGGCACGATCTTCGAACCGCCCCGGCCCGCCAACGTCGGCGGGCCGACGCATGTGCGGATCCGCCGGGTCCTCCGGAGTCACCGCCGATCGCGGGGCCGCGCCCTGAGCGCGCCCCGCGATCGGCGCGTCCGGGCTGGCAGACTTCCGCCCATGGCCCGCACCCTCGTCGTCGCGGCGGTCATCGTCGACGACCTCGACGCCCCCACGGTCCTGCTGGCCGCGCGGCGCGCACGCCCCGCGGACCTCGCGGGGCAATGGGAGTTCCCCGGGGGAAAGGTCGACGACGGCGAGTCGCCCGAGGCTGCCGTGCACCGTGAGCTGCGCGAGGAGCTCGGCGTCTCGGTGCGCCTGGGCCGCGAGGTCGTCGGGCCCGACGACGGCGCATGGATCCTCACCGACCGCTACGTGATGCGCCTGTGGTGGGCCGCGCTCACCGCGGGCGACCCCGAGCCGTTGGTCGAGCACGACGAACTGCGCTGGCTCCCGCGCGGCGCGTGGCTCTCGGTCCCGTGGCTCGCGGGAGACGTCCGCATCGTCGAACACCTCGCGGCACTGCCCGCCGTCCCGCGGGCGGCCGGCCTAGAGCGCTGACGCGATGCGCTCGACCGCCTCGGTGAGGATCGGGGCGGGCGTCGCGTAGTTCAACCGGGCGTGGTGGTGGTCCAGGGCGCCGAACGGCTCGCCCGGGCTGAGCGCGACGCGGCCGCGGTGCAGGATCGCGGCCACCGGGCTGCGCCCCTCCACGGCGGGCGCCGTCGCGGCGAGGTCCAGCCACGCCAAGTACGTCGCGGCCCCGGGCTCCCAGCGGATCGCGGGCGCGCGCTCGTCGAGGAGCGTCCGCAGCAGGCTCCGGTTGGCGCGGAGCTCGACGAGGACGTCGTCGAGCCACGACCCGCAGTGCCGGAAGGCCGTCGCCTGCGCGATCGCGCCCAAGTGGCTGGCCGCGTTGGTGACGATCGGGTGCAGCGCCGCGACGTCGGCGACCGCGTCCGCGCCCGGGACCACGAGCGCCGCCTTGAGGCCCGCGAGGTTGAACGCCTTGGACGCGGAGTGCAGCGCGACCGCGGACGGGATCACCTCGACCGCGGACGTGAACTCGCCGTCGAGGACGAGCGCCGCGTGGATCTCGTCGGAGATCACGCGGACGCCGTGCCGCTCCGCGAGCTCGCCCACAGCGCGCAACTCGTCGGGCGAGTGCAGCGTCCCGTGCGGGTTGTGCGGGTGGCACAGCACGAACGCGGCGCTGCCCGTCGAGCTGGCCAGCGCGAACGCGCGGTCCAGGTCGGCGAAGTCGAGGCGGCCGTGCTCGTCGAGCGGGGAGTCCACGAGCACGCGGCCCGTGTGCCGGACGAAGTCGAAGAACCGCGGGTACACCGGCGTGTTGACGACGACGGCGCCCGTGGGGGCGGTCAGCGCGCGGATCACCTCCGCGATGCCCTCCATGACGGCCGCGACGGAACGGACCGTCGACGCGTCCACCGTCCAGTCCCAGCGCGTGTCCGCGAACGCCGCGAACGCGTCGGCGTAGTCCCCGCCGCCCTCGTGGTACCCCGTGTCGCCGCGGCGCACCGCGTCGCTCACGGCCCGGACCACGGGCTCCGCCTGCTCCACGTCCATCTCCGCGACCCACAGCGGCAGGACGTCCGCCGGGTAGTGGACCCACTTCTCCGACGTGCGCGTGCGCAGCTCGTCGAGGCTCATCCGAAAGACGCTCACAACCGCCGACCGTACCTGCCCCGGAGATGCCGCGAGCGTGCGATCCGGACATCGGATCGCACGCTCGCGCCCTGAGGAGGGGCTGGTGGGACTACAGAGTGGCGCGGACCGTCTTG
The DNA here is from genome assembly GCA_023461115.1 of Actinomycetes bacterium. GTDB lineage: Bacteria > Actinomycetota > Actinomycetes > Actinomycetales > Cellulomonadaceae > Cellulomonas. The sequence goes on from JAEWOA010000287.1 coordinate 4,746, forward strand.
GTCGCGGCGAGGATGTGCTCCAGGGACGGGGCGACCTCGTCGTACCGGCGGGTCTTGAGGCCGCAGTCCGGGTTGACCCAGAGCTGGTCCACCGCGATCGCCTTGACCGCCTCGGTGAGCAGCTCGGTGACCTCGGCCTCCGACGGCACGCGCGGCGAGTGGATGTCGTACACGCCCGGCCCGACCGCGCGCGGGTAGCCCGCCGCCGCGATGTCGCCGAGGATCTCCATCTTGGATCGCGCGGCCTCGATCGAGGTCACGTCGGCGTCCAAGCCGTCGATCGCGCCCATGATCTGCCCGAACTCCGAGTAGCACAGGTGCGTGTGGATCTGGGTGTCGGGCCGCACGCCCGCGGTGGACAGGCGGAACGAGCGCACCGACCAGTCCAGGTACGCCGCGTGGTCCTGCGCCCGCAACGGCAGGAGCTCGCGCAGTGCGGGCTCGTCCACCTGGATGATCGCCGTGCCCGCGGCCTCGAGGTCGCCGATCTCGTCCCGCAGCGCGAGCGCCACCTGGTTGGCGGTGTCACCGAGCGGCTGGTCGTCGCGCACGAAGGACCACGCGAGGATCGTCACCGGGCCGGTGAGCATGCCCTTGACAGGCTTGGCGCTCAGCGACTGCGTGTACACCGTCCAGTCCACGGTGATCGGCTTGGGCCGCGACACGTCGCCCCACAGGATCGACGGGCGCGTGCAGCGCGAGCCGTACGACTGCACCCAGCCGTTCTCGGTGACCGCGAAGCCGTCCAGGTTCTCCGCGAAGTACTGCACCATGTCGTTGCGCTCGGGCTCGCCGTGCACCAGCACGTCCAGCCCGATGCGCTCCTGCAGCTCGACGACCCGGCGGATCTCCGCCTTCATCTCGTCCGTGTACTGCTCGTCGGTGAGCTCGCCGCGCGCGTGGGCCGCGCGGGCCAGCCGGATCTCCGGGGTCTGCGGGAACGAGCCGATCGTGGTCGTCGGCAGCGGCGGGAGGTCGAGGCGCGCGGCCTGGGCCTCCTTGCGCTCGTCGAACGGGCCACGGTTGAACGCGTCCTCGGTGAGTGCGGCCGCGCGCTCGCGGACCTCGGGGCGCACGACGCCGGGGGCCGTGGCGCGCGCGCGCACCGCGTCCGACGCCTCGAGGAGCGCCTCATGGACGGCCTCCCGGCCCTCGACGATGCCCTCCGCGAGCGTGACGACCTCGCCGACCTTCTGGTCCGCGAAGGCGAGCCACGACTTCAGGGTGGCGTCGAGGTTCGGCTCGTCGGCCGTGTCGTGCGGCACGTGGAAGAGGCTCGTGGAGGTGCCGACCGCGACCGCGCCGGCGCCCAGGTTCTCGAGCTGCTCGAGCACCTGGAGCTTGGCGTCCAGGTCGGCTCGCCAGATGTTGTGGCCGTCGATCACGCCCGCGACCAGCGTCTTCGTCGCCAGGCCGGGCACTGCCTCGGGCGTGCCGCCGCGCACCAGGTCCACGCCGATCGCCTCGACGTCCGTGGCGGCGAGCACCGGGAGCGCGGCGCCCAGGTCGCCGTAGGGCGCGGCGACGAACAGCGCGGGGCGCTGCGGGCGGGCCAGCTCGGTGGCCAGCGCGCGGTACGCCTCGACGACCGCCGCGAGCAGCCGCTCGGCGGGGACCTCGATGGAGTCGGAGACGAGCGCGGGCTCGTCGAGCTGCACCCACGTGGCGCCCGCGGCCGCGAGGTCGCGCAGCAGGTCCGCGTACACCGGCAGCAGGTCGGGCAGGCGGTCGATCGGCGAGAAGTCCTCGGGCGAGCCCGCGGTCGCCTTCGCCAACGCCAGGTACGTCACCGGGCCGACGATCACCGGGCGCGTCTGCACGCCGTCGGCCAGCGCCTCGACGAACTCGCGCACCGGGCGGTCGCTCGCGTACCGGAACTCCGTCTCCGGGCCGATCTCGGGCACCAGGTAGTGGTAGTTGGTGTCGAACCACTTGGTCATCTCGAGCGGCAGGTCGTCGCCGCGCCCGCGGGCCACCGTGGAGTAGCCGGCCAGGTCCAGCTCGCCGCGCTCGTCGACGAGGTCCGCGAACCGCGCCGGGACCGCCCCGAGGACCGCGGTCGCGTCGAGCACGTGGTCGTAGAACGAGAACGCGGACGGGATCGCGGGGACGTCGGTGCGCAGGCCCAGCTCGGCGAGGCGCGTGCGCGTGCGGCGGCGCAGCTCGGCGGCCGTGGCCTCGACGTCGTCGGCCGACGACTTGCCCGCCCAGAACGCCTCGATGGCCTTCTTGAGCTCGCGGCGCGGGCCGATGCGCGGGTAGCCGAGCACGGAGCCGGTCGGGAACTGCGGGAGGGAGGTCTCGCTCATGGTCGCCTTCTCGTCGTGGTGCGTGGGGGTGTGCGGGTGGGGTCTAGACGAAGGCCGCGGCCGACGAGGGCCGGGCGCCCCCGCCGGTGAGCCCGGCGCCGGCCAGGAGGTCGAGCGCGGCGTGGTGCTGGTTGAACGTGTAGAGGTGCACGCCCGGCGCCCCGCCGTCGAGCACGCCCTTGACCAGGTCGATGCTCGCGGCGATGCCACGGCGGTGCCGGTCGAGCTCGTCGTCGGCGGCGCCCAGGACGTCGAGCAGCTTCTGCGGCACCGGGACGCCGGTGAGCTCCTGCACGCGCAGCAGCCGGGCCGGGTCCGTCGTCGGGATCAGGCCCGGGATGATCGGGATGGTGACGCCCGCGGCGCGCGCGTCCGCGACGAGCTCCGAGTACGAGTCCGCGTCGAACACCACCTGCGTGATGGCGAAGTCCGCGCCGGCGGCCTCCTTGGCGACGAGCGACGCGACGTCCTGCGCGCGTGTGCCGCCGGTGGCCGCATTGCCGCGCGGGAACGCCGCGACCGCGACCGACAGCGGCCGCACCCGGGCGCGGACCGCCTGCGCCTGGCTGCCCGCGCAGCGGCGGGACTCGATCTCGCGCAGCAGCTCCACGAGCTCGCTCGCGGTGTTCACGCCCTCGGGGTGCGGCGCCCAGTCCGGCTCGTCGAGCGGCGGGTCGCCGCGCAGCGCCAGGAACGATCGCACGCCCTCGTCGAGGAACTCCTCGACGATCGCGGTCGTCTGCTCGCGGGACACGCCGACGCAGGTCAGGTGCGCGATCGGGTTGAGGCTGGTCTCGGCGAGCAGGCGGTGGATGAACTGGCGCGAGGTCTCCCGGGTGCGGCCGGACGCGCCGTACGTCACCGAGACGAAGTCGGGGTGGATCTGCTCGATCGCGCGCACGGTCTCCCACGTGCGGGGGGCGGCGTCGGGGTTGCGTGGGGGGAACAGCTCGAACGACACGGTCGGCCGATCGACCGGCGCGGGTGCCGCATGGGCCCCGGGGATGCGGGACATCTCACTCCATCGACCCTGGCGGAAGCACCCACACCCGGCGGACGGCCGCGGTCAGGCTGTGCGGTCATTCGTGGGGGGTTGCTGCGGCGTCGTCGAGCCAGGTCTCTCGGCCGCTCTGGATGGTTGCCGAGATCGTACGGTCGGGCCCACATGCTGGGCAAGCATGCCCGAGGGGTGAGACGCGCGCGGACGCGTCGGTGGACCGCGATGTCCGACGAGGTCGCGCCGACCGTGGCGCGGTCTGCCGAGGCCCGCAGCGGCGGACGGTGACCGGGCTCAGCGCAGGCGGTCGAACGGGCTCAGTGCACGCGGTCGAACGGGCTCAGTGCAGGCGGTCGAACGGGCTCTGCGGACGCTGGTGCGGGATGTCCGGCCACGCGGCGAGCGCGCCGCCATGCGCGGACACGCTGTGCAGGCCCGCCTCGATTGCCTCCAGCATGTCGGCGTCGGGCGCGCGGTGGCCGTTGAGCGCCGCCTGCGCCCCCAGCATGGCGTCGAGGCCGCCGTCGGGCTCGGGCAGATCGGTCATGCGCGGAACTGTAACCCGACCACGCCCGGGGGAAGAGTGTCCGAAAACAGCGTCACTCGTCCGGAGCAACGGTGTCGCCGCGGCGGGCATGCGCGGTCAGTCGCGGGCCGCCGGGCACGTCGCCAGGTGGTCGTCGACGAGCCCGCAGGCCTGCATCGCGGCGTACGCCGTGGTGGGCCCGACGAACCGGAAGCCCGCGCGCTTGAGCTCCTTGGCCAACGCGCGCGACTCGGGGGTGGTCGCGGGCACCTCCGTCCAGGCGGCGGGGCGGACATGGCCGTCCCGCTGCGGCCGGAAGGACCAGAACAACTCGTCGAGCGTGCGGCCCTCGTCGTGCAGCGCGACCACCGCGCGCGCGTTCGCGATCGTCGCCTCGATCTTCTGCCGGTTGCGCACGATGCCCGCGTCGGCGAGCAGGCGCCGCACGTCCGCCTCGTCGAAGGCGGCCACGCGCTCGGGCTCGAAGCCCTCGAACGCCGCCCGGAACGCGTCGCGTTTGCGCAGGACGATCAGCCACGACAGCCCGGACTGGAAGCCCTCGAGCGCGAGCCGCTCCAGCAGCGCGGCCTCGCCGTGGACCGCCTCGCCCCACTCCTCGTCGTGGTACCGCTCGTACAGCGGGTTCCCGTCGCCGAAGCAGCGCCGTGCCGGCGCCACGGGTGCGTCACGCGTGTCCGAAGTCGTCATGCCGCGAGTCTGCTCCCGGCGTCCCACACGCGGCCGGGACCACGGGCGATCTGTGCACGGGAGGTCACGGCGTGGGGGCTGTGGACGGCTCGACGCCCCGGCTCGCGATCATCGCCGCGAGGCCGTCCAGGATCAGCCGGGTGCCGAAGTCGAGGCCGTCGTCGGGCTCCTCGTCGCCGGCGAAGACGCCCGCGGCCACCGCGCGCGTCAGCGCCGGGTGCGCCATCGGGTCCGCCAGGCGCGCGACCAGCGCATTCGGGTCCTCCTCGTCGACCGCGCCGCCCGCGGCCTCGGCACGCGCCTGCGCCACCACCCGGCGCCGCTCGGCGTCCGCCTCGAGCAGGCGCGCCCACTCCAGCTGGTGGCTGCTCAGCGCCCCGACGGCCGACAGCTTCTCGGGCTCGGTGAGCGGCGTGCCCTCGAGGGCCGCGAGCATCGCCTCCATCCACGCGAGCCGGTGCGGGCCCAGCGCGAACAGCACGTTGCCCGCGCGGCTCATCCAGGGATGCTCGGCCAGCACCGGCTGCATGATCCGCAGCAGCGTCTCGAGCCGCGCACGCCAGCCCCCGGCGTCCGCGCCGACCTGCGGCGGCATCCCGGCGGCGCGGTCCGCCATGAGCATGAGCACCTCGTCCTTCGACGAGACGTACCGGTACAGCGACATCGTCGTGAACCCCAGCGACTCCGCGACGCGCGCCATCGACACCGCGCCCAACCCCTCGGCGTCGGCGAGCGCGATGGCCGCGTCCGCGATCTGGTCGAGCGTCAGGCCCGGGCGCGGCCCGCGGCGTGGGGCGGCGGGCGGCTGCCAGAGGATCGCGAGGTCGCGCGGGAGGTCCTCGAGTCCGGGACGCGGGAGGGCGTCCGGGGTGTCGCCCGCGCGCTCGGCCTCGCGGCGCGCCTTGTCCGTCTCGCGTTGCGCCCGCAGCTGTGCGAGCGCCGCGGCCCGCGCGGCCCTCTCGGCCTCCAGGTGCGCGCGGCCCGCCTCGCGCGCGGCGTCCTGCGCGGCGCGCTCGCGCTCGCGCCTGGCCTGGTCGGCGGCCTTTTGGGCGTCCGAGAGCACACGCGCGGCGGCCTTCTCCGAGTCGAGTCGCGCTTTCTCCTGCTGCTGCGCCAGCTTCTCGGCGTCCCTGCGCGCGCGGTCGACGTCCTTGAGGCGCCGCTGCTCGGCCTTGTCCGCCTCCTTGCGGGCCTTGTCGGCCTCACGTGCGGCAGCGCGCTCGGCCTTCTCGCGCTCGCGGCGCAGCGCCTCGGCCTCGCGGCGGGCGGCCTCGGTCTCCCGACGAAGCGCCTCGGCGTCGCGCCGGAATGTCTCGGCGTCGCGCCGGGCCGTCTCCGCCTCGCGACGAGCTGCCTCGGCCTCCTGGCGCTCGTCGGATGGCCCGGCCGGCTGGCCTTGCTCGTCGTCGCGCACGCCCGGCTCCTTTCGTCGAGAGATCGGCCCGCCCACTTGCGCGCCGATCCTACAAGTGTGTATGACATACACACACAGTTTACGACGTACACAGAAAGGTGAGCCGATGACTGACGCGGCCATCGAGGTCCGAGGCCTCCGGAAGGCGTACGGGGACCTCACGGTGCTCGACGGCGTGGACCTGACGGTCGAGCGCGGCCAGGTCCTGGCGCTCCTGGGCCCCAACGGCGCGGGCAAGACGACGACGGTGCGCATCCTGTCCACGCTGCTCCGCCCCGACGAAGGCACGGCCCTCGTCGCCGGGCACGACGTCGTGCGGGATCCGCGGGCCGTGCGCGCGGCGATCGGCCTGACGGGCCAGGACACCGCGGTCGACGAGCTCCTGACCGGCCAGGAGAATCTGCGGCTCATGGCCCGCCTGGCCCACCTCGGCCGGCGCGAAGGGCGCCAGCGCTCGAGCGACCTGCTCGAGCTCTTCGACCTCACCGACGCCGCGCGCCGACCGGTCAAGACCTACTCCGGCGGCATGCGCCGGCGCCTTGACCTCGCCGCGTCGCTCCTGGCCAGGCCCCAGGTGCTGTTCCTCGACGAGCCGACCACGGGCCTCGACCCCCGCAGCCGCGGCCACCTGTGGGACGTGGTCCGCGCGGTGGTCTCCGCCGGCGCCACGGTCCTGCTCACCACGCAGTACCTCGACGAGGCCGACCAGTTGGCCGACCGCATCGCCGTCGTCGACCACGGGCGGGTGATCGCGCAGGGCGCCCCGGCCGCGCTCAAGGCGCGCATCGGCGCCGCGCACGTCGAGCTGCGCGGGCCCGCGGGCGACGAGCGGATCCCCACCGACGGGTCGGTCTCCGACGTCCGCCGGATCCTCGCGGAGGTGGAGGCGCGCGGGTCGCTCGTCGAGTCGTGGCAGGTGCGCACCCCGACGCTCGACGACGTGTTCCTGACGCTCACCGGCCACCCGACGGCCCCAAGCGACGGCGACCGGGTGGACTCCCGCACCCCCCGAGGCGCCGAACCCCACCCGGCGCTGGCTGCGGCCGCGCCGTCCCACCGAGAGGACCAGCCCCGATGACCACACCAACTCCGTCCGCCGAGGTGGCGACGACCGCCCGGGTGGCGACGACCAGCCGGGTGGAGTTGGCCCCCGCTGGCGGCGCCGAAGCCCACCCGCGGGCCGGTGGGCCACTGCGTGGGATCGACTTCGCGCCGCGGGCCACCGTGCCCACCGGTGGCGCCTCCGGCGGAGCCGTCTCCGACGCGCTCGCGCTCATCGGGCGCTGCCTGCGCCGCGGTGTGCGGCAGCTCGACACCCTGCTGCTCGCGGTGCTGCTGCCCGTGATGCTCATGCTGATGTTCGTCTACGTGTTCGGCGGCGCGATGGACACGGGCATGGAGTACGTCGACTTCGTCGTCCCCGGGATCATCCTCCTGACCGCCGGCTACGGCGCCGCGAGCACCGCGGTGGACGTCGCGGGGGACCTGACCGGCGGGCTCATGGAGCGCTTCCGCTCCATGCCGATCCGTCCCACCGCGGTGCTGACGGGGCACGTCGTCGCGAGCATGGCGCGCAACGCGGTCTCCACCGCGCTCGTGATCGGGGTGGCGCTGCTCGTCGGGTTCGACTCCGCCGCGTCGTTCGGCGGGTGGCTGGGCGCCCTGGCGGTGATCGCGCTGTTCGTCGCCGCGATGACGTGGGTGGCCGTGGCCATCGGGATCGTCGCGTCCGGGCCCGAGGCGGCCAGCGGGTTCACGTTCGCGATCCTGTTCCTGCCGTACGTGTCCAGCGCGTTCGTCCCGGTGGACTCGATGCCGTCGGCGCTCGCGACGATCGCCGCGTGGAACCCGATCACCCCGGTCGCGGACACCATCCGCAACCTGCTGCTGGGCGCCCCGCTGGGCTCGGAGCTGTGGCAGGCGCTCGCCTGGTGCGCCGGCATCCTGCTGGCCGCGCGTGCGGCCGCGGCGTACCTGTTCCGCCGCCACCAGGCCTAGCCGGCGCCGTCAGGCCAGGCGCGTCAGGGCCTTGCGGATGCGGGCCGCCGAGACCGGGACCGGCGTGCCCAGGTGCTGCGCGAACAGGCTGACACGGAGCTCCTCGACCAACCAGCGGACATCGGCCAGCTCCGGGGGGACGCCCCCGGGGCGGGCCGACGCCGCGGCGCGCGCCTCGTCGAACGCGCGCTGGACGTCGGAGACCTGCCACGCCAGGTCGGCGTCCCGCTGCGGGTTGTCGGCGGCCTTCGTCAGACGATGCGCCGCGGCGCGCAGGTACCGGGCCAGCTGCGGCAGCCGCGCCGCGCCGACCTCGCCGACGAAGCCCGCGTGCACGAGCGCCGACGACTGCGCCCGCACGTCCTGCGCGGTGGCCAGCAGCGCGAGGCTCGTGGAGCCCTTGACCTGCACCTCCAGCTCGCGCCACGCGGTGAGCACCACCACCAGGTCCCCGACGATCCGGTGCACGCGGTCCTCGAGCCGGTCCCGGACGAACTCGCGCAGCGAGCGGTACGCGTCGGGGTCGCGGACGTCGGTCGGCGTGCGGGCTCCCAGGTGCTCGGCCGTGAGCGCGTCCAGGGCCGCGAGCTGCACGTCCTCGACGAGCGCGGGGGTGTTGGGGTACGGGCTCGCGGCCAGCGCGAGCGCCTGTTGCCCGGTCCAGCGCGTCGTCACCCGCCCCGCGGGCAGCGCGAGGTCTTGGTAGAGCAGCCGGCGCAGGCCCGCGTGGGCGGCCGCGCGGACCTGGGCCTCGTCGGCGAGCGTCCGCACGACGACCGTGCGGTCCGGCTCCTCGACGAGCGACGGGAACGCCCGCACCACGACCCCGTCGAGCCCCTGGACCTCGACCACCCCGGGCAGGACCAGCCCCTGCGGCCACCCACCCCGCACCACCCGCGGCGCCGCTCCACCAAACCCACCGACGCCGTCCGCCCGGCCCGTCGCCGCATCGTCGGCGGCTGGCGCGGTCGGCCGTGCCGACTGCCTGCCTGCGGCGGCCCCGCCGACCTCGGGGGAGGCGGAGGGCGCGGGGGTGGCGAGGGCTGCGCGGATGGCCTGGCGGACGGCCTGGTCCACCGCTGCCTGGGACTGGGCGGCCAGGCGGTGCTGCAGGACCGAGAGGTCCTTGCCCTCGTCGAGGACGCCGCCGCGGTCCCCCGTCACCCGGAACGTCATCCGCAGATGGGCGGGCAGTTTGTCGTCGTCGAAGTCGTCCGGCGCCACGGCCACGTCCCGCAGGGCACGCACGGCCGACGAGAACGCCGCATGGAACGACGGCGCCGCGTCCCCGGCCCGCACGGTGTCCACCCAGGACGCCGTGTGCTCGCGCAGCCAGCCCGCGGCCGCGTGCGCCACGTCTGGCGCCGGGACCAGCTGCACGCGCACGGGTTTGGGCAGCGCGCGGATGGTCGCGGTGGCCAGGTCCTCCAGCAAGCCCGGGACCATCCAGCCGAACCCGTCGGGCGTCACGCGCGCCAACTGGCTGATCGGGATGTGCACCGTGACCCCGTCGGCCTCGGCGCCGGGCTCGAACTGGTAGGTCAGCGGGAACGCGAGCTCGCCTTGTGGCCACGCCGAGGGGAAGGCGCCCTCGTCGATCGCCGCGTCCGCCACGAGCAGCTCGCGCGTGAACGTCAGCAGGTCCGGCGACGAGCGCCGCGTCGACTTCCACCACTGGTCGAAGTGCCGCGCGGACACCACCGAGTCGGGCACGCGCTCGTCGTAGAAGTCGTAGAGCACGTCGTCGTCGACGATGAGATCGCGGCGCCGGGAACGGGCCTGGAGGTCGGCGGCCTCGTCGAGCAGGCGGCGGTTCTCGTGGAAGAACCGGTGGTGCGTTGTCCACTCGCCCTGCACGAGCGCGTGCCGCAGGAACAGCTCGCGCGCCTCCTCAGGGTTGACCTTGGAGTACAGGACGCGGCGGCCGGCGACGATCGGGACGCCGTAGAGCAGCACGCGCTCGGTGGCCATCGCGGCGCCCTGGCGCGTGGACCAGGCAGGCTCGGAGTACGTGCGCTTGACCAGGTGCGGGGCCAGCTCCTCCGCCCACTCGGGCTGGATGCGCGCGGCGTGGCGGCCCCACAGGCGGGACGTCTCGACGAGCTCCGCGGCCATCACCCAGGCAGGGGGCTTCTTGGCCAGGCCCGACCCCGGGAAGAGCGCGAACCGTGCGCCCCGGGCGCCGAGGTACTCGTTGCGCGCGCGGCGGTCGGGGCGGGCGTCGGGCTTGCGGGACTGCCCCCGACGAGCGGGCGCCGCGACCTCGGTGGCCTCCTGCATCCCGATGTGGGACAGCAGCCCGGCCAGGATCGACTGGTGGATGCGGTCGGCATCCCACTCCCGCCGGTGCTCGCCGCGCACCGGTCCACCGCTGGCGGCGG
>JAEWOA010000288.1 GCA_023461115.1 Actinomycetes bacterium
GTCCAGCACGACCCCGGCTTGCGCGGCCGCGAGCAGGCCGATGGAGGGCTGCCCCACCACCGCGACCCACGAGCCCGCGGCGCTGGCGGCGGCGAGCAGCGTGAGCACCAACGACGTGGAGCCGAGCACCGCGCTGACGGCCCCGCGGCGGAGCCCGTCTGGCAGCAGCGGCGCCAGGGCGGGTGGGACCGGCAGCGGCGGACGCTCGGTGACCAGCAGAGAGACCTCGGGAACCGTCGGCATCGGCGCCGAGCCAGGTAGCGCCTCGAGCGAGACCTGGCTGTCGGATGGCAGGTTGGACGGCAGGTCAGACGGCAGGTCGGGCGGTACGGCGCGTGGCAGATCGGACGGCACGGCGAGCGGCTGGCCGGTCGGCGCAAGGGGCCGGGGCTCCAGGAGGACGCTGCGCGCGCCCGTCCGACGCTCGGCGAGGGCCAGCGCGGCGCGGGCGCGGGCAGCGCGATCGTCCCGGCCACGCTGGTCGTCGACAACACGCGGGTCCTCGACGACACGCGGCTCGATCCCCTGTGCCACGATCGCCATTCGCACCCCCGTGCCCGCCCGCTGTGGAATTGACGCTCTGACCTGCGCCAACATGATCGAATGCCCGTTTGTTAGAACGCTTGTTCGATAGTTCTAGTACACGCCTCCGACACGCGCGCTGTCAACCGGCGTCACACGCCTGCGTGGACGCGTCCACCCTGCGACCCTGGCGGACGCGCGCCAGGATGGCCGCATGACCTCGCTGACCCGCCCCGTGGCCCCGGACCCCTATTCACTGCTCCCCGCCGTCGCGGGATTCGCGCTCCGCAGCGACGACTTCCAGCCCGGCGAACGCCTCCCCGACGTCCACACCAACACCCCGCTCGGCGCCAACGTCTCCCCGCACCTGGCCTGGACGGGCTTCCCGGAGCACACGCAGTCGTTCCTGGTCAGCTGCTTCGACCCCGACGCGCCCGGCCCGGCGGGGTGGTGGCACTGGACTCTCGTCGACGTCCCCGCCAGCACGACGAGCCTGCGGCGCGGCGCGGGGACCGCCGACGGCTCCGCGCTGCCGGACGGCGCGTTCCAGTTGCGTGGGGACGACGGCTTGGCGCAGTTCGTCGGATCAGCGCCGCCGCCCGGGGACCAGGTGCACCGCTACTTCTTCGTCGTGCACGCGCTGGACACCGCGAGCCTCGGCCTGACGCCCGACACGATGCCCGGGGCCGCCAACACCGCGGTGGTGTTCCACACGCTGGCGCGCGCGGTCCTCGTCGCCACCTACCAGCGCTAGCAACGCGCGCCGGTTGCGGGACCGGCCCGCTACCCTGCGGCGCATGACGACCCTCGGGACGCTGGCCTGGGCGCGCGCGCTCGACCACCTGGACCTCGTCGCGACGAGCACCGCGCTCGCGCTGCAGACGTGGGCCGCGCTCGACGAGCAGGCCGCGACAGCGGTCCTCGTCGCGGAGATCGACCCGACGCTGGCCGACACCGCGGCGCTCACCGCGGCGTACGCGCTGCCGCCCGCGGCGTCGGCCAACTGCGTGCTCGTGGCCGGCCGACGCGAGGGCGACGAGCGCATCGCCGCAGCCGTGGTCCGCGCGACCACACGCGCCGACGTGAACAACGCCGTCAAGCGGCTGCTCGACGTGCGCAAGGCGTCGTTCCTGCCGATGGACCGCGCGACCGCCGAGTCGGGCATGGAGTACGGCGGGATCACGCCGATCGGCCTGCCCGCGGCGTACCGCGTGCTCGTCGACGCGCGCGCCGCCACGCCCGACGACGATGCGGGCGAGCTGGTGATCGTCGGGAGCGGGGTGCGGCACTCGAAGATCGCGCTGCCCGCCGCATTGTTGGCCCGGCTCCCGGGCGCCGAGGTCGTCGAGGGCCTCGCCCTCCCCTAGCCCCACCAGGGCGCGCCCGGTCTCGACACTGAGACCGGGGACCACCACACCCTTGGCGGATGCAGGCGGGTCTCGGGGTCAGCCTCCGATGATCACCGTCGGGCAGCCCGGGCCGGGCGCCACCGGCGTGCCGTGCATCGACGGGTCGCCCAGCCGGGCGGCTGGGAAGTTGCCGATCAGCACGGTCATGCTGCCGACCGCGATCCCGTTGGGCGGGCCAACGCACGGGATCCCGCCGGGCAGGCCGTTGGCGACCGCGGCGGGCTGGCCGCCGATCAGGACCGTCATCACCGCGGCGGCCGGGGTGATCGGCCCTCCGACGTGCGGCACCACGCCCGTCACGAGCGGGCACAGCGCGGTGTCCCCCACACGCAACGCCGGGCCGGTGGGCATCAGGGCGCCGGGGCGGGCGCCGGGGTGACGAGCTGGCCGGAGAACACCAACGCGTCGTTGCAGGTGGTGGGCGCGGGCGTGTTGTCCGCCGGGATGCCCGGGGTGCGGCACGTCACCGTGATCTGCAGGCTGTCGCCTCCCGGCACGATGATCGGCGTCTGGAAGTGGTAGTCCGCGTCGCGGAAGTTCTCGAGCGCGACGTCGAACAGCACCTGGTCCGGCGAGCCCGCGATCACGTGCGTCACGACCATGCGGCCGAAGTCGCCCTGCGGGTTGTTCAGCACGAGGTCCGTGATGCGCAGCGTCGCGCCGGACGGCACGACGAACGGCGCCACGAACACCGGGATGTTGTTCGCGGGGACGTTCGCCGCGACGAGCCGCTGCAGGGTCGGCGCGAACACCTCACTCGGCGTGATCGGCAGCTGCTTGGTGAGGTCCTCGACCTTGGCGGCCTGCTCCTGCGCCGCCTGCGCCTGTTGCGCCGCGGCCGCCGAGCCCTGCTGCGCCGCCGTCGCCGCCTCCTGCGCCGCGGCCGCCGCGTCCTTGGCCTGCGCGACCTCGTCGGCGACGGACGACTTGGCCGCCGACTCGATCACGGGCTTGAGCAGCGTGAACCACAGCACCACCAACAGCGCGAGCAGGGCCAGGAGCGCGAGCAGCGCCTTGAGGAACCACTTGGGGAGCACCGCGGTCTGCACGTGCGCGCCGTCGAGGAGCACCGGCGTGGTGTTCTCCGCGGCCGCGGTGACGGTGAACTGGTGCGTGACGTCCGGGCCGCGCCAGAACCTGCGCTCGGGCTTGACCCGGATCTCCGCGAAAGTCGCGGTGCCCGGCTGCGCCGCCACGATCTGCGGGCGGACCCGGAAGCCCAGGAACTGCTGCTCGTCGGCCGCGGAGATGGTCACGTTCACCGGGATGTTCCCGCGGTTGTCCAGCGCGACCCGGTGCTTAGCGCCGCGCCGCCCGTGCGACGTGCGAGGCAGCAGCTCGGCGGTGGTGTCCAGGAACGGCAGCACCTCGACGACACCCTCGGGCGTGACCGCCTCGTCGGCGTGCTCGAAGGGCACCACACGCACACCGAAGTCGAGCGGCCCCGCGGGGAGGCTCGACGAGCGAGGGGGCGCGAACGTGATCGTCGCGGTCGTCGAGGTGTCCGGGTAGAGGCCGTCGATCACGGCAGGCTCGACGGTCGCCCACGACGCCGGCACCCCCAGCACCTCGATGCGGTAGCCCTCGACGACGGTGCCGGTGTTGCGGATGTGCAGCGGGACCACGGCCTGGCCCCCAGGGGACAGCTCCACGCGCGCGGAGTCCAGCTTGGCGGTCGTCGTCATGCTCGCGAACCTACGAGTGGGGCGGCGCGCGGGCGACGGCGCGCGGGCGGGCCATTCGGGCGCCCGTCCTGCCCGTTGAGCCGGCGTTGACTGCACGATCAGTGCGGTCCGGCAGGCTGCCCTGCAGGGCACTCGACGACGGGGCCCTGACCGGGGGAGACCGACGGGGGGAAGGCGATGGAACGCGTCTCGGTGTGGGTTGGCGCACGTGACCCGATCTCGGAGGCCGGCGTGGTGAGCGCGCTGCGGCCGCGGCCCGAGGTCCGGGTGGTCTCCGCCGAGGAGGCGGTCGACGCGCAGGTCGCGGTGGTCGTGGCGGACGCCGTCGACGACGACGCGCTGCGGCTGGTCCGCATGGTGCGACGGCAGAGCCCAGCGCAGGCGGTGCTGGTCGCTGGGCGGCTCGACGACGGCGACGTCGTCACGGCGGTCGAGGCCGGGGTGCTCGGGTTGGTGCGGCGCGCGGAGGCCACTCCCGAACGCCTGGTCCGGGTGATCTGCGGCGCGGCCACCGGCGAGGGCAGCGTCCCGCCCGACCTGCTCGGCCGCTTGCTGGATCAGGTGGGCACGCTGCAGCGGCAGGTGCTGCGGCCACGCGGCCTGACCTTCACGGGCCTCGCGTCGCGCGAGATCGAGGTGCTGCGGCTGGTCGCGGACGGCTACGACACCTCGGAGATCGCGCACGAGCTCGCGTACTCCGAGCGCACGGTGAAGAACGTGCTGCACGACGTGACGACGCGCCTGCAGCTGCGCAACCGCTCGCACGCCGTTGCGTACGCGCTGCGCGAGGGCCTGATCTAGCCGCCGGCGCCCGCGAGCAGTGCCCGTTCGGGCGCCAGGGCGTGCCCGAGCGCCGGTCTGCCCCGGCTGCCGCGCCCGCGCCGACGCGCGGCACCGTGGGAGCCACGCGGGCCGCGCGGTGGCGCCGCTGCTCGCCCGACCCGATCGACCTGTGACAAGACCAGCGACAAGACCAGCCCAGCGACCAGCCCAGCGACAAGGAGGCCACGGTGCCGCGTTCGCGCGCGTGGATGGTGCTCGTCGCCGGCGGCGCGCTCCTGGCCTCGGCAGGCCCCGCGTCGGGCGCGCTCACGCCGCCCGACCCGATCGAGGAGCACCTCGGGTTCGTCGACCAGCCGACCCAGCTGTGGTCGGCGACGGTCACGAACCCGGACGAGCCCGGCATCGCCGTGGTCGGGGCGGCCGGGCTGGTCCCGTCGTTCTGGGGCCCGGACGCCGCACTCGCCGCCGCCCCGGAGCGCACCGGCGACGTGGCCAACGAGCAGGCATCGGCGCGCAGCCCGTTCGGCAACCCGACCTCGGCGCCCGAGTACGTGTTCGTCAGCACCGCGGCCTCGACCGGGGGCGGCACGCAGCCCGACGTCTGGGTCACCGACAGCGGGCTGGACCCGGACGGCTCTGGCGACATCCGCCTCACCTGCTGGCCCGGCGCCGAATCCCATCCCGCGCTGTCGCGCGGCGGCGACTTCGTCGCGTTCGCGGTCGACGACGGGGCGAGCCTGAGCATCGGCGTGCGGCCCCGGTCGGAGTGCACGCCGGGAAGCGTGGACGACACCCGCGTCGTCTCGGCGCCCGGGACGCGCAGCACGTGGCCCGTCTGGCTCAGCGACAGCCGCCTCGTCTACTCCAGCGCGGCGCCGGGCGTGCTCCCGGACCTCTGGGAGGCCCGGTTCTCGGGGCCCAACGTGATCCTGCGGAACCTCACCAACACGCCGACGATCGCCGAGACCCAGCCGGCTTCCTACCAGCCGGACGGCGACATGCCGTGGCTGGTCGCGTACACGACGACCGAGATCCGGCCCGACGGCTCGCTCGGCATGCTGGAGGTCCCCGTGGACGTCGACGAGCCGGCCCTGCCGCTCCGGGTCTACGACTACGACTACTTCGACGGGATGACGCGGCAGGCGAGCGAGCCAGCGTGGAGCCCGGCCGGGCTCCTGGCCTTCACCTCCACCACCGAGGACGCCCAGGCCGGCGGCGTGTGGGCGGCGTCCTACCAGCGGTCGGAGTTCGCCGACGAGGTGTACCTGGCCTCCCAGAGCGTCGTCGACGAGGCCGGGGTCGCCGAGTCGCACGCGACGTGGCTGCAGGACGTGCCCGGCGACGAGGCGCCCGCCGGGGCGCGGCTGCTGTTCACGCGCGAGCTCCCGGGCGCCGCGGTGAGCCAGGTCGTGGCCGACGACGCGTCGGGCTACGTCCACCTCGTCGAGCCGCTCGCGTCACCACCGGACGCGGCCGAGGCGCTGGCCGACGCGGGCCTCGACTACTCACCCGACGGCACTCGGGTGACGTTCAGCGATCCCGACACGGAGCCGTCGAACCCGTACACCGGGTACCGCCTCACCGTGCTCGACGTCCGGGAGCTCGAGCCCATCGGGCTCGAGTACGACAGGAGCACCGAGGACATCGACGTCGACCCCGTGTGGTCGCACGACGGGACGCGGATCGCGTTCACGCGGTGGGCTTTCGACGGCGAGGGCTGGGACCAGCCGCAGGTGTACGTCGTGGAGGTCGAGTCGGGCGACGTCACGCGCGTCACCGGCCCCGGTGAGGGCGAGGGCACGGGCGAGATCGACCAGCGCGCGACCTCACCGTCCTGGTCGGCCGACGACACGCGGCTGGTCTACGTCGGCAACCCGACCTTCGACGAGCCGCCCCACCCCAACGCCGAGCTGCACGTGGTCGAGCTCGCGACCAGCGCGGTCCAGGTCCTCACGGTCCCCGCCCCCGCGGCGTGCCCGTCGTGCCCCGACACGTCGACCGTGCGCGGCGCGGATCCCGCGTGGTCGCCGGACGGGCGCCAGATCGCCGTCGCCGGGCTGTCGATCGATCCCGCGGACGACGGCTCGACCGACGGGCCCGCGCTCGCGGCACGCGGCGAGCCCGAGCTCGTGGTCCCCGAGCCCGCCGCGGCGCCGCTG
>JAEWOA010000289.1 GCA_023461115.1 Actinomycetes bacterium
CGGCCGGGGTGTCCAGGTCGTCGGCCAACGCGGCGCGGACCGCGGCGAGCAGCGGATCGGCCGCCGGGCCACCATTGCCGGAGACCGCGCGCCGCCACGTGGCCAGGCGTTCCTGCGCCCCGGCGAGCCCGTCCGCGGTCCACTCCCAGTCGTCGCGGTAGCGGTGCGCCAGGATGGCCAGCCGGATCGCCATGGGCTCGACGCCGTCGGCGAGCAGGCGCGAGACGAGCACGAGGTTGCCGCGCGACTTCGACATCTTCTCGCCGTCCAGCGCGACCATGCCGGCGTGCAGGTGGACGCGCGCGGACTGGCCGTCGTCGAGCAGGCGCACGTGCGACGAACTCATCTCGTGGTGCGGGAAGAGCAGGTCGGAGCCGCCGCCTTCGACGTCGAACGGCAGGCCGAGCGCGTCGCGCGCGATCACGGCGCACTCGATGTGCCACCCGGGGCGCCCACGGCCGAGCGAGCCGCCGTCCCATGCCGGCTCACCGGGCCGCTCGCGCCGCCACAGCAGCGGGTCGAGCGGCGAGCGCTTGCCGGGCCTGTCGGGGTCGCCGCCGCGCTCGGCGAACAGCGCTCGCGCGGCCTGCGCGTCGAGCCCCGCGACGGAGCCGAACGACGGGTCGGCGGACAGGTCGGCGTAGACGTCCCCGAGCCCGTCGGCGGCCGACGCGGCCTCGTCGTCCGGGACGTCCACTCGGTAGGCGGCCCCGTCCGCGACGAGCTTCTCGACCGCCGCGACGATGGCTGGCACGGACTCCACGACGCCCGCCCACACGTCGGGCGGGACCACTCCCAGCGCGGTCATGTCGGCGCTGTAGAGCGCGATCTGGTCGGCTGCGAGGTCCTGCCAGTCGACTCCGGTCGCGGTCGCGCGCTCCAGGAGCGGGTCGTCCACGTCGGTGACGTTCGACGCGTAGCGGACCACCAGCCCACAGTCGCGCCACGCGCGCCCGAGCACGTCGAACGCGACGTAGGTGGCCGCGTGGCCGAGGTGGGTCGCGTCGTAGGGCGTGATGCCGCAGACGTACAGCGTCGCGACGGGGCCGTGCGACGCGACGACGAGCTCGCCCGACGACGAGTCGCGCACGAGCACCGGGCCGCCGCGGCCAGGGAGCGTGGGGATCTGCGGGGCCGGCCAGGTGAGCACGGCGGAAGCCTAACCGCCGTGTCGCGCGCGGAGCGGACCACCGGGCGTGAGAATGCCGACGTGAGCGACGACCGCACCCAGATCCGCGTGCCGCACGGTGACCGTTGGGAGGTCGCGTCCGCCGCGGGCGGGGGGCCCGTGTGGGTGTCCGTGCCGACCGTGGACGAGCTCGGCCCCGTGGCGCTGGCCCACGGCGTGAGCGCGCAGGCGGTCGAGCTGCTTCGTCGTCACGAGCTGCGGCACGAGCCCGAGCGTGGCCACCGCCTGCGCGCGCACGTCGAGCGGTCCGCGGACGGCGAGATCGTGGTCTCGGTGCCGACGCTCTCCTACGTCGTCGACTCGCGTGACGTCCACACCGGCATGCTCGTCTGCGTCTTGGGGCGCGACGTGATCCTGACCAGCGAGATCGGCGCGGCGGCCGTCCTGCCGGCGGCGGCGGAGACGCTGTGCTCAGGGCTTCCGGTGCCCGACGAGGGCGTGCGCCAGGTCCTCGCCGCGATCATCTTGACGCTGGTGTCGCGCGCGTCCGACGTCGAGGCCGAGCTGGGCGACGCGGTCGCGGACACCGAGGCCCTCGTGTTCGCCGAGCAGCGTGGCAAGGCCGACCCGCTCGAGCAGATCTACGCCCTCAAGCGTGAGATCGCCGAGGCGCGGCGCGCGCTCAATCCCCTGACGACGGTTCTCCCTGCGCTGCAGGCCGAGACGCGCGAGGCCGCCGACGCGCAGCACGCGTCCAGGCGCACGGATCTCTGGCTGCACCGCGTGCAGGCGTCGGCCGACCGCCTGGACCAGCACCTCGACGCTCACGACTCGCTGCTCGACGCGATGCTCTCGGTGCATCTGACGCAGGTCTCGGTGCGGCAGAACGAAGACATGCGCAAGATCTCTGCGTGGGCGGCCATGGGCGCCGTGCCCACGCTGATCGCGGGCATCTACGGCATGAACTTCGCGCACATGCCGGAGTTGGCCTGGACGTTCGGCTACCCGCTCGTGCTCGGCGTGATTGCCGGCCTGTGCGTCGTGCTGCACCGCGCGTTCCGGCGCTCGGGTTGGCTGTAGGCCGTCAGGACGCCGCCGGTGTCGCGTCGAGCACTCCCGTCAGCAGCAGGACGACGACGAGCGCCGCGAGGCCGAGCCGGTACCAGACGAACGGCTTGTAGCTGAACGTCGAGACGATCTTCAGGAACACGATGATCACGAGGTAGCCGACGACGAACGCGACCAGAGTCGCGAGCAAGGTCGAGCCGAACCCGGGCGTGCCGGCCGATCCGAACTCGTCGACCGACTTCACGAGCTGGAACAGCCCCGACCCGAACACCGCGGGCATGGCCAGCAGGAAGGAGTACCGCGCGGCGGCCTCGCGCGTGTAGCCCATGAGCAGCCCGCCGGTGATCGTGCCGCCCGAGCGCGAGACGCCGGGAATGAGCGCGAGCGCCTGCCAGAAGCCGAACTGCAGCGCATGGCGGGGTGTGAGCTGGTCCAGTGTGCGGACCTTGGTGCCGACCTTGTCGGCCCAGCCGAGGATGAGCGCGAAGCCGGCGAGCGTCAGCACGATGAGCCACAGGTTGCGGAACGCGGTCTCGATCGGGTTCTGGAAGATCAGCCCGAGCACGACAATCGGGATCGACCCCAGGATGATGAACCACGCCATCAGGGCGTCGTGGTCCACCGGCTGGTCGACGGGCGCGCCCATGCGCGCGCGCACCTCGGCTCCCCGGCCGCCGAGCCCCGCGCCGCCCCCGGGGTGGGCCACGTAGGCGCCGCGCAGCGCGCGCCACCATGCGAGCGCCATGGCCTTGACGTCGCGGCGGAAGTACAGCAGCACCGCGGCCTCGGTGCCGAGCTGCGTGATCGCGGTGAACGCGGCCCCGGGATCCCCGCCCATCAAGTCCCCGACGATCCGCAGGTGCGCGCTCGACGAGACCGGGAGGAACTCGGTCAACCCTTGCACCAGTCCGAGAATGATCGCCTCGCCCGCGCCCATGTCTGCCACGGGCGGCAACCTTAGCCGCACTAGGCTGGCGGCCCATGGAGCAGCGTCATCTCGGCCGATCCGGCCTGCGTGTCTCACGTCTCGGGTTGGGCACCATGACGTGGAGCCGCGACACCGACGAACACGAGGCCGCGGAGCAGTTGCGCGACTTCGTCGACGCGGGGGGCACGCTCGTCGACACGTCCGCGTCGTATGCCGACGGTGGCGCCGAGGAGCTGATCGGCACGCTCCTGGACAGCACGGTCGCGCGCGACGACGTCGTGCTGTGCACCAAGGCGGGCGTGCGGCGCACCGCGACGGGCCCGGTCGTCGACGCCTCACGCGGGGGCCTGCTCGCGTCGCTCGACGCGTCGCTCCGCCGGCTCGGCACGGACTACCTGGACCTGTTCCTGGTGCAGACCCCGGACCCACGGACGCCACTCGAGGAGACCGCGTCCGCGCTGCGGCTCGCGGTGACCAGCGGGCGCGCGCGCTACGTCGGCGTCGCCAACCACGCCGGTTGGCAGGTGGCGCGCATGGCGAGCCTCCTGGGCGACGACGTGGGGCTCGCCGCCGTCCAGGCCGAGTACTCGCTCCTGCAGCGCGGCATCGAGCGCGAGGTCGTGCCGGCGGCCCAGTCGCTCGGGGCGGGCGTGCTCGCGTGGTCCCCGCTCGGCCGCGGTGTGCTCACGGGCAAGTACCGGCGGACCATCCCGGCCGACTCGCGCGCGGCGTCGGCCCACCTCGCGGGCTTCGTCCAGCCGTACCTGACCGCGGGCGCGGCGGCTGTCGTGGACGCCCTGGTGACGGCTGCCGCGGGCTTGGACCGGGCGCCGCTCGAGGTCGCGCTCGCGTGGGTGCGGCAGCGGCCGGCGGTCGCGAGCGCGATCGTCGGGGCACGCTCGGCGGACCAGCTTCGGGCATCGCTCGGCGCGCTCGACCTCGAGCTCCCCGCCGAGCTCGGGCAGGCGCTCGACGACGTCAGCGCGCCGACACTGGGCTACCCGGAGCGGTTCTAGTGCGCGAGCTCGTCGTCTAGGTCGAGGTCGTCGGCGTCGAGGTCGTCGGCCTCGTCGTCGTACTCGGAGTCGTCCGCGGCCTCGTCGTCGTACTCCGAGTCGTCGGCGGCGTCGTCGTCGTACTCGTCGTCGTCCTCGTCGTCCTCGTCGTCCTCTTCGCCCAGGTAGAAGGGCGTGGCCTCGCCGTGGACCGTGGCGAGCGCTTCGTCGTAGACCTCGAACGCGTCGGCGAGCACCTCGTAGGCGTCGTCGACTGCCGGGTCGTCGTCGCCGTGCTTGGACGCGACGGCGTTGTAGTGCGCCTCGAGGGCGGCGATCAGGCGGTCCAGCGCGGCGCGCGGGTCGACGGTCATGTCTCGAAGGTACCGCCGACGAGGCTTCCGGCACCGCCCGATAGTCCCGGCGGTCGGAAACGTCCCGAACTTCTCGTCTGGGCGCCTTCACGGTTTCGATGCGCTTTCGTAGGGCCTGCCTGCGTCACCACGCAAGAACCCGACAATTGATCCGTACAAAGTAGTGCAGCCAGAGAAACTGCCAGGGCTGGCGCCGCCTCGGCCACTCTGGTCTTGAGCCGCTCTGGCCTGTGCGGAACCACTCCAGTCGACACAGCGTGACCCCGCTCGGCACTCGCCGGGCGGGGTCCGCTGGCTTCCCCGGACAGGGCGGGCACAATGGGCGCACCACGACGAGAGGCGGCGGCGGATGCGTCAGTTGGGAACCAAGCGCACGTGGGTGGCGCTGGGCGGACAGTACGAGTACCGCGTGGTCAGCATCCCCCGCACGACGAAACCCACCGACGCACACCGCTACCTGACTGACGAGGCGGAGTACGGCCGCTGGGAGCTCGCCCGCTCGGTGGTGTATTACGGCGGCGAGCGCAAGGTCTGGCTGCGCCGCAAGATCATCCGCGTGCGCGGCACCCTCGACGACTGAGCCACGCCGAAGCACGCCTTCCGTCCCCCGGGACCAGCCTCTGGCCTGGACCGGCCCGCTAGTCCTGAGACCAGCCTCGGTCCCGACCCGCCCGCTGTCCCAACCCGCCCGCTGTCCCAACCCGCTTTTCGTCCTAGAACGGTGGCGGGCGGTCCGACTCCGGAGCGCGGGAAGCGCTGGCGAGATCGCGTGGCGGCGCGACGACCACGCCGTCGACCCCTCCCGATCGTCTCCCATGTGACCACCGCGCCAGTCGCCGGACGACCCCTCCGGGCAGCCGGAGCAGGCGTTGGCCGGTGGGCGTGAGCAGCACGAAGACGCCCGGGTAGGGCTGCGCCAGGTCGAAGCCCTGCTCGCCCTTGAGCCGGTGATGGTGTCGGCACAGGGGTGCGAGGTTCGCGACCGAGGTCGTCCCCCCTTCGTGCGCCTCGACCGTATGGTCGAGGTCGGCGCTCTCGGCGGGGACGACACAGCCCGGCCACACACACGTGGTGTCACGCGCGCGCACATGATCGGCGATCGCAGCGGGAGGCCGGTAGCGGGTGCGCCCGACGTCCAGCACCGTGTTGTCGAGCGGGTCGAGCACGATTCGGCGCCACGGCCCCTCCAACGCCAGCATCCTGGCGTGCGCGGCGCTGATTGGGCCATGGCCGTCCAGGTGACCAGGCGCCTCATCGAGTCCTAGCAACGTCGTGAGCGACACCGTCACGTTCACCTGGGTCCGCGGCCGCCGCATCCGCACCCGCGGACCGGTGCCCGCTTCCGCGCCAAGCGCCGCGTCAGCCCCACGCGCCGGGACCGCGTTGGCCCTGCGCACCCTGTCATCGCCTGGCGCCGCACCGTTGCGGTGGACCGAATCAGCCTCACGCACCGCGGCAGCTCCACGGACCGCGTCGGCGTGGTCAGGCGGCACCTCACGGTCCTCGACGAGGTCGTCCACGAGGTCGGTCGCGAGGTCGGCGGGGCCGAGCACCACGCCCACCAACGCGTCGGCACGGAGTTGGTCGAGCGTGCGAGGGTCGCCGCCGGAGCGGGCGCCACGCGCGGAGGCATCGAGAGTGGCGTGGACCATGGCGGCGGCGTGCGCGGGCAGGATCGCGCGCAGGGCCGCCATGCCGTCAGGCAGGGACCGTGGCGCGTCGACCCGGCGGCGCACGACGGCCGCGTGGTGGCGCAGCTCGGCGGACTCCGGGTCCGCCACCAGGATCGCGGCCTCCACGTCCCGGGCCAGCTGCGTCGGCGTGCGCCCCGGAGCGTCCGGGAGCACCTGCTCCTGGACCGCGAGCGCGAGGCCGGGCGCCTGGTCCCATAGACGGTCCAACAGGGGGCGAGCCCGCGCCATGTCCAGGTCCCCACGCCGCAGGGCCTCATCCAACGGTTGCAGCGTCGTCGCGAGCGCGAGGCCGTCACGGACCAAGCGCGCACCGGCGAACCGAGACCACCCCAGTCGCAACGCGACCTCGTCCCCCGCCGCGCAAGAGAACCGCGCGTCACGACCGCGCTCATCGGCTGGCGTGACACTCGCGCGCTCGGCCAGGTGCGCGGCCGCACTGCCGCTCTCGCCTGCGCCCACGACGCCAGGCGCGTCGCCGCGGCGACGACCTCGAGCACGCCCGCGTCGGTCAACGACGAGAGGTCGGCCAGCTCGAGCACCGCGGCAAGGTCCGGGCCCGGCTCGGTGCTCGCCAACACGGCCGTATTCGGCCACAGCTCCGCGATCCCGTCAGGAAGCAGGTGCGGGCCGTGATCGCGCACACCGGCTCCCACACCGAGGAAACGGACCGTCCCATCGCCCGCCAGCGCAGCCTCGTCCGCGGCGGCAACCGCCACTCGGTCCGCCCACTGCTCGCGCGAGCACGACACCGCGAAGGGCGGCCCGTCCCTGTCGAACGGGTCGATCGCATCCGCGCCCGACGGCTCGATCGGCCAGTCCTGCACCTCAGCCTCGTCGAGGAACTTCGGCTCGGCCCGAGGAGCCTCGTAGCCACCGTGTGGCCAGCCAGCCGACCACGAGACGCCGGGCGGCACGGCCAGGCCGAGCACCGCCGCCTCGGAGCCCCCGTCGCCCATCCCGCCCCCACCATCGCGTCGAATCGAACGTGTGTACGATTCTAGTCCGGCGAATCGGACACCGCAAGCCCCCGACCTGCGCGAACGGCCGGGCCCGCCCAACCAGCGGCGCCGGCGCGATCAGCAGGTGGCGAGCAGGCGGTCGAGCACGCGCGTGCCGAACACCAAGGCGTCGGTCGAGACGCGCTCGTCGACGCCGTGGAACATGCCCGCGAAGTCGAGGTCGGCGGGCAGCCGCAGAGGCGCGAACCCGTACCCGGTGATTCCCAGGCGAGAGAGAGACTTGTTGTCGGTGCCGCCCGAGAGCGTGTACGGCAGGACGGTGGCGCCGGGGTCCTCAGCCAGCAGCGCGTCGGACATGGCGTCGACGAGCGACCCGGTGTGCGGCGCCTCGAGCGCGACGTCGTGGTGCACGTGCTCGATGCGCACGTGCGGCCCGGCGAGGTCCTTGACGGTCGTCGTGAAGTCCTCCTCGTAGCCCGGAAGGAACCGGCCGTCCACGGTCGCCTCGGCACGGCCGGGGATCACGTTCGCCTTGTAGCCAGCCTCGAGCTGGGTGGGGTTCGTCGTGTGCCGTAGCGTCGCGCCGACGAACCGCGACGCGGGCCCCAATGCCGCGACCAGGGCGTCCACGCTCGTCGAGTCGTCGGGGTCGAAGCGTAGGCCGGTGAGGCGCGCGACCCCCTCCAGGAGCGCCCGGACCGTCGGTGTGAGCTGAAGCGGCCACTGGTGGCGCCCGATGCGCGCGACCGCCTCGGCCACATGTGTCACCGCGTTGTCCTCGGCCACCTGCGAGCCGTGCCCGGCCCGGCCGTCGGCGACGAGGCGCAACCACGACAGGCCCTTCTCGGCGGTCTGCAGCAGGTAGGCGCGGTGGCCGTCGATGTCGACGGAGAATCCGCCGACCTCGCTGATCGCCTCGGACGCGCCCTCGAACAGGTCGGGGCGGTTCCGGACAGCCCAGTGCGCGCCGTAGACGCCACCCGCCTCCTCGTCGGCGAACATCGCGACGACGACGTCCCGCGCCGGGCGACGGCCCTCGCGGGCCATCTGGCGCACGACGGCCAAGATCATCGCGTCCATGTCCTTCATGTCCACGGCGCCGCGGCCCCACAACAGCCCGTCCTCGACGTGCCCCGCGAACGGGTCCACGCGCCAGTCGGCCGCCCGCGCGGGCACCACGTCGAGGTGGCCGTGCAGAACGAGCGCGGGACGCGACGAGTCCGTCCCGGGAAGACGCACGACGACATTCGCACGGCCCTTGTCGCTCTCGAAGAGCTCCGGCGCCAAGCCCACCTCGTCGAGCAGCCCAGCGACGTGCTCGGCGGCGGCGCGCTCCCCCGGGCCCTCGTTCGTGCCGTAGTTCGAGGTGTCGAAGCGGATCAGGTCGGCACAGAGTCCCACGACCTCGTCGGCGGCGGTGGGGTGGGTCGCGGCATCGGCAGGCATGGGCGCCAACCTACCTGGGGGCGCCGACGCGAAGCCTCGTCGACCCGGGCGTCTCAGCAGGCGGCGGCTACTCGCGGTGCTCGTCGAGCCATGCCTGAGCCGCCCGCTTGGGCGCCTGGGTGAGCCAGGCCTCGAGCACCAGCTCGCGCAGGTCGTCGGGCTCGATGCGCGCGAGCTCGACGAGGACGGCGGGATAGCCGTCGAAGTGCGGCGTGACGAACACCGCCGGGCAGGAGCGCAGCCACTCCTCCCTGCCCTCGAGCCCCGCGGTGCGGGAGCCGAGGATGTCACCGGTGGGCGCGGCGGCGCCGAGCGCCTCATGGTCCGCGGCGCGCAGCGGCCGCTCCCACACCAACGGCTTACCGTGCGCTCGCCACGTCCGCGGCGTCGGCTCGCTCGTGTCCGGCAGCGCGGCGACGGCCGCGCGCACGTCCTCCCAGGTGGCCATCGGTCGACCTCCTCGAAGCGTCGTGCGCGCGGCCGTCGTCAGGCTGCGCCGGTCGTCACCAGCCAGTCGTCACCAGCCGGTCGTCACCAGCCAGTCGTCACACCCCCGCAGCCGCGGTCAGGCCGCGGCGCGCCAGCAGCGGCGCGATGTCAGCGTCGCGCCCCCGAAGATCCCGGAAGGAGTCGAGCGGGTCACGCGAGCCGCCGCGGGACAGCAGCGCCGCGCGGAAGCGGTCGCCGTTCTCGCGCCGCAGGCCACCGTTCTCCCGCAGCCACTCGACCGTATCCGCGTCCAGCACCTCCGACCAGATGTACGAGTAGTACCCGGCGCTGTAGCCGCTCGAGAAGATGTGGTTGAAGTACGTGCTGCGGTAGCGGGTCGGCACGGGCGCGAACGCGATCCCGGCCCGCTCGAGAGCGGCGGCCTCGAACGCCTCGACGTCCCCGGCGTTCGTGGGCACCTCGTCGGGCGCCAGCCGGTACCAGGCCTGGTCGAGGAGCGCGGCGGCCAGGTACTCGGTCGTCTTGAAGCCCTCGCCGTCCTGGCGGCCGGCCACCATCGTCTCGATCCACGAGGCCGGGATGGGCTCGCCCGTGACGTGGTGGCGCGCGTACGCCGCGAGGATCTGCGGCTCCCACGCCCAGATCTCGTTGACCTGCGACGGGTACTCGACGAAGTCGCGCGGCACACGGCAGCCCGACTGCGACGGGTAGCGGACCGCCGAGAACAGGCCGTGCAGCGCGTGCCCGAACTCGTGGAACATCGTCGTGACCTCGTCCCAGGTCAGCAGCGTGGGCTCACCCGGCGGGGGCTTGGGGATGTTGAGGTTGTTCACGACGACCGGCTGCTCGCCGTGCAGCGTGGACTGGTCCACCAGGTTGTTCATCCAGGCGCCGCCGCGCTTGGAGTCGCGCGTCCAGTAGTCCGCCAGGAACAGCCCGAGCCCCGAGCCGTCCGCGTTGGACACCTCGAACGCGCGCACGTCGGGGTGGTAGCCGACGAGGTCCGCGCGCTCGGCGAACGTGATCCCGTACAGCTGCGTCGCGGCGTTGAAGACGCCGTCGACGAGCACCCGCTCGAGCTCCAGGTAGGGGCGCAGCGCCGCCTCGTCGAGAGCGCGGACCTGCGCCCGGACGCGCTCGGCGTAGAACGCCCAGTCCCACGGCTCGAGCGTGGCGCCCGGCTCGTCGGCCTGGAGCGCACGCTCCAGCTCGGTCGCCTCGGCGCGCGCGTTGGCCACCGCCGCGGGCGCGAGGCGCTCGAGCATCGCGGTGACCGCCTGCGACGAGGCCGCGGTCGCGTCCGCGGCGATGTACGCCGCGTGGTCCTCGAAGCCGAGAAGCTGAGCGCGCTCGGCGCGCAGACGCGCGATGCGCAGCAACGTGGCCCGCGTGTCGTGCTCGCCGCCGAGGCCGCGGTCCGCCGACGAGCGGAACAGGCGCTCGCGCGTCGCGCGGTCGCGCAGCATCGCGAGCTGCGGCTGACCGGTCGGGAGCTGCAGCTCCAGAAGCCACGCCCCCTCGTGGCCGCGGCCGGCGGCGGCCTGCGCGGCGGCCGCGCGCGCGTCGTCGGGCAGGCCCGCGAGCTCGGCCTCGTCGGTGACCAGCACAGCCGCGTCGTTCAGCCCTGCGACGATCGTGCGGCCGAACGTGGTCTCGAGCGTCGTGATCTCCGCGTTGAGCGCGCGCAGGCGGTCCTGCGCCGCGTCGTCGAGCCGGACGCCGGCCCGGATGAACTCGGTGCGCGTGCGGTGCAGGAGCCACGCGGTGTCGTCGTCGAGCGCGATCTCGCCCGCGCGGGCCTGCTCGTCGAGCGTCTCCAGGCGAGCGAACAGCCGCTGGTCCAGGTGGAGGGCGTCGAGGTGCGCGGCGATCAGCGGCGCGATCTCGGCCTCGAGCGCCTCAAGGCCGGGGGTCGAGTCGGAGCTCGCCTGGTTGTGGAAGATCGTGAACGCCCGCTCCACCAGCCGGCCCGCGCGCTCGAGCGCCTCCAGCGTGTTCTCGACCGTGGGCGCGTCCTCGTTCGCCGAGATCGCGTCGATCTCGGCGCGGTGCTCGGCCATGCCGGCCAGGATCGCGGGGCGGTAGTGCTCCTCGCGGATGCGCGTGTAGTCCGGTAGCCCGTACGGCAGCGGGGAGACGGTGGCCAGCGGGTTCTCGTCGTCGAGAGGCTCGAAAGTCATGCGGGCCATCATCACCCATCCGAGTGTCGCCCGGGTCATCCGCGTGTCGCGCCCGCGGCGGCGAGCCCCCGGATCCCGGGCGCCTTTGCCTGCCGCCGGGCGGGCGTTAGGTTCGACGAGGCTGCCGACGCCCACTTGGAGGTCCCCATGGCCACGCTCGTCTCGACGCTCTTCATCTCGCTCGACGGCGTCGTCGAGATCGACCCGGAGTGGCACTTCCCGTACTTCGACGAGCACATGGGCGCCGCCGTAGGCGAGGACTACGAGGGTGCGGATGTCCTGGTCCTCGGGCGCACGACCTACGACAGCTTCGCGGGCGCCTGGCCGGACCGCGAGGCTGCCGGCGGCGAGGACGCCGGGTTCGCGGCGCAGCTCGGCGACACCCGCAAGCTGGTCGTGACGCATCGTGGAGACGACCTGGGCTGGCGCCACGCCGAGGCCGTGCGCGGCGACCTCGTGGAGGCCGTGCGGGCGCTCAAGGAGGAGCCGGGCATCAGGAAGGTGCTGGTCCCCGGGTCGATCTCCGTGGTGCGGGCGCTGCTGGCCGCTGGCCTCGTCGACGAGCTCCGGCTGCTCGTGCACCCCGTCGCGGCGCGGCGTGGCGAGCGCCTGTTCGACGAGGGCGAGCCGCGCTACCTGTTGACGCTGCTGCGCTCGGAGATCTACCCCACCGGGGTGGTCCGGCTCATCTACGCGCCCGGCGCCGCGCCCGATGCGGCGGCCTACGAGGACGCGACGCGGCACCTGCCCGAGGCCGATCAGCCCTGACCGCCGGCCCCGTGAGGCGGTGCCGCCGGTCCTCGACGCGCTTGCGGCTCGAACTCGCGTAGGCCGCGGCGGGCTCGACACGTCTACGCTGCCGCCGTGGATGTGGTGCGTTGGCAGTACCCCGACGAGGGCCTGGACGAGTCCGCGCTGACCGGAGCGCCGCTCGAGATCGTGCGCGCATGGGTCGCCGCCGCCGAACACCGGAACGCCGAGCGCGCAGACGTGCCCGAGCCCACCGCGTTGTCGATCGCGACGGTCGACGCGCAGGGCCGGCCCGACGTGCGCACCGTCCTGATGCGGTTCCTCGACGAGCGCGGGCCCGGCTTCGTGACCGATCTGGAGTCGGCCAAGAGCCAGGCGATCCAGGCCACCGGCCTGGTCGCCGCGGCGCTGACGTGGCCGTCGATGTACCGCGCGGTGCGGTTCCGGGGCAGCGCACGCGAGTTGGACCGCGCCGAGGTCGACGCGTACTTCGCGGCCCGCCCGTGGGGCTCACGCATCAGCGCGTGGGCATCGCACCAGTCGCAGCCGGTGGCCGACCGCGCGGTCCTCGTCGCCGCGTACGCAGCCGCGGCCTCGCGCTTCCCCGACACCGGCTCACCCACCGATGTCCCCACGCCGGACACCTGGGGCGGCTGGCGGATCACGTGCGACGAGGTCGAGTTGTGGGCCGGGCGACGCGACCGCCTGCACGACCGGCTGGTCTATGTCCGCGTGGGCGAGGGCGGCCTCGACGCCCCCGCAGCCTGGCGAGTGGAGCGCCGCCAGCCCTGACCCAGACGCACGGGCCACACCGTCAGGCGTCGAGCTCGGAGAGAGCGGCCACCGCCTCCGAGATCGGCAGCCGCTCCTGCTCGATGCGCCGGACGGTGGCCGGCCCGGCAGTGGCGACGGACTGGTAGGCGGCGCTCTCGTCAGGCGTGAGCCACGCCAGGCTCGTCACCGTGTGCGGCAACGGCCTCCCCGCGGGATCGTGGGCGACGCCACTGGGCTCGCGGTGCCGCTCGAACGTGGCGAAGTCCATCAGGATCGAGCGCACGTCGCGCGGCTGGCCGCCGTCCGGCCCCCGCCCGGCCATCGCGGCGCGGAACCGGTCGAGGATCGCGAAGCCGGCGGCGTCGATGTCTCCCCAGTACGCGACCACGTCCGCCTCCCGGATCCATGGGATGTCGGCGAGCAGCGCCGACGCCGCGTTGCCGACTCCCTCCACCACCACTGCGCCTGGCACCGGAGGGAAACGGAACCGGCAGTCGCGGTTCTCGACGACGAGCACCACCCGCGGCTGGTAGGCAAGGCCGTGCACGTCGCCGGCCGTCCAGGCGTCGTGCCGCCGGCCGCCCGCCGCGAGGTGGCCGGGGTCCACGTAGGTCAGGTGCACGACGGCGACGCGTGGCGCGAGCTCGTGCTGCACGTCTCGGCCGGTCAGCCGCCGCAGCAGGGCCGCGTGTTGCTCGATCCACTTGGAGTGCATGCCTTGGACCGGCAGTTGGCGGGCGGTCCATTCGCCGAGGTCAGGATGGTCAGCCAGCCACCGGACGGCGGACACCGCCACGGCCGCGTCGACGTCCGAGAGGCGCATCGCAGCACGCAGCGTCACGGCGCCGAGGTCGGCGCCGCACGCGAGCAGGTCCGCCGCGAGCAGACGCGCGCGCTGCAGATCGACCGCGGGTGCGCCAGCGCCCGTGCGCCGCAGCACTTCGATGGCGCCGTCGATCGTCGCGACGTGGAGCGCCTGGGGCAGACTCCAGCCCACGCCCGCGACCGTGACCGAGCGGCGCCGCACCGCGAGGCCCGCGACCGACTCACCCCGGTCAACGTCGTCCCACGCCTGCTGCCAGTCGTGGCACGCTCCGAATCCGATCCGCGCGACGTCCGCCCCGGACCGTAGGCCTGGGCTCAGCGGGACGTCGCAGAGGACCGCGACGCCGCCCGTGGCCTCGTCGCACACGGCCGCCGCCCAGCCGTCGTCGAGCCGGCGCAGCACCGCGCGGCCCGCGTCCATGGGCGAGACGAGGCGCGCGGTCATGGGACGGTCACCCGCCTGTCACCGGGAGGCCGGCCACCGGCTTGGTGCGGGAGCGGCCCGACGTGTCCTTGAGGACGACGTACTTGAGGTCGACGTGCGGCTCCAAGGCGCCGAACTTGTCGTTCGGGGCGCCGATGATCAGCTGGAAGCCCAGCCCACGCCAGGCGCCGATCGCGCGGCCGGTGAAGCGGGCGTCGGCCTTGATGAGCGCCTCGTCCAGGAAGACGGGCGCATACCGCGGGCGATCGGCGGTCGCGTCACCGAGCTGATAGCGCAGCGCCGCGCCGACGATGAACGCGACGAGTTCCTGCGACTCGCCACCGGACTTCTCGCCGATGTGGTCGTAAAGCGCGACGTGCTCGCCGTCGAGGTCCACCTTCTCGGCGCTGAGCCGCACGTGGCGCCGCACGTCGATCAGATCCGCGAAGTCCGGCGCGGTGCGGCGGATCCGGTCGATCGTCTTGGCCATGCGCAGGTACCGGCGCTCGCGCTCGGCGTCGGTGGCGTCGGTGGCGAGCAGCTCACGCAGGTCGCGCAACTCCTTGCGGAAGCGCGCCACCACCGTGGACTGCGTGTCGCGGGCGTCGATGCGCAATCGGTGGTCGTCGTCGGCGAACGGCAGGTCGGCGAGGATGTCATTGACCGGGCGGATGCGCTCCTTGATCTCACGCACCGAGCGGGCGATCGCGTTGGCGAGGTCGGTCAGGTCGTTTCCGGACAGTCGCAGGAGGCTCTTGCGCCATTCGTCCTCGAGCTCGTGCAGCCCGTTGGCCTCGAGCTCGACGAGGATGCGCTCGAAGTCCGCGTAGGACGCCTCGGGGTCGGAGCCCAGGTTCGGGTCCGGCCAGCGCTCGACGAACATCTCGAACGTGCGGCGCAGCGAGTCGCGGGCGGCGACGATCGTCTGGGTGGCGGCATTCCGGTCGGCCGCGAGCAGGTCGTTGGCGCGCGCGAAGGTCCGGTCGAATGCGCCGAGCGTGTCGGTGGGCCGCGCGCCCTTGGCCAGGCCCGTCGGCGCCCCTGCCGAGTCGTCGCCGAGCAGCGCCTCGAGGTACGCGCGCTGGTCCGCCGCGATCGTCGTGCCCGCGTCCTGCGCGGCGTCGAGCGCGAGCTGCGCACGGTCCACCTCGTCGGTCGTCGTGCCCCAGGCGTCGTCGAGCGCCGTCACGTCGGCGCGAGCCCGGCCGAGCGCGTCGCCCAACGCGTCGATCGTCGCCTCCAGCTCGGAGACCCGACGCTGCAGCGCCGTCACCTCGGGGTTGCCGCCCGTCACGTCGTCGACGACACGCTGCCAGCGGGCCCGCTCGGACTCGACAGCGGCGACGTCCACGTCCTCCCACGAGGTCTCGGTGACCAGCCGGTAGGCGCGCAGCTCCTCGTCGTGGCGGTCCAGCCGGCGCTCGGCGTCGGTGACCGCGGCCTCCGCGGCCCCGAGCCGGTCCTGGGCGCGCGCGACCTGCGTCTCGAGGTGCGCGAGGCGCCGGGTGTTGGTGAACCCCAGGACGTTGGCGCGGCCCTGGCCGCCGTGTGCGCCCTGCGTGCCCTCGGAGGTCTGGCCCGAGCGGGTCAGTGCCTTGGCGTGCTGCGAGAGCTCGCCGGGGGTGTCGACGCACACGAACGCGAACCGCTCCGCCAACCGCGAGCGCAGCCAGCCCGTGAACGGCCCTGAGCGGAAGTCCAGGCGGCCGGGCAGCGTCCGGGCGTCGATCCCGACGTCCTCGCGCAGGCCCGTGTGCACACCCTCGAACCGGATGCGGCGCGCGAGCGGCACCGCGTCGATCGCCTTGCGGAACGCGCCCAGGTGCGCGATGTCGAGGAGCACCACCGTCGCGAACCCGCCGAGCGCGAGGTTGAATGCGTCACGCCACGGCTCGTGCTCGGTGCGGACCTCGACCAGCTCCGCGACGAACGGCAGCTCGTCCTCGGACAAACCGGCGGCCTGCGCGAGCGCGGCGCGCGCGGCGCGCAGATCACCCGGGATGTTGTCCTTGCGCCGGGCCACCTCGTCGCGCTCGGCCTGCGCCTCCGCGACGTCCGCGCGCGCCTGCTTCCGCTCGGCCATCGCGTCACCGAACGCGCCTCGGGCCGCCTCCTTGGAGCCCGTGTCCGCGAGCGCGGCGGCGGCCTTCGTCGCGAGCGCCGTGAACTCCGCGCGCGACGAGGCGCCCGCGTCGAGGCCCGAGCGCAGCGCGTCGTCGAGTCGTCGCCGCGCGCGCGTGACCTCTTCGAGTCGGGCGTCGACGGCCTTGAGCTCGCGCTGCGCGGCCGCCAGGCGGTCGCCGCCGGACGCCCACAGGGTCTCCTTGACGCCGTCGAGCTCGGCTTTGGCCGCTTTGAGGCGCGTGGAGGTCTCGTCGGCCGAGCGCTGCGCGCGCTGGTGGCGGGCCTGCTGGTCCTGCTCGACCGCGCGGAGCAGCCCGAGGCGGCGCTCGTGGCGCCACAGCGCGGCCGACGACGCGTCGTCGTCGAACGAGCCGAGTGCGTCGACCACCCGCAGCCGGCTGGCGGCGTCCTCGGCCTGCGCGCGCAGCGCGCGGATCGGCTCGAGCGCGCGGACCTGCTGGCGCGCGGTGATCATCTGCTCGCGGGTGCCGGACAGCTTGTCGAACTGCTCGACGACAGCGTCGGCGGTCGCGTAGGTGTCCGGCTCCTCGAGCACCATCGCCTTGTAGAGCGCGTCGACCGTGGTGATCTGCTGGCCCGCCTGGATGCGGCCGAGCAGCGCGACGGCCTTGGCGCCGTCGCCCGTGGCGCCGATGCCGAGCGTCGAGTGCAGGCGCGCGGTGAAGTCGCGGTCGGTGTCATAGCAGCTCAGGCCGGTGGCGACGACCGCCGGGCGCGCGAGGCGCTGCGCCGCGGCGGGCGCGAGGTCACGCAGGTCGAACGTGCCGTCGATCGTCGCGCGGACCGCGACCACGTCCTCCAGCACGCGCGCCGACGACGGCACGTACCAGGCCCGCACGCCCGTGAGCTCAGCGCCCGACTGGTCGGCCCATGTCATCGCGATCGCGGACCACGTGTCGCGGCTGTCGCCGCGCAGCACGCGTTCGCGCGTGCCGTCCTCGGTGCGCGACTCGTCGAGCTTGCCGCGCGCGTACGACAGGATGTTGCGCTGGTCCTTGCCGCGGGGCCGGCCGACGACTCCCCCGTTGGAGGCGCCGTTGAACGGTGTGGTGTGTGGCATCAGCAGCGCGATGTACGCGTCCATGAGTGTGGACTTGCCCGAGCCCGAGCCACCGGAGAGCAGCGTCGCGGTGGACGCCAGGCGGACGCGGTGGTGCCCGTCGTAGCCGCCCCAGTTGACCAGCTGCAGGTCGCGCGCGACCCACTGCTGGCCCGTGGACGCCGCGGAGACCAGGCCGAACAACGTGTCGATCATGGTCATCGGATGGGCTCCTCGTGCGTCTCGTGGTGGCCCTGCAGCCAGTCCCGCAGCTCGACGAGCCGCTCGTTGCTCAGCACGACCTCGACCAGGGGCGTGATCCGGAACCGTCCCTCGGACTCCTCCTCGATCAGCCCGTCCTTCGCGAGCCGTGCGACGGCAGCCCGGACCTCGCGCTGCCGGGATGCGACATTGGTGTCGTCGGGGTCGAAGAAGGTCAGCGCGGTCTGCTCGATCTCCTCGACGTCCACGCGCGCAGAGGCCTCGCCCGCACCCCGGCCGCGCTGGTAGACAGTCCGCAGGTGCACCAGCACGAGCGTCTCGGCCCGCGAGTACGGGTCGTCGCGCAGCAGCACGGGCACGTCGAGCTCGGCGGAGCGGACCTGCTGCTTGTACGCCAGGCCGCGGTCGTGGTCGACCACGAGCCGCACGAACAGGTCGTGCAGGCGCGACTCGACGACCTGCTGGTTCTCGATCAGCGTCCGCCACTGGGCGGGGTTCTTCTCCGCGACGAGGAACCGGCGTTGCAGGAGCCGCACCAGCACGCGGCGCACCTCGGCGTCGAGCGTGCCGGAGTCGCCCGCGAACAGCTCGGCGGGGTCGTCCTCCATGGACACGGGCTCGATGAAGCCGGCCTCGGTCGTCTCGGTCATGCCTCGTCCTTCGTCGCCGTGTCCTGTGCCGCGCCTGACCGCGCGGCGTGCCTGGTGGTGACCGTCGCGCCGCCGAACGCGAAGCGCCGCCGCGTGCCATCCGGGCGCACCGCCTCGACGTACGCGAGGTCGTCGGTCTCGGTCATGCCCAGCGCGTGCGCGAGCTCGAACAGCCCGAGCAGGTCGACGGGCCGGCGCAGGCCGTCGGGCGCGGCCTCGAACGCGCTCGCCACGTCGAGCCGGCCGTCGGCGCCCGGTGCGAGCGCGTTCAGGTGCGCGGACAGGTCCGCATACCGCGGTCCGCCCCAGCCGCGTGCCTCGTCGTGCGAGACGTCGGGCGCGTCGTCGGCCCACTCGACGAGGGCCGCGGGCGGCTCGGGCGCGCGCAGGTCGTCGAGCGTCTGGCGCAGGTGCTCGACCTCCGCCACCGGGAGCCGCGACAACGGGTCGACCGGGTGCGCGCGACGAGAGCCCGGGATCCACGCCTGCAGGCCGCTCATCACGTCGCGCAGCAGGTCGTCGACCTGGCGGTCGCGCAGCGGGTCGTGGTGGCGCACCTGCGCGGTGATGACGTACGACGCCTCACGTTGCGCGCGGAACACCAGCTCCACACCCTGCTCGATGCGTCGGCCCAGCTCGCCGAGCTCGGCGCGCTGGCCTGCCGCGAGGTGGCGCGTGAACCGGTGCTTGAGCACCACGTCGAGCTGCCGCGCCAGCTCGTCGAGCCGCTCCGGGTCGCCGATCAGGCGCAGCGCGCCCCCGAAGGCCCGGCCCTCGCTCGTCGACTCCATGACGTGCTCGCCGCGCGCCAGGTACTCGCGCAGCACCTCGCCCGTCGGGCGCTCGTCCTGCCGGAGCGCGGTCACCACGTCGCGCTGCATCACCTTGATCGACTCCGCCACGCGCGCGAAGTCCGCCGGGAGCTCCCGCACCAGGTGCAGGACGTTCTCGGCCTCCTCGAGCAGCGTCTCGTCGTCGACCTCGTCGACCTGGCCGGTGCGCTGCACCTTCTCGAGCTCGGCCTGCAGGCGCTTGATCTCGGTGTCGAGGCGGGCCAGGCGCACCAGGACGTCGGGGTCCGCGTCCCGCGCGAGCCGCTCGACGGCCTCCAGGAGCGTCCGCACCCGCGAGTGGGAGACGCGGGCCCGGGCCCCGCCCGCGCGGCCCGCGACCTCGAGCGCGCCGACCGCGTGCGCCGAGAGCCGGTAGACCTCGACGTCGTCGTCGAGCACCTGCCGGATCAGCCAACCCGCCTCGGCCCACGACCGGCACAGGTCACGCGCGGAACCGACCGGCAGGTCCTCGCCGTACCCGGCCGCGCGGAGCTGGTCGAGCGCGTCGCCCACTTCGGTGTGCGCGTCGGCGACGGGGACCGCGGGGCGTTCAGCTGTGAACACCAACGACAGGAGCGAGACGACGAGGGGTGCGTGCCGCTTGTGGAGCAGGTCCAGCATGGGGTTCTGGAAGGCCCGGACGGCGCCCTGGTACGCCCCTTCGACTCGCGTGATCATCGGTGCACACCTTAGGTGCCCGCGAGGTCGTCGCCGTGCAGCCGGGCTGCGTGCGCGGGGGCGGGCGCCGGCAGCGCCCGCCCCCGCGCGAACGTCAGGACAGCGGAACGCCAGCGGCGTCGACGCCCCACTTCGGGTCCTTCGACACGAGGTAGATGATGCCCTCGACGAAGCCCCAGATGCCCGCGACCCCGAGCGTGATGATCGACAGGACGAGCTGGAGCACGGCCTTCTTGGTGAAGCCCAGGTAGAAGTTGTGGACGCCGAGCGACCCCAGCAGGATGCCGAGGATTCCGGTGACGACGCGCGACTTCTGACCGGCGACCGGGGTGTTCGCCACGGGGGCGGAGGACTGCTGGGTCATCGAGACTCCCAAGAACTCGTCGAATCCTGCGTCTACGCAGGTGGGCGCACCGTAGTGGGCCGAACTCCGCCTCGCCAAGCCCGTGTCCGCGACTACACCCGTCTGCGCGCTCGTTCCGGTCGCAACCGGGCGCTCGTCGGCCACGAGCGTGACGCGGGCGCCCGGCGGCGCAGCGTGACGAGAGCGACCCCGGACAGCACGAGCCACAGGGCCGTGAGCGGCAGCCAGGGCGGCACGTCGGCGCCGGTCGCGGCGATCGCTCCGCCGCAATCGGCGCAGCGCGGCGGCTGTGGCGGGCTCGGGCCGTCTGCTGCCACCGCGAAGTCGACGTCGAGGTCGTCGACGATCGTGACCAGGGCCGTCGTGGGATCACCGTCGTCGACGTCGGCGAACGGGAACGTCCCCGCGGGCAGCGTGGCGGCGTCGAGCGTGACGACGTACGCGCCGGCGACGAGCCCCGGCACGCGGTACGCCGGCTCGCCGGGCGCCGCGTCGCCGCCGACGAAGGCCGCGGCCAGGCGGAGCGTGGTGACGGTGGCTGTGGCGGCGGTGCGCGTGGCGATCGTGACGTCGTCGCCGCCGCCCGGGACGCCGTCCGCGCCGAGGTAGCGGATTTCCAGGCCGACGCCGTCCAGCGCGGGCTCGCCCGGCTGGCGCGCGCCGTCACGGTCGTCGTCCCGCCAGACGAGGCCCCCGATGGCGCGCGTGCCCGTGAAGCCGAAGTCGACGGTGAGGAGGGACTGGCCAGGCTGGAGGACTGCGAACGCGCGGCCGTCGAGGATGCCGTCCGGTTCGTAGGTCCCGGCCATCCCGGCGGGGAGGGTGGCCCGGTCGACCGTGACGTCGACCTCGCCCGCGGGCAGGCGGTCGACGCGGTACCTGCCCTCGTCGTCGGTGGTCACAGCCGCGAGCGCCGCGTCGTCCGAGGTCCCGACGACGCCGTCGAACCCGCCCCAGACGGCGTCGAGACGGACGCCGGGAATGCCTGGCTCGCCGGGGTCGTCCTGGCCGTCGCCGTCGAGGTCCCACCACACCCGGTCGCCCACGGACGAGGTTCCCTCGAGGCCGAAGTCCACGTCGGTGGCGTCTTCCCCCGCCGCCAGCACGCGGGACGCGACGCCGTCACGGCCGCCGTCGCTGTCCGCCCCCGGCGTGAGCCCGAGCGGGAGCGTGCTGGCGTCCACCGTCACCAGGGACGGCCCGGCGGGCACACCCGAGGACACGTAGGTACCGTCCGCAGCCGTCGTCGTCGTGCCGAGCGTGACGTCGTCCGCGGTGCCGAGCACCTGGTCCACGCCGCTCCATCGCGCCTGGAGCTGGGCGCCGGGGACGCCGGGCTCGTCGGGTCCCGGCAGGCCGTCGCCGTCGAGGTCCAGCCACACGCGGTCGCCGAGCGACCCGGTCCCGGTGAAGCCGAAGTCGGAGTCGAGGTCGACGCCGTTCTCGGGCAGGGACACGACCGTGCTGGAGTCGAGCACGCCGTCGGGGTCAAAGGTCGCGGCCAGTCCGCCGGGGAGCGCCGCTGTGTCCACCGTGACGGTGTAGTCACCGGGCGGCAGCAGCGCCGGCGGTGTCCTGCCGTCGTCGGTGAGCCATTGGCCGGTGGCGTCGGTGGTGCGGGTCAAGGTCCCCGTCGCGCCGTCGATGGTCACGGTGACGCCGGGAACGCCGGGCTCGCCCGCGCCCTGCACGCCGTCGGCGTCGAAGTCCAGCCAGACGTGGCCGCCGAGCGCGCCGCCGGGCAGGTCGACGTAGCCGTTGGCGGTCGTGGCCGAGGTCGGGTACGACCGCACGTCGGGGTTGCCTGCGCGCTCCGACGCGGGGAGGCCGAAGTAGCCCGAGACCCGCGCCGAGTTCACCAGCTCGGGCCCGACGAAGAGCTCGGCGCGCGGCCACGCGGCGGGCACGGTGAGCGTGTAGGTGATGGTGACGGTCTGCCCGGGCGACAACGTCGGGATGGTGAAGCCGAGGCAGGCGTCGCCCGACCCCAGGGTGCCGTCGGTGACGGTCCAGCCAGGCCCGGGCTGGACGGTCGTCGCGACGAGTCGCGAGTCACCGGTACAGGCGCCCTGGGAGGACACCGAGTCCGGCTCGTCGGCCACCTGTACGTCGTACGCGGTCCAGCTGCCCGTGTTCGTGACCGCGAGCTGGTACGTGACTGTCTGGCCGACTCCGCCCAGGACCGCGGTCGCGGGCGTCGTCGTCCGCGGCGCGGCGAGCGGGGTGCCGACGCTCTTGACGAGAGTCACGTTCGGCTCCGCGAGCGACGTCGTCGCACCGGCCGACACCGTGCCAGCAGCGAACGCGAGGGTCGCGGTGTTCGTCAACGACGATCCGCCGGTGGACGTCGCGACGTCCCGAACGCGCGCGTCGTACTGGATGACGATCGAGCGCGTGAAGGCCGACGGTCCCAACACCCCGAGGCCCCAGGCCGGCGCCCCGGACGCCGCGGTGCCGTTCTGCTCGGGTGTCGTGAGGGCGTCGCGCTCTGCGGGTGAACAGAGCAGGCATGAGATCCCGACGGTCCGGACGTAGGTCGTCGCGGCCGCCGCGAGGTCGTCCCCGAGGATGAGCGGCGACGCGCCGTAGTCGAGGTTCGCGGGCAGCGTGACGCGGAGCTGGTACGTGCTGACGCCCCCGATCGTCTGGATCGCCGGCGACGCGTCCTTCGCCACTACCGGCACGGCGACCAGGAGGTCGAGCGAGGCCGTCGCCCGGTATCCGGGGCAGGTGCCGGCGCCCGAGCACGCGGACTGCGCGCTGCGCTCGCCCGTCGCGGCGCCGTCGAGCGACGATGCGGTGGCCGAGGCCGCGTTCGTGACGACCGAGCCGGCCACCAGCGGCGAGCCGAGTTGCACCACGTACGTCAGCGTCGTCGAGGCCCCGGGCGCGAGCGACGCGAGATCCCAGGTGAGGACGCCATCCGAGACCGTGGCTCCGCCGGGGTCGACGACCGCGGCCACCGCGGCCGGGAGCGTGTCCGAGACGACGACGTCGTGCGCCGTGGAGACCTGGGCGGCGTTCTGATTGGTCACGACGAGCTGGTAGGTCAGTGGTTGGCCAGGGCTGAGCCGCCCGACGGCGTTCGAGCGCTTCTGCACCAGCAGATTCGGCTCGACGATCTGGGTGCTGGCAGAGGCCGTCTCGGTGACGGGCTCCGTTGTCGTCCCATCGTCGAACCCGTACACCAGCGTCGCGGTGTTGTTCACCGAGTCTGGCCGGCGGTTGAGCGGCTCCGCGCCCGCGGGGACATCGCGCACCCGCGCGTCGAAGCGCACGACCGCGCACCCCACCTGAGGCCCGAGCGTCGTGTCCGGCACCGTGAAGCCGATCGCCTGCCCGGTCACCGTGAGCGGGCCGCCCGCGGACGGCGTCGTCACTGGTCCGGCATACGCGCACGGCTCCCCCACGCCGACGAGCGCGGTCTGCGCCTCGACCGTCGCGGGCAGCAACTCCAGGCCCGTGTCCGCGAGATCGTCGCTCAGCACGTAGTCGACGATCGTCGTGTCCGGGTCCTGGCGCGTCTCGAGCGTGTAGGACACGACCTCGCCGATGGTCGCCTGGGTCGCGGCATTGCCGGGCTCGACGAGGGCGGTGGTGCGGGTCATCGTCATCGAGACGCCGGGCGTGGCGGCCGCCGCGGGCGGGGCCACGCCAAGCCCCGGCAGGCACAGGGCGGCGACGGTGAGCGTCGCCGGCCATGCCCGCGCTCGCCGCGGTCCCAGGTCCCTCCGACCCGCCATGCGCACGACGGTAGCGGCCACATGGCGCGCTGCCCTGGCCAGTTGGGTCTTCTAGGAGGTGCTGGAGCGGACTTGAGTACACGCGCGGCGAGCGCGTCCCCGCTACGGCCCGGCTGCGACACTGCTGCCGTGAGCAACGAGGCCAGCATGCGTCCCAGTCCCGACGAGGGCGTCGGCCGGGCCATCCAGTCCCGCATCTACCGCGAGGGCGTGTTCGGCCGCAGGCCACCCGTCCCGGTCGAGCCCGCCGCGCTCGAGGCGGCCGCGCGGCGGCGCATGAGCCCTCGCGCCTGGTCCTACGTCGCCGGCTCGGCTGGCCAGCAGCGCACCGCCGCGGCCAACACGGCGGCGTTCGCCCGGCAGCCACTCGTGCCCCGCATGCTGGTGGATGTCGAGCGGCGCGACACCTCGGTCGAGCTGTTCGGCCGGACGCTGCCGGCGCCGCTGCTGCTCGCGCCGATCGGCGTGCTCGAGACCGTCCACCGTGACGCCGACCTCGCGGCCGCACGCGCCGCGCGGTCGCTCGGGCTGCCGATGGTGCTCTCGTCGCAGGCGTCCGTCCCGATGGAGCGTGTCGCGGCGGAGCTCGGCGACTCGCCCCGGTGGTTCCAGCTCTATTGGAGCAAGAACGACGACGTGGTCGACTCGTTCGTCGCGCGTGCCGAGCGCATCGGGGCCGAGGCCCTCGTCGTCACCCTGGACACCCACCACCTAGGCTGGCGCACCCGGGACCTCGACCTCGGCTACCTGCCGTTCGCGCGCGGCGAGGGCATCGCGCAGTACACGAGCGACCCGGCGTTCCGGCGGCTCGTCGAGGCGCGGGCCGCGTCGCCCGCACCTTCGTCGCAACCCGCTCCGCGCCCGACCCTCGCGGCCGTCAAGGCGCTCGCGACGATGGCGCGCCGCTACCCCGGCCGCACCGGCGCCAACCTCCGTTCGCCGCTCCCGCGCGCCGCGGTCGAGACGTTCCTCGACGTCTTCTCGCGGCCGTCCCTGACGTGGGCCGACCTCGCGGGGCTTCGCGAGCGCACCTCCCTGCCCCTCGTCCTCAAGGGGCTCCAGCATCCCGACGACGCGACGCGCGCCCTGGACCACGGCGTCGACGGCATCGTGGTGTCCAACCACGGCGGACGCCAGCTCGACAACGGCGTGGCCTCGCTCGACGCGCTGCCGGGGATCGTCGCGGCGGTCGACGGGCGGATCCCCGTGTTGTTCGACAGCGGGGTGCGCAGCGGCGCCGACGCCGCGGTCGCGCTCGCGCTCGGCGCGCGGGCCGTTCTCGTCGGGCGGCCGTGGGTGTACGGGCTGGCGCTGGCCGGCGCCGCGGGAGCCCAGGCCGTGCTCGAGCACCTGTGGGCGGAGCTGGACCTCACGATGGCGATGTGCGGGGCGCGCACTCCCGCCGATCTCGCGCGGTAGCGACCGCGAAGCCGGGACCGACGACCTCGAGATCCCGCTGCCGCACCGCCCTGACGCCCGCCGTGCTAGCGCGCCACGCGGGGCTCGTGCTGCTTCGTCGTGGCGCTGGCCGCCGAGCCCTTCGGGTCGTCGGAGAGCGCGTAGACGCCGGCGTGGCCACTCGTCGTCGCCGCTTCGGCCAGGAAGGCGCCCACCTGCGCCCGCGAGGCGCGAGTCGAGCGGATGTCGCCGTCGGCGGACACGTACGGGCTCGTGAGCTCGTGGTCGACGAGCGTGACGGGCTGCAGCTCCACCCAGTCGAGCCCGCTGGCGTGCACGATCGCGGCCTGCTTCTCCGTGTCCGCGATCTGCGGGGCCAGGAGCAGCGCGAACACCACACGGTTGACGAAGGGCAGGCGCTCCCTCGTCGAGCCGACGCCGTACGACGTCTGCACGACGAGCCTGCGCACGCCGTGCCGCCGCATCTGCTCGACGACGACAGCGGTGCCCCTCGACCGCACATCCGCCGCCGTCCGCGCCGGGCCGCGCAGCCGTACGCGCACCGCGCTCTCGCTGATGCCCAGGGTCACGACCACCGCGTCCTGGCCCTGCATCAGCCTTCCGACGACGGCCGGGTCGGTCGCGTCGCCGTCGACGCCGCGCACCCGTGGCCCCTCCATCGCCGCTCCGTGCCGCGAGAGCGCCGTCACGTCGTGCCCCGCGCGGACCAGCGCCTGCACCGCCGCCCGACCCGACCCACCGGTCGCTCCGACCACGAGAACCAACATGTCGCCACCTCCACTGTCATGGACGGCGGATGCCGTCTCGGCTTCCACCTTCCGCTGGCCACAGTGGACGGTCTATGGTCATTCGTCGTCAGGTCATGCTCGATCGTCCAGGGAGGTTGCTGTGGCCGTCGAGGTCGCGATGCCGTGGACCCCCACCGATCGCGTCGGGGAGGCGCTGCGCCGACTGCGCGTGACCGGGCTGTTCTACTGCCGCACCGAGGCGGCCGGGCCATGGGCCGTCGACATGCCGGCGTTCGCGGACTGCCTGAGCTTCCACGTGGTCACGGCGGGCGAGTGCTGGGTGCAGGTCCCCGGCGCCGAGCCTGTGCGGCTGCACGCCGGCGACCTGGCGCTCGTGCCCCACGGCCGCGGGCACCTGCTGCTCAGCGAGCCGGGGACGCCGTCGCTCGGCCGCGTCGACCGGCTGCCCCAGGAGTACGTGACCGAGCACTACTCCGTCCTGCGCCACGAGGGGCCGGGCCCGACGACGGGCCTGATCTGCGGCGTCCTGTCGATGGACGGCCCGGCGGCGCGACCCTTGCTCGAGCTGCTGCCAGCCGTCGTGCACGTGGCCGCGCGCGAGGACCGGCCGTGGATCGCCGACTCGCTCGCCCTCATGGCCTCCGAGGTCGCGACGACGCGCGCGGGCGGCGAGGCGATCACCACGCGGCTGGCGGACATCCTGGTGATCCAGGCGGTCCGCGCGTGGATCGACGACCAGACGAGCGCGCGCGGGTGGTTGGCCGCCGTCCGCGACCCGCACCTCGGCGCCGCGGTTGCGGAAGTGCACCGCGACCCCGCGGCGCCATGGACCGTGTCGTCGATGGCGCGCCACGCGTCGATGTCGCGGTCGGCGTTCGCGGCGCGGTTCACCTCCGTCGTCGGCGTGCCTGCCATGGCGTACGTCCAGGCGTGGCGCATGCACGTCGCCGCCGACCTGCTGGCCGGGGGCGCCACCGTGGCCAGCGCGGCAGCCGCCACTGGCTACGGCTCGGCCGCCGCCTTCAGCCGCGTGTTCACGCGGGCCGCGGGCCGGCCGCCGGGCTCGGTACGCCGAGCCGTGCCCCTCGAGCCTTAGGCGGGAGCGCCCGCCGCACGGACCAGCCGCACCGCCTCCGCCGTGCCGCCGTCCCACGGAGTGCCATGCCCCGGGAGCACCCACCGCACGCCGAGCGCCGCGAGGCGGTCGAGCGAGGCCATGGCCAGCGCCGGGTCGTCGGTGAAAGGCGCTGGCGCCGGCCCCGTGGCGCCTGTCAGGACGTGCCGCGTCGTCAGCCCGTCGCCGACGAACACCGCGTCGACCCCCGGCACGTGCACCGCGATGCTCCCTGGCGAGTGGCCCGGCAGGCCCAACACGCGCGGCGAGCCCGGCAGGTCGAGCACGTCGCCGTCGTCGACCTCCCGCACCTCGGTGAGGTACCGCGTCCGCCCGCCGCCCTTGCGCGCGGCGTACGCGAGGAACCCGAGCGTGGCACGCAGCCGCCACCGGCCCCACGAGGGCGAGGTCTTCTCCTCGCCGCGTGCGCGGGCGGCGTCGCCGCGTCCGACGAACACGGGCACGCCGCGCTCTCGTCGCAACGACTCGGCGAAGCCGAGATGATCGGTGTCGCCGTGTGTCAGCACGATGCCGCGGACGTCGTCGAGCGAGCGGCCGAGCCCGGCGAGCTCGGCCTCCAGGTCGCGGCGATGGCCCGGCAGCCCGGCGTCGACGATCGTGACGCCGTCGTCCGTCGCGACGAGGTAGCACGCGACGATGTCGTTGCCGATGCGGTGCAAGCCGGGCGCGAGTTCCATGGTGGCCGCCTCCTGGAGGGTCGGGGTAGCGATGGCTACGCTACG
The DNA here is from genome assembly GCA_023461115.1 of Actinomycetes bacterium. Taxonomy (GTDB): domain Bacteria; phylum Actinomycetota; class Actinomycetes; order Actinomycetales; family Cellulomonadaceae; genus Cellulomonas. Next base: position 27,696 of record JAEWOA010000289.1, read on the forward strand.
TAGCCATAATGGCTAACGTCAATAGCCTTGAGGAGTGGACGTGCCGACACCAGACCGGACCAGCCTGCCCGCGATCGTCGCAGCGGCGCGCGCGATCGTCGAAGACAAGGGGACCGCGGGCCTGACCATGCAGTCGGTCGCCGAACGCGTCGGCGTGCGGGCGCCGTCGCTGTACAAGCGCGTCGAGAACCGCGACGCGCTCGTCCGGCTCGTCGTCGAATCGATGCTGGGCGAGCTCGGCGAGGCGCTCGCGGCGGCGTCCGGGCCCGCCGACGACCCGCGCGCCGCTCTCGCGGCGATCGCCCGCGCCTTCCGCGCTTTCGCGCTGCGCTCCCCCGTCTCGTACGCGATGGTCTTCGGGCCATTACCGGCCGCGTCACGGCCCGACCGGGAGCTCCTGCTCTCGGCGAGCGCGCCAGTGTTGAGGGTGAGCGCCGCGCTCGTCGGCGACGAGGACGCGCTCGAGGCCGCGCGCACCGTGACGGCCTGGGCCAACGGCTTCCTCGCGATGGAGCTGTCGGGCTCGTTCCAACTCGGCGGCGACGTTGCGGCCGCATACGAGTACGGAGTCGCACTGCTGTCCGACGCGCTCACCGCCCGCGGTGGCGCGACGCAGTCGTAGCGCCGGAACCGCGGCTCGCCACGGGCCGCGCTCTCCGCTTTCAACCTGTAGGTACCGTCCAGCTTCGCCAGATCATACCTATACGTTGACACTTGACTAGCGATCGTTAACCTATAGGTATGCATCCTGCGAAGATCCGACGCCTGCTCGACCACCGCCTGAGCGCCCTTCGCACCGCCGACGCGACCGCGGCGCTGACCCGGCCCGCCGGCGGCTGGGTCCGGGCCGTCCGGGAGGCGCTCGGCATGTCGAGCACCGACCTCGCGCGCCGGCTGGGAGTCACGGCCGCGGCCGTCTCCAAGATGGAGGACTCCGAGCGTGAGAGCCGGGTCCGCCTGGACACGCTCGCGAAGGCAGCCCACGCCATGGAGTGCGACCTGGTCTACTCCTTCGTGCCGCGCGAGAGCCTCGAAGAGACGGCGTGGCGCCGCGCCCGCGAGGTCGCAGACCGTCGCCTGCGCCCGGTCCGCGTCACCATGGCGCTGGAGGCTCAGTCCGTGACAGCCACGGAGAACGAGTCGGCCGTCGAGGAGCTCGCCCGCCAGCTCCTCGACCGACGGGACCTGTGGCGCGAGCATGCCTGAGCCCGACGGTGCCACTCCCCTGACGGACGAGGAGCGCTCCGGTCTCCTGCCCGCCTGGGTCGCCACCAGGGACGACCTGAACCTCGCCGAGCAGGAGAACATCGCTGCGGGACTCGTCAACATCGGGCGACGAAGGCACCTCAGCCTCGCTGACGTTCTGGACGACCAGTTCGTCCGAAGGCTGCACACGGCGATGTTCGGCAAGGTCTGGGCCTGGGCGGGCGCCTATCGCCTGACCGAGCGCAACATCGGCATCGACCCCGCGCAGGTCGCGATGGCGGTGCGCGACCTGGTCGCCGACGCGGTGTTCTGGTTCGACCCCGACGCGGCATGGACCACGCCGGACGAGTCGGCCTGCCGGCTGCACCACCGCCTCGTGGCGATCCACCCCTTCCCCAACGGCAACGGCAGGCACGCGCGGGCCTACACGGACGTGGTGCTGCGCGTGGCCGGTCAGGCGCCGTTCACCTGGGGCTCTGGTGGCGACCTCCAGCGCGAGAACCCCGACCGGTCCGCCTACCTCGCGTCCCTACGCTCCGCCGACCGCAACCCAGACAACCTCGCGGCCCTACTGGCGTTCGCGCGCTCCTGACCGCGGCGTGGCCACGGACTTTCGACGAGGCCTGGCCCACGACCGTGCCCGGCCTCAACGCCGCCCACGGGCCGCAGCACGGCGTCCACAAACGAACAAACCCCCGATCCGCTCACGCGGACCAGGGGTGTTCGTCGCTGTCTCAACGAGTGTCCGGAGGGGGACTTGAACCCCCACGCCCTTACGGGCACTAGCACCTCAAGCTAGCGCGTCTGCCATTCCGCCACCCGGACAGGTGGACCGTCCGGGGCCCGTGGGCGCCCTGCGGTGCGGGAAGAAAGATAGCACGGTGAGTCGCGCGGGCATGCATCGCTCCCCGGGGGGAGGATCGAGGCTACGCCGCCCCTCAGGGTCGGCTGAGAGGTCCATCCCAGTTCGTCCCACGACACCCTCCAGGGGGCCCGATGGCTGAGGCTGCCGGCGACCGCACGACACCGGCGTACACCGCGCCACCTGCGCGGAAGGTCGCGGGTGGCCGGCGTAACCCGGCGACCTACGGGCTCGAGTACGACGCCCCCCGGTGGCTGCGGAGCGCGGCGGGGGTGTCGTGGCGGGCCATCGTGGTGGTCGCCGCGATCGGCTTGGTGTTCTACGGCACGTCACAGATCGAGCTGTTGTTCATCGCCGTGTTCCTGGCGTTGGTGTTCACGGCGGTGCTGCGCCCACTCGTCGAGTGGCTGTCGAAGGTGTTGCCCCGGTTCGCGGCGACCGCGGTCGCGTTGCTCGCGGGCTTCCTGTTCTTCGCGGGGCTGCTCACGTACGTGGGTTACTCGGTCGCGAACGAGTGGGAGGACCTGCGGGACCAGTTCAGCACCGGCCTGGGGCAGATCACCGAGTTCCTGGAGAGCGGCACCCTGCCGTTCACGGTGACGAACGACCAGATCGCGGACTGGATCAACCAGGCGCAACAGTGGGTGCAGGACCACGCCGGCGACTTGGCGGCGCAGGCGGCGTCGCGGGCGGGCTCGGTGGTGGAGATCTTCACCGCGCTGGCGCTGGCGCTGTTCTGCTCGGTGTTCTTCTTGGCGCGCGGCCAGGACATGTGGACGTGGTTCCTGAACCAGCTCCCGGCACGCGCGCGCGAGGGCTGGAAGGAGGCAGGCGGCGCGGGCTGGTACACGTTCTCCGGGTACACGCGCGGCACGGTCATCATCGCGGTCACCGACGGCATGCTGGCGTTCGTCCTGCTGCTGATCCTGCAGGTGCCGCTCGCCGCGCCCCTGGCGGTGCTCGTGTTCATCGGCGCGTTCATCCCGCTCGTCGGCGCGCCTACCGCGATGGTCATCGCGATGATCGTCGCGCTCGCAGCCAACGGTCTGTGGTCGGCGGTGTTCGTCGGGATCGGGATCGCGCTCATCGGGCAGTTCGAGGGGCACATCCTGCAACCGCTCGTCATGGGCAAGCAGGTGGCCCTCCACCCTGTCGTGATCGCACTCGCCGTTGCGGCCGGGACGCTCACGGCCGGGATCCTCGGCGCCGTGGTGTCCGTGCCGCTCGTCGCGGTCTGCTGGGCGGTGTTCTCGCGGCTGCGCACGCTCGACCCGCCGATGGACGCGCCAACCGACGAGGCCACGGTCGACGACGACGACGTCGACGCGGAGGCGAACGCCTGACCTACCGCCCGACGAGCCGCTGCAGGAGCGACGCGAGCTGCTCGTGGTAGTGCCCGCCGAACAGCAGCGCGTGCACGCCCACGGGATACACCTGGTGCAGCGGTACGCGGCCACGCCACCCGGCGCGCAGCGGGAGTTCGTCGTCGTACGACGAGAGCACCGCGTCCAGATGCGGGAAGCCGAACAGCGCGAGCATCGCGAGGTCCGTCTCGCGGTGGCCGCCGTGCGCGGCCGGGTCGATCAGCGTGGCGCCGGCCGCGGTCCAGACGACGTTGCCGGACCAGAGGTCCCCGTGCAGGCGCGCGGGCGGCTCGTCGTCGTCCCAGCGTCCGGCGGCGAGCTCTGCGGCGAGCTCGTCGAGCGCGCGCAGCAGGTCGTGGTCCGACGACGTGGCGAGCGACTGCGCGAGCGGCGCGATCCGGCACTCCGCCAGGAACCGCCCCCACGTGGCGTAGTCCCCAGAACGCAACGTCACGGGCGCCTCCAGCGGGCCGAAGAAGCCGTCGCCGGTCCAACCATCTGGCGGCGCACCGAACGCCCTCGCCCCCGCGGCGTGCACCCGCGCCAGACGAGCGCCGAACGCGCGGGCCGCGTCCCTCGTCGGGCTGACCGCCGTGAGTCGCTCGAGGTCCAGGTGGTCGTCGCCGACCGCCAGCACGCGCACGACTGGCGCCGCCCGAGCAGCCGCGAGCCACGCCAACCCGGCGGCCTCGCAGCGGAAGAAGCCTGGCGGCGCATCGCGGCGCTGCTTGCGGAACACGCGACGATCGTCCCGCGTGAGTGCTCCGCGCGCACCGCATCGTGACGCCAGCGAGTTTGCCGACGACGGGTGCGCGCCGCCCTCCGGGGCGGGATGCTGGTCCCGGCGACCGCCCGCGACCCGGCACCGGCCGCACCACCCCTGAGCAGGGCGCACCCGCCCGGAGAAGGAGCTTCGATGATCGTCGGCGTCCCCACGGAGACCAAGAGCGGCGAGCACCGGGTGGCGCTCACCCCCGCAGGCGCGCACCACTTGGCGCGCGACGGCCACCGCGTCCTGGTCCAAGCCGGCGCGGGCTCCGGCTCCGCGATCGCCGACGACGACTACCGGGCCGCCGGCGCGACGATCGTCGAGACCGCGGCCGAGGCGTGGGGCTCCGACCTCGTCTGCAAGGTCAAGGAGCCCACGCCCGACGAGTACCACCTGCTGCGCCGCGACCAGGTGCTGTTCACCTACCTGCACCTGGCGGCCGACCGCGGTGCCACCGACGCGCTGCTCGCGGCCGGGACCACCTCGATCGCGTACGAGACCGTGCAACTGCCCGACGGGTCGCTGCCCCTGCTTGCCCCCATGAGCGAGGTCGCCGGGCGCCTCGCGACCCAGGTCGGCGCCTACCACCTCATGAGCCACGGCGGCGGAGCCGGGCTGTTGCTCGGCGGCGTGCCCGGTGTCGACGCCGCGAAGGTGGTGGTGCTGGGCGCGGGCGTCGTCGGGCGGCACGCCGCGGAGATCGCCGTCGGGATGCGCGCCGACGTGGCGGTGCTCGATCTGTCGATGAGCCGTCTGCGGGAGGTCGACGCGGCGTTCGGAGGCCGCGTGCGGACCTTGGCGTCGAGCCAGTGGACACTCGAGCGCGAGGTCGCGGACGCCGACCTGGTGATCGGCGCGGTCCTGGTGCCCGGCGCTCGCGCGCCACGGCTCGTCGCAGACTCCCTCGTCGCGCAGATGCGGCCCGGGTCGGTGCTCGTCGACGTGGCCGTCGACCAGGGCGGATGCTTCGAGTCCACCCGCCCCACCACCCACGACGCGCCGACGTACCTGGTCCACGGCGCGGTGTTCTACTGCGTGGCCAACATGCCGGGCGCGGTGCCGGTGACCTCGACCCGCGCCCTCACCAACGTGACACTCCCCTACCTTGCGACGCTCGCCGGCCGCGGCTGGCGCGGCGCCGTGGCCGACGACCCGGCACTCGCCGCTGGCCTGACCACCGTGGGCGGCCACCTCGCGAACGCCGCCGTCGCCGAGGCGCACGGCTACCGCTCGATCACGACGGCGGAGGCCACGACAAGCGCGTGAGCGGCCCCGGCCCGACACCGGCCCCAGCACCAGCGGCGCGCCGCGCACTCAACGCGCCAGCGATCGCACCGACTCGATCGTGTCGGACTCGGCAGCTGACTTGTCGTCGCGGTAGCGCACGACTCGCGCGAAGCGCAGGGCGAGGCCGCCCTCGTAGCGAGTCGATCGCTGGAGGCCGTCGAAGGCGATCTCGACGACCTGCTCCGGTCGGACAGTGACGACCCAACCGTCGTCGTTCGTCTGGAGCTCCGTGAAGCGCTCGGTCTGCCAGCGCAGCATCTCGTCGCTCATCCCCTTGAAAGTCTTGCCTAGCATCACGAAGCCGCCCGCGGGGTCGCGGGCGCCGAGGTGGATGTTGGAGAGCAGCCCGCGGCGGCGGCCCGAGCCCCACTCGACCGCCAGCACGACGAGGTCGAGCGTGTGGACGGGCTTGACCTTGACCCAGCCGGCGCCGCGCCGCCCTGCCTCATAGGGCGAGTCCAGCGACTTGACGACGACACCCTCATGGCCGGCCGCGAGCACTCGGTCGGTGTGCGCCTGGGCCTCGTCGGCGTCGTGGGCGACGACGCGGGCGATCCGCATCGTGGGGTGGTCCGCGAGCAGGTTCTCGAGCGTCGCGAGCCGGGTGGAGAGCGGCTCGTCGAGCAGGTCGGCGCCGTCGAGGTGGAGGCAGTCGAAGAAGCAGGGCGTGAGACTGGTGGACGAGGCGACGTCCGCGTCCTTCGTCGCGGCGCGCGCCGCGGTGTCCTGGAAGGCGACCGGGCGGCCCGCGTCGTCGAGGATGAGGGCCTCGCCATCGAGCACGAACGTGCTGGCCGGGAGAGCGCGCGCGCTCGCGACGATCTCCGGGACGCGCGCCGTGACGTCGTCGAGGCTGCGCGTGAACACGCGGACCTCGTCGCCGTCGCGGTGCACCTGGACACGGATGCCATCGAGCTTGGCGTCGACGACCGCGGGCGCGCCGACCGTCGCGAGCGCGGCCGCGGTGTCCGGCGCGGACTGCGCGAGCATCGGGCGCACTGGCGTCCCGACTGTCAGCCGGAACGCGGCGAGCGCGCCCGCTGCCGCCTCTGGGCTCTCGGCCCGGAGCGCGGCCTCGGCGACCGGGGCGGTGGAGCCAGCGAGCATCGCGGCCCTCCGGACGGCGTCCACCGGCGCGCCAGACGCCTCCGCGACGGCGTCCAACACCTGCGCGTCGAGCGCTCCTTGCCGGAGTTCGCCGGTGACGAGCCCGCGCAGTAGCACCTGCTCGTCGGCGGTCGCGGCACCGAACAGCGCGGCCGCCTCGGACGCCCGCGCCAGCGCAGACCCGGCCCCTGAAAGCAGCGACATGCGCTCGAACGCGTCGTCGACAGCCCGAACGGTGAGGATCGGCTCGGTGGCGGGCACGGGCAAGTCGACAAGCGAGCGCCACCCCAGGCCGGTACGCCGCTGGCGCAGCTCGCCGGCCAGGTACCGGGCGACGAGGCCGACGTCCTCGTCGCCCGCGCGCCGCAGCGCCTCCGCGAGCAACGCGCGCTTGGCCAGCCGGGACCGTGTCGCACCGACCGCGACGGACGCGGCGGCAACCTCCGCGAGCAACATGCGCGCATCCTCTCGCCGCCCACCCACACCGGCACGCCAACGCCCCACATCAGCCGCGAACGCCACTGAAAGGCGGGCGCGTCCCTGGCGGATGTGGGGCGTTCGCGGGGCCGGCCCGCGCGCCGGGACGTTGGGCGGTTGCCGGATGCCGCGAGCGCCGGTGGGATTGCCGCATGCCTAGTCGTCGCACGGTCCGCAGGCTGTCCGTTGTCGCCCTCGCGGGCTTGGCCGTCGCGATCCCGCTCGGACGCGCGTGGGCGCTGCAATGGGGGGCCACCGACGACGACCTCGACGCGGCACTGCCAGGCGACGAGTTCATCCCCGACCCGGAAGTCGTCGCGACGCGCGGAATCACCATCGATGCGCCGGCATCGGAGGTGTGGGCCTGGCTCGTGCAGATCGGCCAGGACCGCGGTGGGTTCTACTCCTACGACTGGCTCGAGAACCTGATCGGGCTCAACATCCACTCGGCGGACCAGATCGAGGAACGCTGGCAGTCGCTCGCGCCAGGCGACCCGGTGCGCCTCGGCTCCGCCGTCGCCATGGACGCCGCCGTCGTCGACCCGGGGCACACCCTTGTGCTCGTGGCGCCGGAGCAGGCCTTCACCTGGACATTCGCGCTGCTCCCGGGCCGGGACCGCACGACTCGGCTCGTCGTGCGCGAGCGGTTCGCGCGCCTCGGGTGGTGGAGCCGGCCCGTCAACGAGGCGATCGCGACCGCGAGCGCCGTGATGACACGCGCCATGCTCCGCGGCATCCGCGACCGCGCGGAGACGACGACGGCGCGTTAGCGGCGCAGCGCGTTCGGATCCTCGACGAATGGCGTGATCAGCCGCAGCCGGCGCCCTTCGATCCGTTGTCGCAGTCGGCGTCGACCAGGCGGGTGCGGTACTCCCGGACCTCGAACGGGGTGCCTTGCGCGGTCGTCGTCGCCGTGCCCGGCACCTCACGCCAAGCCCCCGTCGGGTCCGAGTCGAGCCGGTACCGACCCTCCCACGTCGTCGTCAACGTCATCCTGACCGCGCCCACCCGCTGATACACGTGGAACACATCCATCGCCGGATACGGGCGGCCCGGCTCCGTCGTGCTCAAGCTGGTGCCATCACCAAAGTCCCACCGATACGACACCGGCGTCGCCACCACGTCCATGGGGTAGCCCGCCACGACGGTCCGGAACACCTGCGCGTTCGGCTCGGTGAACACGATCGTCTCCTTGTTCACCAACACCCACTCCCCATCCGGCTGCCGCAACGCAGGCAACGCCGGGATCGGCAACTCCCGGAACTCCGCCAGGCTCAACCGCGGCAACAAGTCCGCCGGACACGCCCACCCGGACACGAATGCCCACTCACCCCAACGCGCCCCGACATCCGTACGCTCGCGGCGCCACAACGGCGCCAACGGCTCGTCGCCCGCGCACTCCGGGATCGGCACCGTGCCATCGGGCTCGGCGCACATGTTCCCGTCGAGCGCGCCTTCCAGAGTCGCCGAGTTCACGTTGCACAGCGGAGCCCGTCTGGTCTGCTCCAGGACCGGCCATCGCCGCTTCGCCGCGGCTTGACTCTGTTGCTCCGCCTTGCCGGAGCGGCTCCCGTAGACGTTCACGTACTTCCCGCTCATCGAGGCCTTCGCTCCGCGACCAGCGGCGTCGTCGGTCCCGTCGGCGAGTGCCGATGTCGAGCTCACAACAACTAGGAGGGCCGCCATGCCGAGAATGACGGCGATCCGACGTCGCGTCACAGTCCGCTCGCCGCTTCGTCGACGTGCCACGCGCCGCCTTCCCATCGGAGCCCGACGCGCAGCTCACTGGGTGAGACACGGCCTCTCTCCTTGATAACGGTGCCAGCCTCGTCGACGATCCGAGTCGGCTCACGGCCGACCGTCACTCCTGTGTCGAACCAGACGCCCGGCTCGACCATGACAGCCACGGAGCCCTCGATCACCTGGCGTCCACCCTCATTGTGGTGGCCGGCCTCGATAGCGGCATTGACGTCGTCGCGTACTGACTGGCAGAAGAGGCAGTCAGGTGCGCTCAGCGCGTTCCAAGCAGTGAGGTCGTTGGTGGCGAACACGTAGCCGTAGAGCTCGACGAAGTACTCCGCTACGGCCTTGGCATTCTCAGTGTTCCCCGGCCCGTCGAGTGCAGCGGGCGGGACAGGCGGCACTGCGACCGCGAGCCCGCCCCACGGCTGGCTCCGGGTCGGGGACGGCGCGGGAGTAGGGCTGTCGGTGGTCGTTGCGGCTGGCCGGGTGACGGGCGGGACTTCAGCCGTGCAGGCCGCCAACGCCGTCGCCAGGATCAGTGCCGCCAGCGCCAGGCCCGTGGCCCGCGCTCCCCCTCGTCGTGCACGCATGGGCGCGAACCTATCGAAAACGGACACCGCTCAGGGCGGGTTTCGTGGATCTGTGGATGACTACTGGAAGTCGCGGGACGTGGTGCGCACGCGCAACGACAGCGGGGACAAGTGCTCGGCCACCAAGTTGGTGGCGCCGTCGGCGCGTTCCAGCAGTCCGCGCACGACGAGCGCACGGGACGTGCGCGCTACTCGTCGGAACCGCTGCCACAGACCAGCCGAGCAGACGACGTTGAGCAGGCCGGTCTCGTCCTCCAACGACAGGAAGGTGATGCCCCCGGCGGTCCCCGGCCGCTGCCGGTGGGTCACCACACCCGCCACCGCGACCCGCCGACCATCCTCGTGCCGGTACGCCTCCTCCACCCGCAGCACCCCGGCGGCGTCGAGCCCGTCGCGGACGAACTGCGTCGGGTAGGAGTCGACCGAGACCCCTGTGGCCCAGACGTCGGCCGTCGCGGTCTCCACCGCGCTCAGCCCAGGGAGCGTCGGCGCCAACACACCGACGCTCACGCCCGCCAACGTGTCCGGCCCCTCCTGGGCGAGCGCGCCCGCGGCCCACAAACCCTCGCGTCGGCTCACGCCCAATGAGTCGAGGGCTCCGGCGGTGGCCAACGCCTCGAGCTGCGCGGTGGTGAGCTCGACGCGCCGCACCAGGTCACGCTGGTCGACGAACGGCCCGCGTGCCGCGCGCTCGTCGACGATCCGCTGGGCAAGCTCGTCGCTGATGGACCGCACCGACGACAGCCCCAGCCGGACCGCGAGCGAGCGCCGTTCGTCGCGACGCGAGCTCGTCCCCGCGGCCGGCGTCGGGCCAGTGCCGCTCGGCTGCGGGATCAGCCGGGGCTCGCCGCCCGCCGGCGCGGCGGCGACCCGCTCCACGCAGGCGAGCGACGACGAGCGCTGCACGTCGGGGCGCAGCACCTCCAGCCCATGCCGGCGGGCGTCCGCCGCGAGGCTCTGCGGCGAGTAGAACCCCATCGGCTGCGCGCCGAGCAGGCCGGCGTAGAACGCGGCGGGGTGATGCACCTTGAGCCACGCGCTCGCGTAGACCAGGAACGCGAACGAATAGGCATGCGACTCGGGGAAGCCGAAGTCCGCGAACGCCTTGAGCTTGTCGAAGATCTGCTCGCCGACCTCGGCGGTGATCCCGTGCGCGGCCATGCCCGACATCAGACGGCCCTTGATCGCGAGCATCCGCTCGGTGGACCTCTTGGAGCCCATCGCGCGGCGCAGCTGGTCCGCCTCCGCGGGCGTGAAGTCCGCGACGTCGATCGCCATCTGCATGAGCTGCTCCTGGAACAGCGGCACACCCAAAGTCTTGGCGAGCGACTTCTCCAGCAACGGGTGCAGGTACTCCACCTTCTGGCGGCCCCGCGAGCGTTCGATGTAAGGGTGGACCGAGCCGCCCTGGATGGGCCCGGGACGGATGAGCGCGACCTCGATGACGATGTCGTAGAAGCACCGCGGCTGCAGACGCGGCAGCGTCCCCATCTGTGCGCGCGACTCCACCTGGAACACCCCCACCGTGTCCGCCTCGCTCAGCAAGTCGTACACGAACGGGTCCTCGTGCGGCAGTCCGTGCAGGTCCAGCACCGTGCCCTCGTGCTCACGCACGAAGTCGAACGCGAGCCGCAGCGCGGTGAGCATGCCGAGGCCCAGCAGGTCGAACTTCACCAGCCCGGCGTCCGCGCAGTCCTCCTTGTCCCACTGCAGGACCGTGCGCCCCGGCATGCGCGCCCACTCCACGGGGCACACCTCGATCACCGGTCGGTCGCACATCACCATGCCGCCCGAGTGGATGCCCAAGTGGCGCGGCAGGCGCAGGAAGCGGTCTGCGAGGTCGATGACGTGCGCGGGGATGTCGTCGAGGTCCGCGGCAGCAGGCGGCAGCACCGCGGGCACGACGTCGTGCCCGTCGGCGGTGGCGAGCCCCGGCACCTGTTCACCCCGTGGCGCGCGGCGAGGCGCATGCGACGACGAGCGCCACATCGCCGCACGGGCCTCGCCGCGTTCCTGGCGCGCGGTGACGACCGGCTGCCCGTGCGACCAGGGGCCGGCGTGGCCGGCGTGCGGGCGTGGCGCGCGGACCGGTGGGGTGGGAGCGGGTCCCGGCGGCTCGGCCGGGCTCGTGGTCACCGAGTCGCGCAGACTCCCCCAGCGTTCGATCGACTTGGCCCACGCGTCCTGCTGCCCCACGTCGTAGCCGAGCGCGCGTGCCGCGTCGCGGATCGCGGAGCGCGGCCGGTAGGAGATGACGTTCGCGACCTGCGCCGCGTGCCGGCGCCCGTGCTTCTCGTAGACGTACTGGATGACCTCCTCACGCCGCGCCGACTCGATGTCGACGTCGATGTCCGGCGGGCCGTCGCGCTCGGGGGCCAGGAACCGCTCGAACAGCAGGCCGTGCTTGACGGCGTCCACCGCGGTGACACGCAGCGCGTAGCAGACCGCCGAGTTGGCGGCCGACCCCCTGCCCTGCGCCATGATCCCGTTGCGACGGCAGAAGTCGACCAGGTCGTAGACCACCAGGAAGTACCCGGGGAACCCGAGCCCCTCGATCACCCGCAGCTCATGCTCCAGCTGCGTATAGGCGCCGCGGACCCGCTCGGCCTCCGGAGGCCCGTACAGCTCGGCGGCGCCTTGGCGCACGAGCTCACGCAGCCAGGTCGCCTCGGTGTGCCCGTCCGGCACGGGGTACGGGGGCAGGCGCGGCGCGACCAGCGACAAGTCGAACGCGCACTGCGCGGCCAAGTCCGCGGCTGCGGCGACCGCGTGCGGGTGGCGCCGGTGGCGCACGAGCATCTCGGCCGCCGAGCGCAGGTGCGCGGCGGGCGCGCCGGGCAGCCAGCCGTCGAGGTCGTCGAG
>JAEWOA010000290.1 GCA_023461115.1 Actinomycetes bacterium
GGCGCCGCTGGCGGCGCCCTCGGCGGGCGGCCCCTCGGGCGCGCGCGTCAGCACGACGACGGATCGCCGCGCGAGCGCGAGCTCCTCGCCCGGCAACGCGATGTCACCGGGGTCCACCTGCGAGTCCGTGTCGAGCACGCACGTCCACTTCGCGCCGTACTCCGGCCCGGGCAGCGTGAAGCCGGCGGGCTCGGGCTGGCCGTTGAACAGGATGAGGAACGAGTCGTCGACGATGCGCAGGCCGCGCGCCGAGGGCTCGCCGATCGCGTCACCATTGAGGAACACCATGACCGCGCGCGCCTGGTCGTTGTGCCACGCGTCGTCGGACATGTGCTGGCCGGACGGCGAGAGCCAGGCGATGTCGCCGAGCTCGGACTCGCCGCCGTGCTCGGCTGCGCCGCCGAAGAACCGCCGCCGGCGCAGCACCGGGTGGCGGCGGCGCAGGTGGATGAGGCGGCGCGTGAACTCCAGGAGATCGGACTGGCCCTCGTCGAGGTCCCAGTCCACCCACGACAGCTCGTTGTCCTGGCAGTACACGTTGTTGTTGCCCTGCTGCGTGCGCCCCAGCTCGTCGCCGTGCGCGAGCATCGGGACACCCTGCGAGAGCAGCAGCGTGGCCAGGAAGTTGCGTTGCTGGCGCGCGCGCGTGGCCTTGACCGCGGCGTCGTCCGACGGGCCTTCCACCCCGCAGTTCCACGAGCGGTTGAAGCCCTCGCCGTCGCGGTTGTCCTCGCCGTTGGCCTCGTTGTGCTTCTCGTTGTAGGACACCAGGTCCGCGAGCGTGAAGCCGTCGTGCGCGACGACGAAGTTCACCGACGAGATCGGCCGGCGGCCGGTGTGCTCGTAGAGGTCCGACGAGCCTGACAGGCGGCTCGCGAACTCGCCCAGCGTGGACGGCTCGCCCCGCCAGAAGTCGCGCACCGTGTCCCGGTACTTCCCGTTCCACTCCGACCACAGCGGCGGGAAGCCGCCCACCTGGTAGCCGCCGTCACCCAGGTCCCACGGCTCGGCGATGAGCTTGACCTGCGAGATCACCGGGTCCTGGTGCACCAGGTCGAAGAACGCCGACAGCCGGTCCACCTCGTGGAACTGGCGGGCCAACGTGGCGGCGAGGTCGAACCGGAACCCGTCCACGTGCATCTCGGTGACCCAGTACCGCAGCGAGTCCATGATCAGCTGCAGCACGTGCGGCGAGCGCATGAGCAGCGAGTTCCCGGTGCCCGTGGTGTCGAAGTAGTGCGCGCGGTCGGCGTCGACCAGCCGGTAGTAGTTGGCGTTGTCGATGCCGCGGAAGCTCAGAGTCGGGCCCATGTGGTTGCCCTCGGCGGTGTGGTTGTAGACGACGTCGAGGATGACCTCGATGTCGGCGCGGTGCAGCTCCCACACCATCGTCTTGAACTCCTGGACCTGCCTGCCCCCGCCCTTGAACGCCGCGTAGCCGTTGTGGGGCGCGAAGAAGCCGATGGTGTTGTAGCCCCAGTAGTTGGACAGGCCGCGCTGCTGCAGCGACGGGTCGTCGATGAACTGGTGCACCGGCATGAGCTCGACCGCCGTGACGCCCAGCTTGCTCAGGTGGTCGATCATCGCGGGGTGCGCCAAACCCGCGTACGTGCCCTGCAGCTCGGGCGGGATCGCCGGGTGCCGCTTGGTCAGGCCCCGCACATGCGTCTCGTAGATCACGGACTCGTGGTACTGGTGCGCGGGCGGCCGGTCGTGGCCCCAGTCGAAGAACGGGCTGATCACCACGGACGTCATGGTGTGCGGCGCGGAGTCCTCGTCGTTGCGTTGGTTGGCGTCGTCGAACTGGTACGAGAACAGCGCGGGGTGCGGGGTGATCTGGCCGTCGATCGCCTTGGCGTACGGGTCGAGCAGGAGCTTGTGGGGGTTGCAGCGAGAGCCGTTGGCGGGGTCGTACGGCCCGTGCACGCGGTACCCGTACCGCTGGCCCGGCATGACCGCCGGGAGGTACCCGTGCCACACGAACGCGTCGACCTCCGTGAGGTCGATGCGGCGTTCGCCCCCGCGGTCGTCGATGAGGCACAGCTCCACGCGTTGGGCCGCCTCGGAGAACAACGCGAAGTTGGTCCCGCTGCCGTCGTACGTCGCGCCTAGGGGGTAGGGGCTGCCCGGCCAGGTCTGCATCCGTCCAGCCTGCCAGCGCGGACGGCGCGCGGCATCACATAGCCCGCGTCCCCCTCTTGCGCGCGAGGCGCTCTCCTGGTGCGCTGGCCTGCGGCAACTTGTGCGGCAGCTTGTGCGGCAACGTGTGCGGCAAGCGCCGCGGCGGGCGGTGCGGCGACGAGGGAGGCGGCATGGACGGGCGCGTCGTGGTGGTCGGGGGCGGGCTGGCTGGCGCCAAGACCGCCGAGGCATTGCGGTCACGGGGCTTCGGAGGGCCGATCACGCTGTTGGCCGCGGAGCCCGAGCTGCCCTACGAGCGGCCCCCGCTGTCCAAGGGGTACCTCCAGGGCTCGCAGGAACGCGGCGAGGTGTTCCCGCTGTCGGCGCAGTGGTACTCGTCGCACGACGTGGCGGTCCGCGTGGGGGTGCGGGCCACCGCGCTCGACCTCGCGGCGCGCGACGTCGTGGACGCGGCGGGAGGACGGACCGGCTGGGACCACCTGGTGCTGGCCACCGGCTCGCGTGCGCGCGCGCTGGCCGTCCCGGGCGGGTCGCTCGAGGGCGTCGTCACGTTGCGCACGCTCGACGACAGCGACCGGCTGCGCGCC
>JAEWOA010000291.1 GCA_023461115.1 Actinomycetes bacterium
TCGCGGCGCAGTTCGCGGCGGCCAACCCCGGCCTGGTGCTGGCGACCGTGCTCGACCCGGCCGTCCCGCTGGCCGGCGGGAACCGGGCGCCGCTCGCGGGTGTGATCGCCGCGATCGCAGCGGTGCAGGCCGCGGCCGGTGGGGCGGCGTCGCAGGTGCTGTACCCGCGGCCGGGCGTGGTCAACGGCGCGCCCACACCGGCGCAGGCCCTGGTGTTGGGGCAACTGGTCACCCAGGCGTCGCAGTTGATGCAGGCGTTCGTCGCGGGCACGCACGACGCGGTGCTGGCGGGGGTGTTCGGCCCACCCGGGCAGGTCGCGAAGGCGAAGGCCGTGTTCGGCGCCGCCGACGCCGCGCTCCTGCGCCTGCACGGCACGGTGGGCGGAATCTCGATCGACTCGCGCGGGGACCAGGTGGCGGTCAAGGCGGGTGGGCTCACGGGCGTGAGCCACATGGCGTTGTCACCCGAGGCGGTGAGCGCGGTGGCGCCGGCCAAGGTGGTGACGATCGTGCACGAGAGCACGCACGCCACTCCGCAGGGCACGTCCGACGACTACTACGTCGACCCGGCGCCGGGCTCGCCGTTCCTCTCGGCGCGCGAGGACCGGAAGGTCAAGCTCGCGCCCCACTACGAGGAGGCGGCGCGCACCGCGCTCGGCCTGCGTGTCCCGGCCCTCGTCTTCACGCCGGGCGCGGTGCCCGTGCCACCCCCGGGGGGCCTGGCGACGCCGCAGGACCTGGCCACGGCCCGGTCCGCAGCGGAGGCCCTGGTGATCCGCGCGTGGACGGTCGCGATCAACTCTCGCGACGCGCTGCGCGGGTTCGCCAACGACCAGGCCGCGGGCAATTGGGCCGGCCTCTCGCCGGGCGAGGCCGCCACCGTCGACCGCCAGCTGCGCACCGCGTCACGCAACCTCGGCCTGGTCATGCACCACCAGCCGCCGGGCGCGGCGCCGATCGTCGGGATCACGGACCTCGACCTCGCGATCGCCGAGGACCGCGCCGCGCAGCTAGCCCAGCTCGTGCACCAAGCCAAGCGCGTCACCGTGAGCGACACGCGTTCGTGGATCAACCGGTGGGACACCGTCGGGCACATGGCGCGCCAGATCCTGGAGGTGCTGGTGGTGCTCCACGGCCCCATCCGCAAGTCCGACGCGTCGAGCGTCGCGATGCTCGTCGGGCTCGCGGGCACGTACGACAACAACCGGTTCCTCGACGTCTGCGCGCGGGTCTTCGACGACCTCTAGGCCCAAGTCACCCGGCCAGGCCGCGGCGCCAGGCGACGATGCGGTCGACGGCCTCGGCCACCACGGCGGGGTCCGCGGCGAACGAGAGCCGCACGGTCCGGCTGCCGTCGGTCCGGTCGAAGTCCGCGCCGGGGGTCAGCGCGACCCCCGCCTCGTCGAGCAGCCGCGCGCAGTACGTCGTCGAGTCCAGGCCGGACGCCGACACGTCCCCGTACAGGTAGAACGCGCCGTCGGCGGGGGCCACGGAGGCCCACCCGAGCTCGGGGAGCCGCTCCAGCAGGAGCGCCCGGGACCGCGCGTACTGCGCCACGTTGGCGCGCGCCGCGGCCATCCCGTCCGGCGAGAACGCCGCGACCGCCGCGTGCTGCGCGAGGGCCGGCGGGCACAGCGCGACGTTGCCCGCGAGCGCCCCGACGGGTCCGACCAGGCCGTCCGGCAGCACCAGCCAGCCAAGGCGCCACCCGGTCATGCCCCAGAACTTGGAGAACGAGTTGACGACGACGGCGCCCCCGCCGGCCGGGAGCGCGGCGGCAGTCGCGGGGACCCAGGAGCCGTAGGTGATGCCGTGGTAGATCTCGTCGCTGATCAGCCGCACGCCGTGGCGCTCGCACCAGTCCGCGAGCGCGGCGAGCTCGTCGGCGGCCACCATGGTGCCCGTCGGGTTGGCGGGGGACGCGACGACGAGCCCCGCGAGCGGCGCGCGGGCGTGCGCCGCCGCCAGGAGCGCGACGGTGGGCTGGTAGCGCTCGTCGGGACCGCACGGCAGCTCCACCACCTCGCACCCGAGCGCGCTCAGGATGTTGGCGTACGCGGGGTAGCCGGGGCGGGCCAGCGCGACGCGGTCGCCCGCGTCGAACGCCGCGAGGAACGCCAGCAGGAACCCGCCCGACGAGCCGGTGGTCACGGCGATCCGGCCGGCCGGGACGTCCACGCCGTACTGCGCGCGGTAGTGCTCGGCGATGGCCGCCCGCAGCGCCGGGATCCCCAGCGCCTCGGTGTAGCCCAGGTCCCCGGCCTGCAACAACGCGGCCGCGCGCTGCCGCACCACCTCCGCCGCACCGGCGCCGGGCTCCCCCGCGCACAGGTTCAGCACCGACTCCCCCTGGGCCCGGCGTTCGTTCGCGGCCGCGATGATCTCCATGACCGCGAAGGGCGGCACGTGCGCGCGGCGGGAGACCTTCACGCGCCGAGCCGTCCGCGGATGTGCTCGACGATCCCGTCGGCGGCCGCCTCGATCTGCGCCAGGCAGTCCTCGAAGCCCTCGGCGTCGCCGTACCAGGGGTCGTCGATGTCGAGCACGTGCTCGGGCTCGCCTGGCCCGACGACGGGCGCCGCGGGGTCGAAGCGCCGGTACATGACGATGTGGTCGGCGTCCCCGGCGATGCGGCGCAGCGCCCGCGCATGCTGGCTGGTCATGGCGAGCACCAGGTCGCGCGACGCGAGCTCGCCGGGGGTGATGCGGTGCGCGCGGTGGCCGTCGCCGGCCGGGTAGCCGTGGGCCGCCAGGACGGCGCGTGCGCGCCGGTCGACGGGGTGCCCGTGCTCCTCGTCGGACACGCCCGACGAGTCCACGACCACCTGGTCCGCCAACCCGGCAGCCGCCAGCCGCTGCCGCAGCACGATCTCGGCCATCGGCGACCGGCAGATGTTCCCGGTGCACACCGTCATCACTGAGAAGCCCACACGAGCATCCTGCCCCCACCCCCGCGCCGGTTCTCCCGCGAACGCGCCCGGCGTCGGGGGCGTTCGCGGAACGCGCGTGGTAGGGCGCGCGCTGGGAAATGGGATGCCGGGGCCGGCGGGGCGGGGTTACGGTCGTCGGACACGGAAGGAGGTGGTCCGAGACATGACGATTCTTTGGACGCGTGAGGTGACTGTCCGCTAGTCGCCCGAGGATCCGGACGGATTGCCTGATCCGCCGCGTACCCGCCCCGCGAGGGGGCAGGGCGTCAGCGAATCTCCGCAGTCACCGCAGCCCGTGGGTGCCGCACCCGTCCAGTGCCGGCAGGGCCTCGTCGAGGCTCACCCCACGGGCTGTCCCACGCCCCTTCGCCGACTTCGGCGGAGATCGCCCAGGTCGTCGGAGATCTCCGACGACCTCGCCAGACTCCGACGAAGTCGGCGGGCTTGGGTGACGCCGGCTAGACGGTGGGGCGGATGTCGGCGGACTCCGTGAGGTGCTTGGCGACGAGGGCCGTCAGGTCCTCGTGGGAGTCCTCCCCCGGGCCCGTGCGGATCAGGTAGAAGCCGCCGAGCTGCTCCACCGTCTCCGCGAACGGGCCGTCGGTGATGTTGGGCTCGGCGCCGTTGCGCCGGCGCACGATCCGGCCCTGGGCCGCGTACTCCAGCTGCGCGCTGCTGACCTGCTCGTAGCCCCGCTCCGCGAGCGCGGCGGTGAACGCCCGGTGGGAGGCGTCGAGCGTCGCCTCCTGCTCGGGAGTCATCGACTTCCACTGCTTCTCGTCGCCGTACAACAACACCAGGTACGTCGTGGCGGTCATCGCTCACTCCTTCAGTTCCAGCGGCACGCTGATCGTGCCTCGTCGCCCTGCTGACGGCCACCGTCACGGCCCCTCGACATTGCGAGCCGTGCGAAAGTGGGGGCGTGGGTTTGAAGACACCGGCCGAGATCACCGCGATGCGGCCCGCGGGCAAGTTCGTCGCGACCGTGCTGTCGTCGCTGCGCGAGGTCGCGCGCGAGGGCATGACGCTCAAGGAGCTCGACGAGCACGCGCACCGGCTGATCGACAAGGCGGGCGCGCACTCGGTCTACCTGGGCTATCACCCGTCGTTCGGCGCGATCCCGTACCCGGGGGTGCTGTGCACGTCCGTCAACGACGCCGCGCTGCACGGGCTGCCGTCGTCGTACGCGCTGCGGGACGGCGACCTGCTCTCGGTGGACTTTGCCGCGCAGGTGCAGGGCTGGGTGACGGACTCGGCGATCTCGTTCCAGATCGGCACGACGACGCCCGAGGCGCAGCGCCTGATCGAGACGACCGAGCAGGCGCTCGAGGCCGGCATCCAGGCGGCGCGGGTCGGGGGGCACATGGGCGACATCTCCGCGGCGATCGGCGCCGTCGGGCACAAGGGCGGCTACGGGATCAACACCGACTTCGGCGGGCACGGCGTCGGCCGCACCATGCACGAGGACCCGCACGTCCCCAACGACGGGCGCCGGCGGCACGGCATGAAGCTGCCCGCGGGGCTCGTCATCGCGATCGAGCCGTGGTTCATGGCGGGTTCCGACGAGTACGTGATCGACCCCGACGGCTGGACCATCCGATCGGCGGACGGCTCGCTGACCGCGCACGCCGAGCACACAGTGGCGCTGACGAAGGACGGGCCGGTCGTCCTGACGGCACGGGACTGACCGGTCCATGATCGGTCCATGACGGGGACGACGAGGGGGTGGCGCGGTGAGCGAGCTCAGCAAGTACGGCGGTGACGCGCGGCCCTACGACGTTCCTGCCTACGGCACGCCGCCCTCGTCGCACACGCCCGCCTACGGTGCCTCCCCCTATGGCGCTGCTCAGTACGGCGCCCCACGGCCGGGCGCGATGGTGGCGGTCACGGACGCGGTGGCCCCGAACCTGGCCGTCGTCGTGATCGCCTGGGTGTGCGTGTGCTTCACCGGGTTCTACATGCTGCCCTGGGCCATCGCCGCGACGCGGGGCACCGCGACCCGCTGGGGCACGTTCTGGGTGAACCTGCTGCTCGGCTGGACCTTCGTCGGGTGGATCATCGCGCTCGTCATGGCGTGCCGCCGCCACCGCCTCGTCGGGTACGCGCCGCTGGTGGTCGTCGCGGACCGGTGAGGGCGTCGTCGCCTGCTACGCGCCCTCGTCGAGACCCCACGCCTGCGCGTACGTGACCGCGCCCGTCGGGCTGCCTCCAGCCGCGCAGAGCCCGCCCGCGCGGACCGCCGCGAACGCCTTGCCCGGGAGCCGCACGCTCAGGGTCCGGCGCGGCGCGCCCGTGGCCTTCGTCGTGAGCCGCGCGACCTCTCGGGCCGTCAGGCGCTGCGGGCCGGCGAGGTCGTCGACGCGGCCCTGCGGCGTCCCGAGCGCCAGGTCGACGAGGCGCGCGGCGACCTCGTGCACATCGACCGGCTGGACGGTCGTCGCCGCGGGCAGCAGGGTCAGTGGGCCGAGCGTGAATCGGCTCAGCAGCCGCGGCAGGAACTGGTGGAACTGCGTGGCGCGCAAGGTGGTCCACGGCACCTCGCCGGCCTCGACGAGCTCCTCGACCTGCTGCTTCACGCTGTAGTACGAATACGGGACGCGGTCGACGCCGACGATCGAGATGTAGACGAGGTGCCTCGTCTCGGCGCGCCGCGCCGCGAGCAGGAGTTGGCCGATGGCCGCGATGTCCTCGTCGGGACGCTCCGGGTTGCTCGCGCAATGGATGACCGCCGCGGCGCCATGCACCGCCTCGCTCAACCCCTCCCCGCTCGTGAGGTCGCCCAACACGGCGCCCGGCTGGTCCGGGCTGGCCCGGCGGGACAGGACGCGGGACGGGCGGCCCCGGGACGCGAGCTCGGCGACGACCGCCTGGCCCAACATCCCAGTGCCGCCCGTGACGAGGATCGGTGCGGCGTCAGTCACGCCGCTCATCCTGGCAGGCCTTCGCTCGGCGCGTCAGGCTTGGGCCGGCTGCGGCTGCGGCTCGTCGACCGCGTTGACGTCGCGCTGGTGCGGCAGCACCCGGCCGTAGGCCTGCAAGTCGTGCAGTTCCCCGAGGAACGCGTTGGGCTCGGTGAACGCCCGCGCCACCCCGGCGGGGAGGCGCTGGTCGTTGCCCTGATCACTCATGCGCATGGCTCCTATCGTGCGGCACCACTAGTCCAACCCCCTCATCGCGCAGGTCACCGGGACCTTGGGGCGCCGACGGGAGGGCACGGTGGGCGACACTAGGGGACGTCGGCCGTGGGTGCGGGGCGGCGCGCGCAGTGGTCGGGAGACCCCCGCGTGGCGTGCTAATCTTCTGCGGCGCGCGCGAGTGGCGGAACGGCAGACGCGCTGGCTTCAGGTGCCAGTGTCCGAAAGGGCGTGCGGGTTCAAATCCCGCCTCGCGCACAGATGTGATGTCTCAGGACATCGGCAACGACCCGAACCCTCCTTGAGGGTTCGGGTCGCTTGTTTCTGGGGTGTGATGACGCGGACAGCGTTCATCGAGCAGCCGGGCCATCGGCCGGGGGCCACGGTGCCCGTCACGGCAGCGTGATGCCCGCCTGGCCGGCAACGTCCTGGACGAAGTTCTGGCAGCTGTACCGCGGGTAGTCCGTCGCCTGCGGCAGTGCCGCGGGGTTGTAGTGGTACGCGCCCGTGGCGACATTGCGCGCTGCTGCGACGACCGTGGCCGACGTCAGGCCATCAGGCACGGTGACGTTCTGGACGACCGAGTTGTCCTTGTGCGCGCCCGCACCCCAGAGCACGCGAGGCCCGTCGGCGAGCGTCAGGTCCAGCTGGAACCAACCCTTGTTGCCCTCAGGGGACGTGGCCTCGAGGATGAGCCACCAGTGCTGCTTGTGGGCGGTCGGACCGTCCGTCTTCCAGAGCAGGATCTGGGTGACGGCCCCTTCGACCTTCGGACCCACGGCCTTCTCCAGCAGCGCGCCGCTGAACTTCTTCAGCGATGCGGGCACGTTCCCGACCGCCCCCTGCTGGGTGGTGGGGGCCGAGTCGCCGCCGCCCTCGTGGCCACGCTGGACGGACACCAGGCGGGCGCGCGAATCGAGGAGGCGGGTCACCGCCCGGTTGCCGGCGGTCCGCTGGACGAGCCGGATCTCGTCCGCACCGAGCGAGCGGGCGACGGCCAGTCCCGGGACGACCACCTTCGACACGTCGCGCTCGGCGTGCGAGCGGGTCGGCGGAGCCGCACGTTCCCGTCGTTCAGCCACCCGCACGTCCTGGTACCCGGTCCGGACCATGGCGACCACTCTCTCGACGGGGCGCTCCTGCTCGACAGCGCCAGCGTATCGGGGAGTCCTGCCGCGCGGCCTCCGCTCCGTCAGCGGCCAAGAGCCGCCAGCCTGATGGCAAGGCAGCACTGCCAGGCGGCAGTCCGCCGCGGCGTTCGGACGTCACATGGCCGACCCGTACCCGAATACGTGGGCGCTGACGACGTCGACCTCTCGACGAGGATCGCCGAAGAACGCACCCATCCGAGCGACAACGCGCGTGTACGGCCGCTCACGTGGGAGCCCCGACGAGCCTTGGTTGACCATCGGCACCACGAGGAAGAGGTGCTGCGCGTCCGGTGATATGTGGGTCTTCCAGAAGTCCTTGAGATCGTGGTTGTTGGTGGTCGTGCCGCCTCGCTCCACCTCGGCCAGGATGCCGCGATCGGAGCCGAGACGGTAGAAGAAGTCCGGACGCGCCCTGGTCACCAGGCCGTCGCTCGGCGTGATGACGACTTCCTCACGGAATCCGAGCTCGTCGTGGAGAAGCTCGGAGACGATCGCCTGCACGAGCGAGCTGCGGGCGCCGTGGACATGGACGAGGTCGATATCCGCAGTTCGGAGCTCGAGGTGGTCGGCCAGCCTCGCCGCGAGCGCATCGACGACGATCAACTCACTCAGCTCGGTCGGCGTGAGATCGCGCCGCGCGAGCCTGTGATGTCGGTCGACCACGGCGTGAGCTTCGCAGCTTGGAGCGCTCTGAGCTAGTCGAGCCGTCCACAGCCCTCGGCCATGGCACAACCATCCACAGATCGGTCGACCAACGTCGCCGACGCCTCGTCAGAACCTCAGGCTCGACTCCATGATCAACCGACGCCGGGTCCAAGGCCGTCCCGTTGCTGAGCCCGACTTGCGGAGTGTCTGGACCGGGCACCTCGCGCTCCCCGACGAGCCATTGTGGCCGGAAGAGACGAGACTTCTTCCTCGTGGCTGGACGCTCGACGCGGGGCTGCCCGAGATCCTGGCGCCGTTCCTTGGTTCGCCACCGCGCGACCGAGCCGACCTGGTTCGCTTCACGGGCGTGTCGGGCGACGCCGCGACGCGGCTGCTCGAGGTGCTGCCCCCACTGACACTGGACTGGCGTCACAACCTTGCCCCGACGACACGGTCGTTGCTGGCGGCCGCGGCGCACCGGCCAGACGACGTCCAGATCGCGGGCTTCGCGATCGGACCCGGACGCTCCGACGAGGGGATCTCGATCACCACCGCCTTCGTGCGCGACACTCACGGCTTCCGCGTCGCGCCGGCACCGTGGACCGGCGACGACGCCGACGACGAGTGGCACCCCGAATGGTGCGAGTGTGCCGATCTGAGCCTCTGGGTCCAGGCAGAGTACGGGCTCGATCAGCTCGTGGGACCGGATGAGCTCACGCCCGGGGGGAGTTGGGACGACCACGAGACGTGGCGTCTGTGGTGGGACTGACTGCGATGTCCCGGGACGTCATGTGCGGCTCGACGACCGTCGACACCCCCGCGCGCTCAGGCGATCAACGTGACGGCTTGCGGTCTGGCCGCGGCGAGCGCACCGTCGAAGGTCGCGAGCTTGGCTCCGCGGCTTGCCGCGAGCGCAGCCAGGTATGCGTCGGTGACCTGCCGATGGCCGACGACGTGCGAGAGGTCGGCCGCGGTGAGACTCAGCGAGTCCTCCCAGAACTCGCACCGCCCGGTGGCGTACATCGCGGTCAGCACTGCGTTCGCTGTGGCGCGGTGCTCGCCGATCCGCAGCAGGAAGCGCACAAGCGCTCCCTCGACGATGGGGCAGAGCGCGAGCTGTCCGGCACCCGTCGCCCAGGCTGCCGCCCGGTCGTGGTGCTCATGGTCGCTGATGGCCAGAGAGATCAGGACGTTCGAGTCGAGCAGGTGAGTCGCGCTCACTCGTCGTCCAGGGCGGCCGCGACGTCGGCTGCGCTGACCCGGTGTCCGAGGGTGATCGCGGGGAGACCGCTAACGGGGTCGGTCGTCACTTCGAGCGGCTCTCCGAGGGTGGCGAGTCCGCGCGCGGTCAGGTCCGCGACGACCGAGGACATCGACTGGTGACGTTCCTTCGCGATCTCCTGCGCGCGCCGATGGACGGCGGGCGGCAGGTCGGTGGTGGTTCGCACATCTTGCATCATATGTGCATCACAACTGATGCAGCAGGGTTCCGGGCCGAACTCAGCCCTCGAGCTAGTTCCTCTTGCTCACCGGTCGCTCCGCGTGGTGGAGGGCGACGCCCGCGGCCGTGAGCAGTGCGAACACCGTGAGCCAGAGGGTCACCGCGGGTAGTCGGTCGGATACCTCGCCCGCGCAGTACTCGTCGGGTCCGAAGCCTGGCTGGAAGTCGGCGGTCGTCGTCCACGAGTGGCAGTTCAGGCTCAGCACCTCGCGTGCGACGACGACCGCGAGCGTCCACACGGCGGCCACGACGAGGTACGGCCATGCGGCCCGCCAGGCCCGCCGCACCCTCGTCATGCGCCAAGGATCTCGACGACGCGCACACCTGAGACACCGCTGTTCACGCGACCGCCGGGCGTGCTCTCAGCGCTCGACGACCCGCCGGCAAGGCTGCCGCGACCCCGGGCGACGGTCAGACCTCGCGGTGCAGCACGAGCGGGTACACCGGCCCGGAGCCGGCGCGTGCGAGCAGCGACGCCGCGACCGTCAGCGTCCACGACGACCGGCAGGTGTCGTCGACCAGCAGCACCGGGCCGCGCGGCGCCTCGCCCACCACGCGCAGGCGCCGCAGCGGGCCGGACGCGGCCACCGCGCTCGTCGAGCCCGCCTGTTGGTAGGTCCCGTCGTCGTCCGACGACAGGCAGCGCTCGACCGGCAGCCGCCCGACGGCGCCCAGGTGCTCCGCGACCTGCTCGACGACGCCCGCGTGCCGACGCGAGGGCATCGGCACCACCGCGACCGGACGCCCGGCGGGCCAGCCCCACGTGCTGAGCAGGCGCACGAGCCCGGCGAGCACGTCGTCGCCCACCTCCCCCGACAACAGCGCCGCGCGCACCGCCGTCGCCCAGCCCGGGTCCTCGGCGAACGCCAACGCCCTCCCAGGCATGGCCCGCTCGGATTCGGGGATCTTCCCCCGCACGCCCGGCGCCCCGTAGGGCCACTGCTTGCGCGGCTCGAGGACGTGGACCTCGGAGCGCAGGTGCGCCTGCGCGGCTGCGACGCGCTCGTCCGTGGGCGACGCCGGCACGTCCGGCAGCCCGCCCAGGCACGCCGAGCACCGCCCGCAGGGCTCGGCGGCGGGGTCGTCGAGCGCCGCCCGCAGCACCTGCATCAAGCACGACGACCCGGACGCGTACTGCCGCATGGTCGCCTGCTCGGCCCGCCGCGCCGCGCGGATCCCGGCGTAGCGCTCCTCGTCGTAGACATACGGCCGCCCGGTCAGGCAGTACCCGTCGCGCGTGCGGACCACCGCACCCTCGACGTCCAGGATCTTGAGCAGCGCCTCCAGACGGGTGCGCCGCACCTCGGTGGCGGCCTCGAGCTGCACGACGCTCGTCGGCGCCCCGTCGTCGGGCAGCGCGGCCAGCACCCGACGAACGACGGACTCCGGCGGCATCGCGGTGGACTCGAAGTAGTCCCAGATCGCCTGGTCGGCCTTCGTCGGAAGCAGGACAGCCACCGCCCGCGAGAGCGCGCGGCCCGCGCGCCCCACCTGCTGGTAGTACGCGATCGGCGACGACGGCGAGCCCACGTGCACGACGAAAGCCAGGTCGCCCTTGTCGAACCCCATGCCGAGGCTCGACGTCGAGACCAGCGCCTTCACCGAGTTGGAGAGCAGCGCGGCCTCCATCGCCTCGCGGTCCTCGCGCGTGCTGTTCGACGAATACGCCGCCACGTTGTGCCCGGCCGAGCGCAGGAACGACGCGAGCTGCTCGGTCTGCGCGACCGTCAGCACGTAGATGATCCCGGAGCCCTCCACCCGCTCCAGCGCGTCGGCCACCCACGCGTACGCGGCGGCCAGATCCGGCGTCTCGACGACCCCCAGCCGCAGCGACTCCCGATCGAGCGTCCCGCGCAGAGTCAGCGGATCGTCCCCGATCTGCGCTCCGATGTCCGCGACCACGCGCGAGTTGGCCGTGGCGGTCGTCGCGAGCACGGGGGTGTCCGGCGGGAGGGACCCGATGAGCTGGCGGATGCGCAGGTAGTCGGGCCGGAAGTCGTGCCCCCAGTCGCTGATGCAGTGCGACTCGTCGACCACCAGCAGCCCGATCCGCCCCGCGAGCCCGGGCAGCACGCGCTCCCGGAACCCGACGGAGTTGAGTCGCTCGGGCGAGACGAGCAGCACGTCGACGCGCCCAGCGAGCAGGTCCGCCTCGATCCCGTCCCACTCCTCGAGGTTCGCGGAGTTGAGCGTCGCCGCGGCCAGCCCCGCGCGGCTCGCGGCCGCCACCTGGTCCCGCATCAGCGCGAGCAGCGGCGAGATGACGAGCGTCGGCCCGGCCCCCAGGCCCCGCAGCAGCGCGGTCGCGGTCCAGTACACGGCCGACTTGCCCCACCCCGTGCGCTGCACCACCGACACCCGACGGCGCCCCGCGACGAGCGCCTCGATCGCCGTCCACTGGTCGTCGCGCAGCGCGGCCTCCGGCCCGACCAGCCGGTGCAGGAACTCGTCAGCCCGCAGCCGCAGGTCAGCGCGGTCGATCACGGCGTCGGTGTGGATCTCGGCTCCCGGGGTGGCACGACGAACGGCGGACAACCCGCCGCCGAGACCGTACGCGCAATCCGGTCACCCGCGCCCCGCGCCGTCCACAACCACCCCCGCGCTGCCATACACACACCCGCCGACTTCGTCGGAGAACCTCGAGTTCGTCGGAGATCTCCGACGACCTGGCAGATCACCGACGAACTCGGCGGGGGGTTTGGCGGGGGTGTCAGCTTGCCGGGGCGTGGCGGTCTAGGAAGCGGTAGACCTCTGTGGTGTCCACGCCCGGGAACACCCCCACCGGCAGCGCCGCCAACAAGGACGCGTGCGGGCGGGCCGATGGCCACGCCTGGTCCTCCCACCGGGACGCGAGCTCGGCGGGCGGCTGGCGGCAGCACGACGGGTCGGGGCAGCGGGACTTGGACCGCTCGGTCGTCTCGCGCCCGCGGAACCACCGCACGTGCGCGAACGGCACCCCCACCGACACCGAGAACGCGCCCTGCGACGACGGCTGCACCCGTGACGTGCACCAATACGTCCCCGACGAGGTGTCGGTGTACTGGTAGTACGGCGTGAACCGGTCGGCGAGCGTGAAGACAACACGCGCGGTCCACTGCCGGCACACCGGCTGGCCCTCGATCGCGCCCAAGGGATCGGACGGGAACACCACGCCGTCGTTCTCGTACGCCTTGTGCAGCGTCCCGCCCTCGTGGACCTTCATGAAGTGCACGGGGATGGCGAGGTGGCGAGTCGCGAGGTTGGTGAACCGGTGGGCCGCGGTCTCGTAGGGGACAGCGAACTCGTCGCGCAGGTCCTCCACGGACAGCCGGCGCTCAGACTTGGCGGCCTCGAGGAACGGCCCCGCGGAGTCCTCGGGCAGCATCAGCGCCGCGGCCAGGTAGTTGGCCTCGACGCGCTGGCGCAGGAAGTCGCCGTAGTCGCGCGGCTCGGCGTGCCCGAGCACGTGGCTGGCCACCGCCTGCAGCACGGGCGAGCGCCCGTCGCTGTGGCCGACGTTCCCTTGCGGCAGGTAGATCCGGCCGTGGGCCAGGTCGGTGACCGAGCGCGTGGAGTGCGGCAGGTCCGGCACGTAGTGCAGCGAGAAGCCCAGGTGCGCGGCGATGTCCGCGGTGGCGCGCTGCGAGAGCGGCCCGCCCGAGTAGCCGACCGCGCGCAGCAGCCCCCGCGCGTGCTCCTCGAGCTCCGGGAAGTAGTTGTCGCGCGCGCGCATCATGGCGCGCAGCTCGGCGTTGGCGCGGCGCGCCTCCTCGGGGGTCGCGGCGTTCTCCGTGAGCAGCCGCTGCACCTCGCCCTGCAGCTTGACCAGGGCCTCGAGCGCGTCGCCCGGCAGCGACCGGCCCACCTTCACCGGCGGCACCCCGAGCGACGAGAACAGCGGCCCGCGCTGCGCGCGCTCGAGCTCCACCTCCAACGCGGCCCGACGAGACGGCGGCTCGGGGCTCAGCAGCTCCGTGAGCGGCACCCCCAGCGCCTCGGCCACCGACGCGAGCAGCGACAGCTTGGGCTCGCGGTGCCCGTTCTCCAGCATGGAGACCTGGGACGGCGCCCGGCCGATCGCCTTGCCCAAGTCGTCGAGCGTGAGGTTCCGCGCGGTGCGCAGGTGCCGGATGCGCCGCCCGATGACGAGCGTGTCCAGCGCCCCGCTGGCGGCGGGCGGGACCGTGGGCCGAGGGGTCGTCGTCGTCATCCCTCCACGCTGCCAGCGCGCAACGGGTTCCGTCCAGGGAAAGTATCCGCGTTCTTCACGGCTTCTCGACGAAGAAGCGGCGTGGCCGCGCTCCCTCGTCGCAGATCAGCCCCGTGCCCGACGAAACTACCCAGAACTTCCCGCCGCGCCGAGTTTCACGGGCCGGGATTTCGCGGGCGGGAAGGTGGGCCGTTCTTCTCCTCGATTCGCGGGGCCGTGGCGGCCGTGGCGGCGGCACGGTGGTTCCACGAGGGCACGTGAGCCCCGACGAACCACGGAGGCATGGACATGAGCACGCAGACTGACCTGGCGACGGACCGCGAGGCCCAGCCGGGTCGCACGACGACCCTCCCCGGCGACCAGACGCAGACGGCCGCGGAGCTCGCGGCGCAGTGGGAGGTCGACCCCCGCTGGGCCGGCATCCGCCGGTCCCACACCGCCGAGGACGTCGTCGCGCTGCGGGGCTCGGTCCGCGAGGAGCACACGCTGGCCCGCCGCGGCGCGCAGCGCCTGTGGGAGCTGCTGCACAGCCGCACACACGTCCCCGCGCTCGGCGCGCTCACCGGCAACCAGGCGGTGCAGCAGGTCAAGGCGGGCCTCGAGGCCATCTACCTGTCCGGCTGGCAGGTGGCCGCGGACGCGAACCTCTCGGGCCAGACGTACCCGGACCAGAGCCTCTACCCCGCCAACTCGGTGCCCGCGGTGGTCCGCCGCATCAACAACGCGCTGCTGCGCGCGGACCAGATCGACGTCTCGGAGAACGGCCGCCGCACGCGGGAGTGGCTCGCGCCGATCGTCGCGGACGCCGAGGCCGGCTTCGGCGGACCGCTCAACGCGTACGAGCTGATGCACTCGATGATCGCGGCCGGCGCCGCGGGCGTGCACTGGGAGGACCAGCTCGCGGCCGAGAAGAAGTGCGGCCACCTGGGCGGCAAGGTGCTGGTCCCGACGAGGCAGCACGTCCGGACGCTGTCCGCGGCGCGGCTGGCGGCGGATGTGGCCGGCGTGCCGACGGTCGTCGTCGCCCGCACCGACGCGCTGGGCGCCGACCTGCTGACGTCCGACGCCGACGAGCGCGACCACCCGTTCCTCACGGGCGAGCGCACCGCCGAGGGCTACTACCGGGTGCGGCCGGGCCCGGACCCCGTCGTCGCCCGCGCGCAGGCGTACGCGCCGCACTCCGACCTCATCTGGGTGGAGACCTCGACGCCCGACATCCACCTGGCCATCGAGTTCGCCGAGCGCATCCACGACAACTTCCCCGGCAAGCTCCTGGCCTACAACTGCTCGCCGTCGTTCAACTGGCGCCAGCACCTCTCGGACTCCGACATCGCGCGGTTCCAACGCGAGCTCGCGGGCCACGGGTACGCGTTCCAGTTCATCACCCTCGCGGGCTTCCACGCCCTCAACCACTCGATGTTCGAGCTCGCTCAGGGCTACGCCCAGCGCGGCATGAGCGCGTACGTCGAGCTCCAGCAGGCCGAGTTCGGCTCCGAGCCGGCCGGCTACACCGCCACCCGCCACCAGCGTGAGGTCGGGACGGGGTACTTCGACCGGGTCGCCACCGCGATCTCGCCGGACTCCGCCACGCTCGCGCTCGCCGGCTCCACCGAGACGGCCCAGTTCTAGACGACAGCCGAAAGGAGCAGTGCCATGACCGTGATCGCCCCGGCACCCAGCCGGATCCTCACCCCCCAGTTCGCCCAGCCGCAGCTCGTCGTCACCGGGCCGCAGACGCCGGGGTACGACGAGATCCTCACGCCCGAGGCCCTCGACTTCCTCACCGACCTGCACGCGCGGTTCGCCGGACGACGACACGACCTGCTGCAGCGCCGGCAGAACCGCCGCGACTGCTTCACCAACGGCCAGAACCCGGACTTCCAGCCGCTCACGGCCGGGATCCGCGCGGACTCGTCGTGGAAGGTCGCGGGCCCCGGCCCGGGGCTGGAGGACCGCCGCGTCGAGATCACCGGACCCACCGACCGCAAGATGACGGTCAACGCGCTGAACTCCGGCGCCAAGGTGTGGCTCGCGGACCACGAGGACGCCATGAGCCCCACCTGGGCCAACGTCGTCGGCGGGCAGCTCAACCTGTTCGACGCGATCCGCGGCCAGGTGGACTTCACCTCCCCTGAGGGCAAGGAGTACCGCGTCGGCGAGCAGACCCCGACGATCGTCTTCCGCCCCCGCGGCTGGCACCTCACCGAGAAGCACGTGGAGTACGTGGACCGCGCCGGCCAGCGCGCGGCCTCGTCGGCCTCGCTCGTCGACGCCGGGCTGTACCTGTTCCACAACGCGCACGCGCTGATCGACACCGGCCGCGGCCCGTACCTCTACCTGCCCAAGCTCGAGGGCGCGCTCGAGGCCCGGCTGTGGGACGAGGTGTTCCGGTTCACCGAGGCGTACCTGGGCCTGCGGTACGGGACCATCCGCGCCACGGTCCTGATCGAGACGATCACGGCCGCGTTCGAGATGGA
>JAEWOA010000292.1 GCA_023461115.1 Actinomycetes bacterium
GCCGTCACCCGGGCCGCCTCCGCGGCCTCGTCGGCTCGCTCCCACCGGCGCCGGGCGCCGTGCGCGGCCTCCGCGACCGCGACGGCTGGGTCGTCGTGCACGGGTCGCGCGTCCGCGGGGTCCGCGCACGGGACCAGCCGCAGGATCGCGCCGTCCTCGATCCAGGACGCCGCCAGGCTCACGGCCGGATCGAGGTCGCCACCCGTCGCGTCGACCAGCCGGTAGCCACGGCGCGCGTGCGGCTCGTCGAGCACGCCCAGCGCGGACGCGAGCTCAGGCACGAGCTCCGCCACGGGCGCCCATGCCGCGACGGACGCGTCCATGCGGCGTTGTCCCGCCAGCACAGTCACCCGGCGGGACCCTGCGGTGCTGCTCTCCACTCGACCTCCTCGGCTTCGGCCGCGCCACCGTAGCCGTCCCCGCAGGTCCGCTTCGCCCGTTATCCCCAGGGGAGGTCCCTGGGGGTGTCCACTGTCCACAGATCTCGACGTGGCCCGTTCTCGGCCCGCCCCACGTGCTTTCGTAACGACCCGCGGCACACCGCCGCAGCGGCGTCCCAGGCGGGCGCCGCCACCGCGGCCCGCTCGCGGGCCATCAGAAGGGGGAGGGACATGTCCAACCGGTTCAGCGCGGCCGATGGCTCACTGGCACACGGCGCCACCGTCGTCGCCGACGCGCGCTCACAGCTCGTCTCCGAGTTGTCGGCGCTCCAGAACAACCTGTCGCAGATCGGCGGCGCCTGGCGTGGCGTCGGCGCCGTCGCGTTCCAGCGGCTGATCGCGCGTTGGCACGCCGACGCCACCCGCATCACCGGCGCGCTCGAGGGCTTCGAGCGCGAGCTCGCCGCGGCGCAGACCGCCTACGAGGCGCAGGACCTCGCACAGAGCGACTCGTTCGCGCGGCTCGCGGGCCGGCTCGACGCGGCGGGGGTGGCGTGATGACCGACCTCCTCGTCAACTTCGACGGCCTCGCGACCATCGCGATGGACATCCAGTCGTCCGCGGGACGGATCGAGACGCGGCTCGCCCAACTCGACTCCGACCTGCGGCCGCTGCGGTCCGCCTGGACGGGTGACGCGGCGCTGGCCTACGAGCGGGGCCGCGCCGAGTGGACCCAGGCGATCTCCGACATGAAGTCCATGCTGAGCGAGGTCGGCCGCGCGGTGGACCACGCGCAGCACGAGTACCTGCGGACCGAGCGGCGCAACCAAGCCCGGTGGTGACGTGACGCTAGCCGTGGCCGCCCCGGCCGCTCCCATACCGGACAGCCTTCCCCTGGAGCAGCCTCCGGAGCTGACGTCCGGCGAGGGCGCGGGCGGGCTCGCCTCCAGCCTGATGCCCTTGCTCGGCAGCCTGGGCTCGGTGGTCTTCGTCGCGATGTCGCAGCCCGGCGTCAAGGGCATGGTCGGCGGCGGGATGTTCCTGCTCGCGTCGCTGGGCTTCGTGGCCGCCAACGGGTGGCGACAGCGCGGCCAGCAGCGCGGCGCACGCCTGGCGGCCAGGCGGCGGTACCTCGCGCACGTCGCGGACGTGCGGGCCCGGGCGCGCGCTGCGGCGCTCGCCCAGCGCGGTTGGGCGTGGTGGCATGCGCCCGCCCCGCAGTCGCTGGCCGCGCTCGCGCATGAGGGGTCGCGGGTGGGCGAGCGCACGCCCGACGACCCACAGTTCCTGCAGGTCAGGATCGGCACGGGCGCCCAGCCCTTGGCCGTGGCGGTCCGGCCCGACCCGCGCCCACCCGCTGCGCAGCTCGACCTCGTCGCGTGCGACGCCGCCGACCGGCTCGCCGCCGCCTACTCGGTGGCTGACGCGCTGCCGCGCACGCTCGACCTGCGCAGCACGCCGATCGTCGACGTGCACGGCCCGCCTGCTGCGGCGCGGGCGGCGGCGCGCGCGCTGGTCGCGCATGCCGCTGTGTTCCACGCGGCCGAGCACCTGCGGGTGGCAGCCCTCGCCGACGAGCCGTGCGAGTGGGAGTGGGTCAAGTGGCTGCCGCATGCGGCGTCTGGAGCGGAGTCGGACGCCGCGGGGCCCGCACGCCTGGTCCGGCCACGACTCGACGAGCTCGCGGCGCTCCTGCCGCCCGAGGCGCTCGTGCCGGGGGCGGCGCCAGGCGGTCCGCATCTGCTCCTCGTGCTCGACGCGGGGCACTCCCCGTCGCCGTTGCCGGCCGCGGCAGGAGTCACGGTGGTCCGGGTCCGCCCCGCCGAGCCGTCCACGGCGGGCGCCGTCCGCCTTGTCCTCGGCGCCGCCGTCGATGGCGGCGCGACTCTCTCAGCGGCGGACCTGGCCGAGGAGGCGATCGCCCCGGACCTCCTGTCGCCGGCCGAGGCCGAGGCCGTCGCTCGTCGGCTGGCGGCCCGCGGCCGGCTGGGGACGCGTCCGGCGGGCTCCGTACCGCCTCCCGCCAGCTTCACCGAGCTGCTCGCGGTCCCCGACATCCATCGCATCGACCTCGACGTCGCCTGGGCCCCGCGTGAAAGGGCTGACCGCCTACGCGTGCCGATCGGCCTGACGCCGGACGGCGAGCCCGTGCTGCTCGACCTCAAGGAGTCCGCGCACGGCGGCATGGGGCCCCACGGGTTGGTGGTCGGCGCCACCGGCTCCGGGAAGTCGGAGGTGCTGCGCACGCTCGTGCTGGCGCTCGCGCTCACGCATCCGCCCACGGACCTCAACTTCGTGCTCGTCGACTTCAAGGGCGGCGCGACGTTCGCGGGCATGGCCCACCTGCCGCACGTCTCCGCGGTGGTCACCAACCTGGGCGCCGAGCTCGCGCTGGCCGATCGCATGCACGAGGCCCTCCGCGGCGAGATGGTCCGCCGCCAGCAGGCGCTGCGCGAGGCCGGGAACCTCTCGTCGGTCGACGAGTACGAGCGCGCGCGACGGTCCCGCCCCGAGCTGCCGCCGCTTCCCGCGCTGCTGATCGTCGTCGACGAGTTCTCGGAGCTGCTGGCCGCGACGCCCGACCTCGCGGACCTGTTCGCGGCGATCGGCCGGCTGGGCCGCTCCCTCCACCTGCACCTGCTGCTGTCGAGCCAACGCCTCGACGAGGGCCGGCTGCGGGGCCTGGAGTCACACCTGTCCTACCGGATCGGGCTACGCACGTTCTCGGCGGCGGACTCGCGCGCCGTCCTTGGCGTGCCTGACGCCCACACCCTCCCCGCAGTTCCGGGCGCGGGCCTGCTTAGGCCCGACCCGACGACCTTGGTGGAGTTCCGCGCGTCGTACGTCTCGGGCCCGCCCCCACTCGCCGCGGTCGCCGCCCCCGCGCACGGGGCAGCGCCGCTGGTGGCGCCATTCTCGGCGACGCCCGTCCCGCCCACGCCGGTGCGCGTCGGCGGCGGTGATGCGGTGGCGGGCGCGGGCGCGCCCACGTCGAACAGCGAGCACGCCACCGGCCCCTCGGTGTTCGAGTTGGCTGTCGAGCAGCTCCGCGGGCACGGGCCTGCGGCGCATCCAGTCTGGCTCCCGCCACTCGCCACGCCGCCGACGCTCGACGAGCTGCTGCCGGACCTCGCGCTCGACGCCGGGGCGGGCCTGCTGGCGCCGTCGTGGCGGAGCCCGGGAGCGCTCGCGTTCCCGTGGGGCTTGGTCGACCGGCCGCTCGAGCAACGCCGTGAGCCACTCGTCGTCGACCTCGCGGGCGCCGCCGGGCACGTGTGCGTCGTCGGGGGGCCACGGACAGGCAAGAGCACCGCGCTGCGCGCGGCCGTCGCGGGCCTCGCGCTGACCCGGACGCCGCAGGAAGTGCAGTTCTACCTGCTGGACCTGGGCGGGGGTCTGTCAGGGCTCGCGGGGCTCCCCCACGTGGTGGGGATCGCGGCGCGCACGGAGGCCGACGTCGCCCGGCGCATCGTCGACGAGGTCGACGACCTGGTCGACGAACGGGAGGCAGTCTTCCGCGCGCGACGCATCGACGGCATGGACTCCTACCGCGTGCGCCGCGACGCGGCTGCGCCCTCCGGACGCGGCGATCCGCTGGCCGATGTCGTCGTGGTGGTGGACGGCTGGGGAGCGGTGCGCACGGAGCTCGAGGACCTCGAGGCGCGGCTGCAGGCGATCGCCGCCCGCGGGCTCACGTACGGAGTGCACCTGATGGCGTCAGCCAGCCGGTGGTCCGAGTTCCGCGCGCAGCTCAAGGACCTCTTCGGCACACGCGTCGAGCTCCGCCTCGGCGAGCCCGCCGACTCCGAGCTCGACCGGCGCGCGGCGTCCGCCGTGCCTCGCGGGCGGCCCGGCCGGGCGCTGACCGCCACGGGGCACCACGCGATGCTCGCGCTCCCCCGGATCGACGGCGACGACGAGCCCGCCCGCGCGGCCGAAGGACTCGACCGCCTGGTGCACGCGGTGTCGGACGCCTGGCCCGGTCCGCTGCCGCCCCGCCTTCGCCTCCTGCCCCGCGAGGCGCCGCTCGCGCAGGTGCTCGCGGCGCACGCGGCTGGCGCGCAGCCGGCCGGCGATTCCGGTCCTCAGGCCCGCGTCGTCCTGGGGCTCGACGAACGGCGGCTCGCGCCCGTCGTCCACGACGACGCCCACCTGTACGCGTTCGGCGACTCAGGCTCGGGCAAGTCCAGCCTTCTGCGCCTTGTCGCAGCAGAGACGATGCGGATCGGCGGCCCCCACGACGCGCAGGTGTTCACGGTCGACTACCGCAGGGCGCTGCTGGGCGTCATCCCCGACGACTACCTCGCGGCGGCCTGGAGCAACCCCGAGCACGCGTCCGCCGGGCTCTCGGACCTGGCGCGCTACCTGCGCGCCCGCTTGCCCGGCCCTGACACCACGCCGGACGAGCTCCGCACGCGATCGTGGTGGACGGGCGCCGAAGTGGTCGTTCTCGTCGACGACTACGAGCTCGTCGCCACCACCACAGGCAACCCGCTGGCGCCACTGGTGCCGCTGCTCGCGCAGGCCGCGGACATCGGGCTTCGCCTGGTGGTGGCACGGCGCACCGGGGGCGCCGCGCGCGCCATCTACGACCCGGTCCTGCAGACTCTGCGGGATCTGGGATCGCCGGGGCTGCTGCTGTCCGGGAGCCCCGACGAGGGGGCGTTGATCGGCGGCGTGCGCCCAGCCGTGCTGCCGCCCGGGCGAGCCCAGCTCGTCACTCGTGAGCACGGCCGCCGACTCGTCCAACTCGCTCTCGCCGGGCCGGTGGACGCAGGTGGCTAGGTGAGCTCCACGCGGACCGAACGTTGGCCCAACCGCAGGGTCGCGCCCGCAGGCACGATCACGCGGTCGCCCGGAGCCAGGAGCGTCACACCGCCATCGGCGCCCACGAGCGCGGTTCCGTTCACCGAGCCCCGGTCGACGATCCACAGCTGGCCCTCGCCGGCCGGGCCGAACGCCACGTGCACCTTGGAGACAGACCGGTCGGGGTCGTCGATCGCGACCAGGTGGGCGACTCCAGGAACCTCGGGCTGCCGCCCGATCACGCCGTCGCCCAGAACCTCGAGGGACTCCCCCGAGTCGAACACCAAGCGGACGCCCCGGGCGCGCGACTCCGTACCCGGCTCCGTGCGCTCGAGCTCTCCCCGACGCGAGGCGGGCGCGGCCAGGGCCGCCGTGTCCGCGGTGGCGCCATCAGCCGGAGGCGCCGGCACGGGCTCGGGCAGCGGCTCCGGGACCAGCGGCAGGCCGGCGGTGGACAGCGACTGCCACCGACCCAGCGACACCGGCAACGTGGGCGGCTCACCGCGGCTCGTCGGAGCGTGCCAGCCCGTGATGAGGGGCCCGCCTTCGCCGTCGACGTCAGGCAGGGCATGGATCCCCGGCGGGGCTTCGCGGGCAGCCAGGGATGTCGTCGTCGCGGGGTGTGTGGTCCTCGCCGGGTGTGTGGTCCTCGCCAGGGCGTCGTCGGACGGCGGCGCCTCGAGCACGGGCGAGGGCCCCTCGGCAGCCAGCGCTTCGGCGGCGGGCCGGACGTCGACGAGTTGCGGCACGGGCGCGCGCGTGACGCGGCGAAGGCCGTCCTCCCAGGCCGTGTAGGCGTCGGTCTGACGCGCGACGCCCACCGCGCCCGCGCTGAGCACGAGCGTCCCGGCGGCCTTGTCGTGCCAGCCGCGCCGCGCGGGCTCGCGGTCGAACGAGCCCGACGCCACCACCAGCCATTGGCCGACGAGCACGAGGGAGCCGAGTCCCACGACGCACTGCCGCACCAGGATCCGCAGCAAGCCCGCGGGGAGCCCCGTCGAGGCGCCGACTGTCCGGATGCCGAGGACCGCCGAGCCGAGCGTCGCGCCAGTGACAGCCTCGCTTACCCACAGCGCCGCCCAGCCGACCGTGACCGCCGCGACAGCCACCAGGCCCACAGCCGGTGCGCCCGGGTCGGCCCCCATCAGCACGGCGACCACGACGGCGACGCCGCCGAGCGCCGCGAGCGCGAGCTGGTCGAGCGCGAAGGCTGCGACGCGCCGCCCGACGGGCGCGACGCTGTCCGGCGCCACCGGGAGTGGTCTCCCCAACGCCCGGCGTCCGGCGCCCTGGCGCTCGGCGCCCTCGCGCCCGGCCCCCTTGCGC
>JAEWOA010000293.1 GCA_023461115.1 Actinomycetes bacterium
TGCGGCCGGGCAGGACCGGCACCGGGAGCTGGGGATCGTTGCTCCCGGACGAGCACGTGCGCGTGGCGTTCTCGGCGCAGGTGACCGACCCGGCGCGGACGTCGGTGGCGAACACCGCGCAGGTCGCCTACGCGGACGGCCTGGGGGGCACGCCGACGTTCCCGACCAACACCGTGACCACCCCGATCCTGGCGCCCGTGGACCTGAGCTCCGTCGGGCCGGGGGTGCAGGTGGTCGAACCCGGGGATGACGTGCCGGTCGCCTTCACTCTCACGAACGCGGGCCCGGGCGACGAGCCGGATGCGGTGCTGCTCGCGCGACTGCCCGCGGGATTCACGCTGGAGGGCTCGAGCGTGACCTGCACGCAGGACGCGGACATCGTGCGGTGCCCGGTGGGCGCGCTCGCACGGCTGGGCTCGACGGCGGTGACCCTCACGATCGGGGTGGACGGGGCGTTCAGCGGGGCTGTCGTCATGCCCGCGGGTGTGACGGGCCAGAACTTCGACGTCGACCTCGAGAACAATCGTTCGCCGGTGCCGTTCGTCGTGCAGGGGGCGCCGACACCGAACGTCGCCGCGGCCGCCGGCCCCGACGCGTCGGTCGTCGCGGGCGCGTCAGGGACCCTCACCGGCGCCGTCTCGAACGTCGGGGCGGACCCGGTGAGCGGGGTGACGATCTCGGGCGTCGTCTCACCGAACTTCCGGATCGCGAGCGCGACCGCGACCGGGCAGGTGCCGTGCGTCGTCGACCAGGGCGCCAACTCGTACACCTGCGACGTCGGGGCACTCGCGGAGGGCGCCAGCGCGTCGGTGACGCTGGCCGGCTCGGCGCTGCCGAGCGCCGCGGGCGAGACGGTCACGCACACGGTGACCGTGGGCGCCGTGGGCGACGCTTTCGTGGGAGACGACGAGGCGGTCTCTTTGACGCCGATCGTCGGAGTCGCGGACGTCGAGGTCACCAAGGCGCTCTCCGGGCATGAGCCGATCTCCAATACCGCGACGTACTCCATCACGGTCGTCAACCACGGGCCGTCCGACGCGCGCGACGTCGTCGTCGACGACACGGACGGGCTCGACGCCGACCTCGGGACCCTGGCGCCCGGGCAGGTCGTCAACTACCAGGACGTCGTGACACTCGTCGACTACAGCGAGCACACGGACACCGCGGCGGTGTCCTCGTCGACCGACGACCCCGCGCTCGCCAACAACTCCGCGACCGTGACGTTCACCCCGACCGAGCCCGTGGATGTCGCCATCACGGTCGACCCAGCCCGCCTGGTCGTCACGGTCGGCGAGTACGTGCGCTTCACGTTGCGCGTGACGAACGTCGGGTCGACGACGGCCACCGGCGTGGTCGTGACCTGGACCGACCCGGTGGAGCAGATGCCGGTCGGGCTCGCCGCTGCGGGCCGCTCCGCCGTCGGCGCGCAGCTCGCGACCTGGGAGGTGGGCACGCTCGCGGCAGGCGAGAGCGCGTCGCTCGTGCTGGAGGGCACTGCGCAGCGGGTGCGGGATGTGCGCCGCGGGGCGCTCGTCGGGGTGAACGAGGTCGACGCCATCCCGGCGAACAACGCCGCGTTCGCCAGGCTGATCGTCACCGACGAGCTCGCGGCGAGCGGCGCCGACCCGGCCGCCGCGGTGTGGGCGGCGATGCTCGCGATCGCGCTCGGCCTCGGCGCGCTCGCGGGCGTCAGGTGCTGGCGCGCGTGACGAGGGCCGCGGGCATCGTGACGGACTTGGGCGCGGCGCCCTCGACCTGGTCGAGCACGGCGCGCACCATCTCGGCCGAGATGCGGTCGAACGGCTGGCGCATGGTGGTGAGCGGGGGGTCGAGCGTCTCGGCGAGGCCGGAGTCGTCGAAGCCGCCCAGCGCGACGTCCTGTGGCACGCTGCGGCCGGCCCGGCGCAGGGCGACGAGCGCTCCGGAGGCCATGAGGTCCGACGCCGCGAACACCGCGTCCACGTCGGGCGCGCGCTCGAGCAGCTCGGTCATCGCGGCCTGGCCGGACTCGGCGGAGTAGTCGCCGTAGGCGACGAGGCGCTCGTCGAACGCGTCGCCGAGCTCGGCGCGGTACCCCTCGAGGCGGAACCGGCCGCCGGGGGTGTCCTGCGGGCCGGCGATGGTCGCGATCCGGCGCCGGCCGCGGGACCGCAGGTGGCGGACCATCTCGCGGGCCCCGCCGGACTCGTCGACGGAGACCCAGGCGGCGGAGCCGGTGTAGCCGAGCGGGATGCCGCACGCGACGGTGGGGATGCCCTCGTCGTGCAGCCAGCCGATGAGCGGCTCGTTCTCGTGCGACGAGATGAGCAGGACGCCGTCGACGTGGCCGGCGCCGACGTACGCGGCCACGTTCTCGCGTTCCGCGGGGGTGCCGGCCACCAGCAGGATCAGCGTGACGCCGTTCTGCGTGGTGGCCTCGGCGGCGCCGCCGAGCAGGATGGAGAAGTTGGGGTCCGAGAACAGCAAGCGCTGTGGCTCGGTGAGCAGGAACGCGATCGAGTTGCTGCGGCCGGTCGCGAGGCTGCGCGCGTGCTGATTGGCGCGGTAGCCGGTGGAGCGGATGGCGGCCTCGACGGCCTCCTGCGCCTCGGGGGAGACCCAGTGGCCGCCGTTGAGCACGCGCGAGACCGTGCCGCGCGAGACGCCGGCCGCGTCCGCGACGTCACGGATCGTGGGCCGACGACGGCCGGGGGCGACACTCACAGTCGCTGACTCTAGCGCTCTGCGTGGGCGTAGTCGGTCATTCCAGCGCAGGAATCCTGTGCACGGTCACAGTGCGATAACGAAGTGTTGCCGGGGTCTGGCGGTCTACCAAAGGCCTGTGTCTAGACTGTGACCGCTCACAGCCTGTGACCGCGCACAGTCGCGCGGCCCGAGAGACGCAACGGAGTGTCATGGCCTTCTCGCAGTGGCCCAGCCGGGACGCGATCGCGTTCGGCGGCGACTACAACCCCGAGCAGTGGCCCCGCGAGGTGTGGGACGAAGACGTGGCCCTCATGCGCGAGGCGGGGGTCAACCTCGTCAGCGTCGGCATCTTCTCCTGGGCGCGCCTCGAGGTGCGCGAGGGCGAGTTCGACTTCGGGTGGCTCGACGACGTGCTCGACCTGCTCCACCGCAACGGCATCCGCGTGGCCCTCGGCACCCCGACGGCCTCACCGCCCGCGTGGTTCTTCCACGCGTACCCGCAGGCCCGCGTGGTGACCAAGGAGGGCACAGTGCTCGGGTTCGGCTCGCGCGGCATGGCGTCGCCGAGCTCGCCCGAGTACCGCGCCGCCGCCGCGCGCATCGCCGGCGCGCTCGCCGAGCGCTACGCCGACCACCCCGCGGTCGTGCTCTGGCACGTGCACAACGAGTACGGGGCGCCCGTGGGAGAGGACTTCTCGGAGGCCGCCGCGGTCGCGTTCCGCGCGTGGCTCCACGCGCGGTACGGCTCGCTCGACGCGCTCAACTCGGCGTGGGGCACGGCGTTCTGGGGCCAGCACTACGTCGAGTGGGAGCACGTCGGGCTGCCGGGGGCGTCGCCGTCAGTGGTCAACCCCTCCCAGCGCCTCGACTTCGCGCGGTTCAGCGACCACCAGCTGCGGGCCTGCTTCGTCGCCGAGCGCGACGCGATCCGCGCCCACGCGAGCCAGCCCGTCACGACGAACTTCATGGCCGCGGAGTGCCCGACCACCGATCTGTGGGCATGGGCGCGCGAGGTCGACATCGTCTCCAACGACCACTACCTGACCGCGGCCGACGAGCGCGCGCACGTGGGCCTCGCGCTCGCCGCGGACCTGACGCGCTCGGTCGCCGGCGGCGCGCCGTGGATGCTCCTCGAGCACTCGACGTCGGCCGTCAACTGGCAGCCGCGCAACATCGCGAAGCGGCCGGGCCAGATGGCGCGCAACTCACTCGCGCACCTGGCCCGGGGCGCGGACGCCGTGATGTTCTTCCAATGGCGCGCCTCGCGGTCCGGGGCCGAGAAGTTCCACTCCGCGATGCTGCCGCACGCCGGGACCTCGTCACGGGTGTGGCGCGAGGTTGTCGCGCTCGGGCGGGATGTCGAGCGACTGGCGCCCGTGCGCGACGCGCGCGTGCGCGCCGAGGTCGCCATCCTGTGGGACACCGAGTCGTTCTGGGCGCAGGACCTGGAGTGGCGGCCGTCGGTCGACGCGCAGCACCGTGACCGTGTCCGCGCCTACTACGAGCGGCTGTGGCGCGACGGGCTGACCGTCGACTTCGTCCACCCGTCGGCCGACCTCTCGGGCTACCGGCTGGTCGTCGCGCCCGCGTCCTACCTGCTGACCACCGCGGACGCCGGCAACCTCGAGGGCTACGTGCTCGCGGGCGGGACGCTGCTGGTCTCGTTCTTCTCGGGGATCGTCGACGAGTTCGACTCCGTGCACGCCGGTGGCCTCGCCGCGCCGCTGCGCCGCACGCTCGGCGTCTCGGTCGAGGAGTTCCTGCCCCTGCGGCAGGGCGAGGTCGCCCGGATCGACTGGGCCGGCGACGCGCTCGACGCGGACGTCTGGCAGGACGACCTGGTGCTCGAGGGCGCCGACGTGGTCTCCCGTTACCTGGACGGCCCCGCGGCCGGCGGCCCCGCGATCACCCGGCACGCATTCGGCGCCGGACACGCCTGGTACGTCTCCACCCGCCTCGGCGTCGACGCGCTCGCACCCGTCCTGGGCGCGGTGTACGGCGACGCCGGCCTTGCTCCGGCGGACCTGCCGGACGGCGTCGAAGTGGTCGCGCGGCACGGCGCCGACGCGGACTTCGTCGTCGCGATCAACCACAGCGACCAGGACGCGAAGCTCGCGCTCGGAGACGGGCACGAGTTGCTGGGCGACACCGCGGTCGCCGGCGCCCTCGTCGTACCCGCAGGCGCAGTCGCGGTGCTGCGCACCACCACCGGGGGTGGCGCCCGGCACTGACCACCCCAGCGGGCGGCGCGCCGCCCGTGAGCACGTCCGAAGCACGCACGTCCAGCAGTCCCGGCAACCCCCTCGTCGCACCGTCGCGATGCCCTTCCGGCTCGCGATGGCGCGGCACCCACCGGAAGGAAACCCATGCGCAAGTACCTGCCCGCGGTGGCGCTCGTGGCCGCCGCCTCCTTGCTCGCCGCGTGCGGCGGCGGCGACGAGCCGACGACCACGCCCACCGCGACCGAGACGAAGGCCGCCGGCGCGACCGGCGAGCTGACCATCTGGGTCGACGAGAACCGCAAGCCCGCGGTCGAGGCCGCGGCCGCGATCTACAACAAGACCAACCCGGACGTGAAGGTCACGCTCGTCCAGAAGAACTTCGAGGACATCCGCGCCGACTTCCTGGCGCAGGTGCCCACGGGCCAGGGCCCGGACCTGACGATCGGCGCGCACGACTGGCTGGGCGGGTTCATCGTCAACGGCGTCGTCGACTCGGTGGACCTGGGGGACAAGGCCGAGGAGTTCGAGCCGGTCGCCACCCAGGCGTTCACGTACGACGGCCAGATGTACGGGCTGCCGTACGCGCTCGAGAGCGTCGCCGTGGTCCGCAACACCAAGCTCGTCGACTCGACGCCCGCCACGTTCGACGAGATGGTCGCCAAGGGCAAGGCCGCGGGCACCAAGTACCCGTTCGTGATCAACACCAACGGCACGACGGGCGACGCGTACACCTACTACGCGCTGCAGACGTCGTTCGGCGCCTCGGTGTTCAAGCAGAACGCCGACGGGTCGTACACCAGCGAGGTCGGCATGGGCGGGCCCGAGGGCTTCGCGTACGCGGACTTCCTGCAGGCGGGCTCGATGAAGGGCTCGAAGCTGTTCAGCACGGACTGGACGTACGACGTCGCGAACGAGGAGTTCGGCTCCGGCAACGCGCCGTACACGATCGCCGGCCCCTGGGCGATCCAGACGTTCAAGGACGCGGGCATCGACGTCGCGGTCGACCCCGTGCCGTCCGCGGGCGGTAAGACCGCCGCGCCGTTCGTCGGCGTGCAGGGCTTCTACCTGTCGGCGCAGAGCAAGAACAAGCTCGTGGCCAACGACTTCCTGGTCAACTACGTCGCCACGCCTGAGGCGATGCAGGCGCTCTACGACGCCGACCCGCGCATCCCGGCGATGAAGTCGGTGGCCCAGAACGTCTCGAGCGACCCGATCGTCGCGGGCTTCGTCGCGGCCTCGAAGGCGGGCGCGCCCATGCCGTCGATCCCCGAGATGGGCGACGTGTGGGAGTTCTGGAACTCCGCCGAGGCGTCGATCATCTCG
Organism: Actinomycetes bacterium; assembly: GCA_023461115.1. Classification (GTDB taxonomy): domain Bacteria; phylum Actinomycetota; class Actinomycetes; order Actinomycetales; family Cellulomonadaceae; genus Cellulomonas. The sequence continues at coordinate 6,231 of JAEWOA010000293.1, forward strand.
GGCTCCGCCTCCGGCAAGGACGCGTGGACCAAGATGCTGGCCGACCTCGACGCCAAGCTCGGCTGAGCTCCGGGCGTGGGCTGGCGCCCTCCTCGCTTGCGC
>JAEWOA010000294.1 GCA_023461115.1 Actinomycetes bacterium
GTCGTCGGGCCGCGTCAACCGCGCCGCCGCGGCCTCGACGTCGTACCAGCGCACCTGGTCGATCTCGTCGCGGCTCGCGCGCGGCACGGGCGGGCGGGCCCGCAGCGCGGCGCCGTCGACGCGGCCCGCGACCTGCGCGGCCCAATAGTGGACGCGCTTGATGCGGCCGTCGGACAGCGGGTACTCCAGCCCCGGCAGCGGGATGCCCAGCACCACGTCGTGCCCCGTCTCCTCGGCGACCTCCCGCCACGCCGCTGTGACGATCGACTCGCCGGGGTCGACCTTGCCCTTGGGCCAGGACCAGTCCTTGTACCGGGGGCGGTGGACGAGCGCGACCTGCAACCGGCCGGTCCGCACACGCCACACCACCGCACCGGCCGCCTCGACGACGACCGGCTCACGCTGCTGACTCACCGACCGGACCCCGGCCGCCGCCGCTGCCGGTGGATGAGCACCGCCTGCAGGTCCGTCAGCGGACCGTCCTGCCCGCGCGCATGCCGCACCCAGCTCCCGTCGGGCTCCAGATGCCAGCTCGCCGTGCCCGCGTCCATCGACTCGTCCAAGAGCTCGACCAACTCGGTCACCTGGTCCAAGTCCGCGATGCGCACGAGCGCCTCGACCCGGCGGTCCAGGTTGCGGTGCATCAAGTCGGCCGAGCCGATGAACACCTCGGGGCCCTCGAAGCCCGCATCGGGCGCCGGGTCCGAGTTGGCGAACGCGAAGATCCGCGAATGCTCCAAGAACCTGCCCAGGATCGAGCGCGTGCGGATGTTCTCGCTCAACCCCGGCACCCCCGGCCGCAGCGCGCAGATCCCGCGCACCACGATGTCCACCGGCACCCCGGCCTGGCTGGCCCGGTACAGCGCGTCGATCGTGGCCTCGTCGACCATCGAGTTGACCTTGATCTTGATCCACGCGGGCTGCCCGCGGCGCGCGGCCGCGGCCTCCCGGTCGATGCGCTCGATGAGGCCGGCGCGCACCGAGCGCGGCGCCACCAGCAGCCGGTGGAAGCGGCTCTTGGGCGCATAGCCCGAGAGCTGGTTGAACAGCCGCGTGAGGTCCTGGCCCACCTCGGGGTCCGCGGTGAGCAGGCCCAGGTCGGTGTAGAGGCGTGCGGTCTTGGGATGGTAGTTGCCGGTGCCGACGTGGCTGTACCGGCGTAGCCCGTCCTCCTCTTGGCGCACCACCAGGCTGAGCTTGCAGTGCGTCTTGAGGCCGACGATCCCGTACACCACGTGCACGCCCGCCTGCTCCAGCTTGCGGGCCCACGAGATGTTGTTCTGCTCGTCGAACCGCGCCTTGATCTCCACGAGCGCGAGCACCTGCTTGCCCGCCTCGGCAGCGTCGATCAAGGCGTCGACGATCGGGGAGTCGCCCGACGTGCGGTACAGCGTCTGCTTGATGGCCAGCACGTTGGGGTCGGCCGCCGCCTGCTCCAAGAACACCTGCACACTCGTGGAGAACGAGTCGTACGGGTGGTGCAGCAGGATGTCGCGCTCACGGATCTTGGCGAACATGTCGCCCGGCGTGGCCGACTCCACCTCGGCCAGCTGGCGGTGCGTCGTCGGGACGAAAGTCGGGAACTGCAGCTCCGCGCGGTCCAGGTCCGCGATCAGGCCCAAGCCCGTCTGGTCCAGCGGCGCGGGCAGCTCGTACACCTCGTCGTCCGCCATGCCAAGCTCGCGGATGAGCAGCGAGCGGATGCGCTGGCTGATGCCCTGCGCGAGCTCGAGCCGCACCGGCGGGCCGAACCGCCGCCGCAACAACTCCTTCTCCATCGCCGCCAACAAGTTCTCGGCGTCGTCCTCCTCGACCTCCACGTCCTCGTTGCGCGTCACCCGGAACGTGTGATGCTCGACGATCTCCATGCCGGGGAACAGGTAGTCCAGGTGCTCGGCGATCACGTCCTCGACGGGCACGAAGCTCGTCGGGCCCTTCTCGACAGTCGCGGTCTGCAGGTCCGGCGCCGACGGACGGCCACGCGCGTCCACCGCGATGAACCGCGGCAGCAGCGGCGGGACCTTCACCCGGGCGAAGTGCTCCTTGCCGGTGGCGGGGTTCGCGACCAGCACCGCGAGGTTGAGCGACAGGCCGCTGATGTAGGGGAACGGGTGCGCCGGGTCCAGCGCCAGCGGCGTCAAGACCGGGAAGATCTGCCGGCGGAAGTACTTGCGCAGGCGCTCCTGCTCGCCCTCGCCGAGATCCTGCCAGCGCACGAGCGTGATGCCCTCGGCGGCCAGCGCGGGCTGCACCTGCTCGGCGAACACCCGCGCGTGCCGGTCCATGAGGCCGTGGGCCTTCTCCGAGATCGACTCCAGCACCTGGCGCGGCGAGAGGCCCGAGGCCGCCGTGACCGCGATGCCCGTCGCGATGCGGCGTTTGAGGCCCGCGACCCGGACCATAAAGAACTCGTCGAGGTTGGACGCGAAGATCGAGCAGAACCGCACGCGCTCCAGCAGCGGCAGATCCGGGTCCTCCGCGAGCTCCAGGACACGCTGGTTGAACGCCAGCCAGGACAGCTCGCGGTCCAGGAACCGGTCGTCCGGGAGCGGCTCCAACTCCCTGTTCGCAAGCTCGACCTCGGGGTGCGCCATGTGCTCGGCGATGTGCGCGGCGAGCTCGCTGGAGAGCGTCGGTGCATCCGTCATGGGGTCATCGTGGCACCACCGAGTGAACTGGCGGTATCCACCGGGCTGTCCGTTCCGAACATGACGTCCACAGCGCTGCGCTCGAAGCCCGCGCGCACGTACGTGCGCACCGCGACCTCGTTCTCGGCGCCCGTGTAGAGGATCGCCGCACGCAGCCCGCGTCCGCGCAGGTAAGCGAGCCCCAACTCCGTCAACGCCCCACCCAGGCCCAGGCCCTGCGCGTCCGGGTCGACGCCGACGACGTAGATCTCACCCACCGGACCGTCGTCGTGCACCTTGGTCCACACCGAGCCCAGCAACTTGCCCTCGCGCTCGGCGAGCAGGAACCCCGCGGGGTCGAACCACGGCTCCGCCTCGCGCGCCAACAGGTCTTCCTTGGTCATGCGGCCCTGCTCCGGGTGGTAGGCGAACGCGCGCGAGTTCACGCGGCGCCACGCCTCCTCGTCCTGGCCCGGGACGAACGCGCGGACCGTCACGCCCGACGGCAGCGGCCGCGCCAGAGGCTCGCGCACCCCCAGGTCGACCCGCATCTGCCACAGCTCGCGCACCACCGCCATGTCCGCGTGCGCGGCGAACGCGCGGGCCGCCGGCAAGTCGCCATGCGCCCATACCGCGAGCCGACGGCCCTCCACCCGCGCCGCGACCATGGCCGCCGCGGCCAACAGCGCGCGTCCCACGCCGGCGCGACGCAACCCCGGCTCGACGACGAGCTCCGCACGCGCGGTCGTCCCGCTGCCCACGTCCACCTGCGCATACCCGGCCAGCACGCCGCCTTCACGGGCCTCGACGTGGACGGTCGGGGCCTCGGCCGACGTGAGCCACAACAACGGCTGCTCCGACAACGGCGGGACGCCGTCAGCACGGCCCGCACGGGCCGCCAGCGCGCGGACCTCGTCGGCGGCGGCGTCGTCGAGCGGGCCGGAGCGCGCGCGCACAGCGACGCGTGCCTTCGTCGGCTCGACCATGCCGTCATCCCTACCACGAAAGGCGAAACCGGCGGAATGGCGCGTCACCCGAGCGGGGGAGTTTCGCGCGCATGCCGGTGCCCCGGCGGGAACGGGACCTCGGGCGTAGTCCACGCGCACGGCCGGACGGTACGTTGGCCGGGTCATGGAGGGCGTCGTCGGGAACCAGCAGAGAGCGGACAGCTCCGCCCTCGGGGTCCCCTCGCAGCAGTCGCGGCGCTCCCGCCGGTCCGCCGCCGACCTCGACCCCCGCACACCGGTCGACGTCGACGTCGTCGTCATCGGCGCCGGGCAAGCCGGCCTCGCCACCGCCTACCACCTGCGCCGCCATGGCTGGGTGCCCGTCGGCGAGCGGGGCTGGGAACGGTCCGCCGCGACCTTCGTCGTGCTCGACGACGCGCCCGGGCCCGGCGGCGCGTGGCAGCACCGCTGGCCCGGGCTGACCATGGCGGACGCGCACGCCGTGCACGACCTGCCCGGCCTGCCGCTCGTCGTGCCCGACCCCGGCGAGCCCGCGCGCGACGCCGTGCCCTATTACTTCTCGCAGTACGAGGAGGCGCACGGGCTGCACGTCCAGCGCCCGGTGTCCGTGCGCCGCGTCGCGGACGACGGGAACGGGCGGCTGCTGGTCTCGTCGCGGTTCGTCGGCGGCGCGGCGCCCGACGACGAGGTGACCTGGCGTGCCCGCGGTCTCGTCAACGCGACCGGCACCTGGCGCAAGCCCTTCTGGCCCGCCTACCCCGGCCGGGGCGTGTTCCGTGGCCGGCAACTGCACGCGCGTGACTTCTGGTCCGCGGCGGACCTGGCCGACGGGCACGTCGTCGTGGTCGGCGGCGGGACCTCGGCCGTGCAGCACCTGCTCGCGCTGGCCCCGGTCACCACGACCACGTGGGTCACCCGGCGGCCGCCCGCGTGGCGCGACGAGGAGTTCACGCCCGAGCTGGGCCGCACCGCGGTGTCGCTGGTGGACGCGCGCACCCGCGAGGGGCTCCCGCCCGAGTCGGTCGTGAGCGTGACTGGCCTGCCCCTGACGCCGGCCTACCGCGCCGGGATCGCCTCCGGGGTGCTGCGCGCGCGGCCCATGTTCACGCGCCTCGTCGAGGACGGCGTCTTCTGGGACACCCCGCCGTCGGCCGCGGACGCGCCGTCGTCTGGCATGGGCTGGGCCGACGGGCCGTCGTTCGTCGAGGCCCGCACGGTGCTGTGGTGCACGGGCTACCGCGCGGCGCTCGACCACCTGGCGCCCCTTGGCCTGCGCGCGCCGGGCGGCGGGATCGTGATGGACGGCACCAGCGTGGTGGCGGACCCGCGCATCCAGCTGGTCGGCTACGGCCCGTCGGCCTCCACGATCGGCGCCACCCGCGCGGCCCGGGAGGCCACCCGCGCCCTCCGCCGCCTCCTGGAGTCTTAGCCGCCCGAGTCGAGCCCGTCGCCTGCCCTCGCCAGGCCGGGCACCCCCGCCCGCGCGCAGCCCCGCCGCCGGGAATGGACGGCGTGATGGGTGCCTCGGGGCGCCAGGCACAATGGGGCAGGCGTCGACGAGGAGGTTGCCGGTGGAAGTGGGTCTCTACCTGGGGGCCGCGGTGCTCGGCGGGCTGCTCGCGGTGATGCTGCGGCTGCCACCGCTCGTCGGGTTCCTCGCCGCGGGCTTCGCGCTCGGCGCCGGCGGCGCGCCGGACATTCCCCACCTCGAGGTCGTCGCGGACCTCGGCGTCGTCCTCCTGCTGTTCGCCATCGGGCTCAAGCTCGACGTGCGCTCGCTGCTGCGCCCCGAGATCTGGCTGACCACCGCCGTGCACCTGGTGGTCTCGGTCGCGATCAGCACCGGGTTCCTCGGGCTGCTCGCGGTGGTCGGCTTCGGGTTCGTCGCGGGCGAGTCGTGGGGCGCGCTCGCGCTCGTCGGCTTCGCGCTGTCGTTCTCCTCGACCGTCTTCGTCGTCAAAGTCCTCGACGACCGCTCGGACACCACGTCGCTCTACGGGCGCATCGCGGTCGGCGTGCTCGTCATGCAGGACGTCGCCGCCGTCGTCTTCCTGTCCCTGTCCAGCGGTGAGCCGCCGAGCCCGTGGGCGCTGCTGCTGGTGCTGCTGCTGCCCGGCAAGTGGGTGCTGTACAAGATCTGGGACCACATCGGGCACGGCGAGCTGCAGGCGCTGTTCGGGGTGTTCGTGGCCGTGGTGCTCGGCTACGGGTTGTTCGAGGCCGTGGGGATCGACGGGGACGTCGGCGCCCTCGTCGTCGGCGCGCTGCTCGCGTCCCACCCGCAGGCGGGCGAGCTCTCGCGGTCCCTCATGACGTTCAAGGACCTCATGCTCGTCGCGTTCTTCGTGCAGATCGGGCTGCATGGCACGCCGCACATCCAGGAGGTCGGGCTCGCGCTGCTGGTGCTCCTGATGCTGCCGTTCCAGCTCGCGGCGTACTCGTCGATGCTCTGGATCATGCGCCTGCGGCGCCGCACGTCCTTCCTGGCCGGGCTCGTGCTGTCCAACTTCTCCGAGTTCGGGATCATCGTCGTCGCCGTGAGCGCCGGGTCCGGGTTGCTCGACGAGCAGTGGACCGTCGTCGTCTCGCTCGCGGTCGCGTTCAGCTTCGCGCTCTCCGCGATCGTGAACCGGCGCGGGGTCGAGCTCGCCACGCGGCTCTCGCGCCTGCTGCCGTCCCGCGACTCGCTGCGGCTGCATCCCGACGACCGGCTCGTCGACATCGGCGCCGCCGACGCCGTGGTGCTCGGCCTCGGCCGCGTGGGCGCCGCGACCTACGCGCGGCTGCGCGACGAGTACGGCCTGCGGGTCATCGGCGTCGAGCACGACCGCACGCGCGTCGCCGCGCTCGAGGACGAGGGCTTCGAGGTGGTCCGCGCCGACGCGACCGACCTGGAGTTCTGGGCCCGCGTCAAGCGTGCGGGCCACGTGCAGGTCGCGGTGCTCGCGATGCCGTTCCACAAGGCCAACCTCATCGCGCTCGCGCGGCTGCAGGCATCCGGGTTCACGGGGCGCGTGGCCGCGGTCGCGCGGTACGACGACGACGTCGCCGAGCTCGAGCGCCACGGCGCCGACGCGGTGTTCCACCTGTACGGATCGGCCGGCTTCGCGCTCGCGGACCACGCGGCGGGGATGTTCGGCGGGGCCGCGGGCGCGCGTGTCGCCGCACACGAGCACCCGCCCGCCCAGCCCGGCAGCGAGCTCGACGTCCTGCGGCCGCTCGAGCGCGGAGCCGAGCCCGCCTGACGCGAGGAGGCCCGCGCCCCGGGGTCGGGGCGCGGGCCTCACGCGCGAGGAGTGTCAGTCCTCCGACGACGCGGCCGGCGCCGCCAGCCCTTGCGCGATCAGGTCCATGACGGAGCTGTCCGCGAGCGTCGTCGCGTCGCCCACCTGCCGGTGCTCGGCGACGTCCCGCAGCAGGCGGCGCATGATCTTGCCGGACCGGGTCTTGGGCAGCTCCGGCACCACGAGGATCTGGCGGGGCTTGGCGATCGGGCCGATCTCCTTGGCCACATGGCCGCGGAGCTCGGCCTGGACCTCGTCGGCCGACCGCTCCCCGCCGCCCGCGTCCCCGCGCAGGATGACGAACGCCACGACCGCCTGGCCCGTCGTCTCGTCGGACGCGCCGACGACCGCGGCCTCCGCCACCCACGGGTGGGACACGAGCGCCGACTCGATCTCCGTGGTGGACAGGCGGTGGCCTGAGACGTTCATGACGTCGTCGACGCGGCCCAGCAGCCAGATGTCGCCGTCGTCGTCCTTCTTGGCGCCGTCGCCCGCGAAGTACAGGCCCTGGAAGCGGGACCAGTAGGTGTCCTTGAAGCGGTCCAGGTCCCCCCAGATGCCGCGCAGCATCGATGGCCACGGGCGCGTGAGCACCAGGTAGCCGCCCGCGCCGTCGGGCACCGAGTGAGCGTCGTCGTCGACGACGTCCGCCGCGATGCCCGGCAGCGCGACCTGCGCCGAGCCCGGCTTGGTCTCGGTGACGCCCGGCAGCGGGCTGATCATGATCGCGCCCGTCTCGGTCTGCCACCACGTGTCGACGATCGGGGCGTTGTCGCCGCCGACCACCCGGCGGTACCACATCCACGCCTCGGGGTTGATGGGCTCGCCCACCGAGCCGAGCACGCGCAGCGACGACAGGTCGAACTGCGCCGGGATCTGCTCGCCCCACTTCATGCACGTGCGGATCGCGGTGGGCGCGGTGTAGAGGATCGACACCTTGTACTTCTGGATGATCTCCCACCAGCGGCCGCGGTGCGGGGTGTCGGGCGTGCCCTCGTAGATCACCTGCGTCGCGCCGTTGACGAGCGGGCCGTAGACCACGTACGTGTGGCCCGTGATCCAGCCGATGTCGGCCGTGCACCAGTACACGTCCGACTCGGGCTTGAGGTCGAAGACGTTGAGGTGCGTGTACGCGGCCTGGGCCAGGTAGCCGCCCGTGGTGTGGAAGATGCCCTTGGGCTTCCCCGTGGTCCCGGACGTGTAGAGGATGAACAGCGGGTGCTCGGCCTCGACCTCGACCGGGGTGTGCTCGTCGGACGCGCCGTCGACCACGTCCGACCACCACACGTCGCGGCCCTCGGCCCAGTCCACGTCCTGGCCCGTGCGCTTGACGACGAGCACGTGGCCGACGCTCGGGGCGCCCTTGGCGAGCGCCTCGTCGACCGCGGGCTTGAGCGCCGACGGAGCGCCGCGGCGGTACCCGCCGTCCGCGGTGATCACGAGCTTGGCCTCCGCGTCGAGGATGCGGCTGTGCAGCGCCTCGGCGGAGAAGCCGCCGAACACCACCGAGTGCGGGGCGCCGATGCGCGCGCACGCGAGCATCGAGACGACCGCCTCGGGGATCAGGGGCAGGTAGATCGCGACGCGGTCGCCCGTGCCGACACCCAGCTGGGTCAGCGCGTTCGCGGCCTTGGACACCTCGCGCCGGAGGTCCGCGTACGTGAGGGTCCGGGTGTCACCGCCCTCGCCCTCGAAGTGCAGCGCGACGCGGTCGCCGCGGCCCTCCTCGACGTGGCGGTCGACCGCGTTGTACGCGGCATTGAGCTTGCCGTCCGCGAACCAGCGCGCGACCGGCGCGCCCGACCAGTCGAGCACCTCCTCGAAGGGTGTGCTCCAGGTGAGCAGCTCACGCGCCTGGTCGGCCCAGAAGGCCTCCGGGTCGGCGTCTGCCCACGCGTACAGGTCGTGTTGGGCGTTCGCCTGCGCGGCGAACTCGGGGGACGGGGCGAATCGGCGGTCCTCAGAGAGCAGGTTCTCCAGGCCGCCGGCGGTCGACTCGGTCACGCAGACCTCCAGTGCAGCGACATCGGTGCAGAGCGGGACCAAGGTCCCGGATGCGCACTCTAGTTGTCACCGGTGCCGCTCGCGGAACTCTCCCAACCGAACACCCCGGCGCCGCGCGACCGCGGCGACGATCCCTGCGAGCAGCAGCAGGGTTCCGGCCACCAGCAACGTGCCTGACGTGCCGGCGACCGTGACCTGCGTGATCGTCAGGTGCCAGCCTTGGGAGTCGATCGCGCGCAGCACTTGCGTGCGCGTCAGGCCCGGCGCGATCAGCGCGAGCCCGCCCGCGAGCGTCAGCAGCCCGCCGCCCGTGATCGGCGCCGCCGGCGTCCACAACGCGAGCACGAGCACCCACGCGAGCGTCACGAGCCCGACCACCACGAGCACGATCCCCGTGACGTCGAGCGTCGCGTCCCAGCCCGCGGCCTGCGCGTCGAGGATGCGCGCCTGGCCGAGCAGCAGCACGACGATCGCGAGTGGCGCGAGCACCAGCCCGACCACGACACCGAGCACGTGCGTGCCCTTCGACGTCGTGAGCGGGGCGTTGGGCTCGGGGAACAGCTCGTCGCGCGCCTCGTCCGGCTCGGTGGCGTACTCGTGCACGACGGCAGGCTCGGGCTCCTCGACGAGCGGAGCCTGCTCGGGCGCCGGCGCGGCGACTGGCGTGGGGACGACGGGCGGCTCGACGGCCGTGTCGACGGATGTGTCGACGGACGTGTGGCCGAGCGCCACCGCCGGCGCCGGCCGGGTGCTGGTGCGGGGCGGAGCCGGTGGCGGCGGGACCGGCTCAGGGCGGACCGTCGAGTGACGGCCGCTGACGGCGGGCGGCTCGTCGGGGTAGGCCGTGGGTGCGGCGGCGGGCGCGTCGCGGGTGGGCTTGTCGTCGCTCATCGCGGGCTCCTCGGGTCAGTCGCCAGTTCCGTTCACGGTAGGCCGACGAGCTCCGCGTCGCGTGGTTCGTCGCGCGTGTCGTCGCGAGGTTTCTCGTCGGGGACGGGCGTCGCACGCGTGCCGTAGGCGTACGCGGCGCCGACGAGCAACGCGCCGCCCACGGTGTTCCCGAGCCCGACGAACAGCACGTTGCGCGCGAACTCGCCGATCGTCGCGAAGGGCAGGCCGCCCATGAGCCCGAGCGAGAAGGTCGTCATGTTGGCGACGACGTGCTCGAAGCCCGCGGTGATGAACACCATGACGCACGCGAACACCACCGCGATGCGCGCGCCCTCGGTGCGCAGCCGGGCCGCGCACCACACGGCGAGGCAGACCAGCAGGTTGCACAGGATGCCGCGGACGAAGAGCTGGCCGCTCGTGGCCGCGGCCTTGTGCTCGACCATGTGCGCGAGCATGTCCCCGCCCGCGGTCCCCGGCGCCAGCACACCGGACAGGTGCACGAGCCCGGCGAACAGGACCGACCCGACGAGGTTGCCGGCCAGGACCGCGAGCAGCACCACGGCGGCGCGCCCCCACGCGACCGTCCCGCGGATGCCGCCCTGGGCCAGGATCATCATGGCCGAGGTGGCGAGCTCGGCGCCGGCGATCAGGACGATCGTCAGCGCCACCCCGAACACCACGCCGTTGACCAGTGGCGCGAACCCGGAGCCGGTCGCGGCCAGCGGGCCGCCGGCGGCGGCCATGATCAGCACGCCGATGCCGATGTACGCGCCAGCGAGCGCGGTGCGGACCGCGAACAGCCCGGGCCGCCGCAGCAGCTCGGACTTGTGGTGCGCCGCGTGCGCTTGCTCGTCGACGGCCTGCTCGATACTCAACACCCTGACAGCGTGGCGAAAAACACCGTCCGGGTCATGGGACGAAAGACGGGGGACCCACGTGAGTGGCGTCACGGAGCCGTACGGTCGTCGGCTGTGACCCAGACCCACCTGTTCTCGCCCCTGACCCTGCGTGGCGTCACGTTCCACAACCGCGCCTGGCTGGCCCCGATGTGCCAGTACTCGGCGGTCGACGGGATGCCCGGCGACTGGCACCTGGTGCATCTCGGCGCGCGCGCCGCTGGTGGGTTCGGGCTGCTGCTCGCCGAGGCCACCGCGGTGGTGCCCGAGGGCCGTATCACACCGCAGGACACGGGCATCTGGTCCGACGAGCACGCCGCGGCCTGGCGCCGCATCGCGGACTTCGTGCACGCGCGCGGCGCCCGGATCGGTGTGCAGCTCGCGCACGCGGGGCGCAAGGCGTCGACGTACCGGCCGTTCGCGGGCGGCCCGTCCGGGACGGTGCCCGCCGAGTCCGGCGGGTGGGGGACCGTGGCGCCGTCCGCGCTCGCGTTCCCCGGGTACGAGCCGCCCGCGTCCCTGGGGCTCGACGAGATCGCGGCCATCCCCGAGGCGTTCGCGGCAGCCGCGCGGCGGTGTGTGGACGCGGGGTTCGACGTGGTCGAGGTCCACGCCGCGCACGGGTACCTGCTGCACCAGTTCCTCTCGCCGCTGTCCAACGCGCGGACCGACCAGTACGGCGGCTCGCTCGAGAACCGCGCGCGCCTGCTCGTCGAGGTCACCGACGCCGTGCGCGCCGCCTGGCCCGCCGATCGGCCGCTGTTCGTGCGCGTGTCTGCGACCGACTGGGTGCCCGACGGGCTCTCGGTGGACGACATGGCGCTCGTCGCCAAGACGCTCGCCTCGCACGGCGTGGACCTGATCGACGTGTCCAGCGGCGGGAACGCCGTAGTGCCCATCCCCGCCGGGCCGGGGTACCAGGTGCCCGCCGCACGCGCGGTGCGGTCCGCCTCGGGGCTGCCCGTCGCCGCCGTCGGGATCCTCGACGACGCGGCGCTGGCCGAGTCCGTGCTCGCCGACGGGTCCGCGGACGCGGTGCTCGTCGGGCGGGTGGCGTTGCGGGACCCGCACTGGCCGCTGCGCGTCGCACACGAGCTCGGCGTCCCGGTCGACCAGCTCCCGGTGACGGGCGAGCCGCGCGCCGACGTGCCGTTGTCCGAGGTCACGGCCACCGGCTACCAGCCGCAGTACGTTCGGGGCGGCTTCGGGCGCTGACCGGCGGCACGTCCGCCGTAGGGTGCTCCGCGTGGACGCTCTCGCGCACTGGGCCGCCTCCGCCGCGGACAGCGTCGAGGCGGCGCGCGCCGCGTGCGACGAGCTGCGGTGGCACGAGGCGTTCTGGCGGCGGTCCGCCGAGGTGCGGGTCGAGGC
>JAEWOA010000295.1 GCA_023461115.1 Actinomycetes bacterium
GCGACACGGTCGCGCGCCGCCTCGCGGTGTTCCGCAGGCTCGCGCACCCCACACCGCAGGACGGCCCCACGGGCCGGATCCGCGTGCTCGTCGTGCCGGTGCGCGCGCTGCTGCAGCCGGTGGTCGCGGGCCTGGGGGACCTGGAGCCCGTGGAGATCGCGGTGGGCGACCGCGTGGACCTCGACGACCTCACACAGCGCCTGGTCGACGCCGCGTACAGCCGCGTCGACATGGTGGAGAAGCGCGGCGAGTTCGCGGTGCGCGGCGGCATCCTGGACGTGTTCCCGCCCACCGAGGACCACCCGCTGCGCGTGGAGCTGTGGGGCGAGGACGTCGAGGAGGTCCGCTGGTTCTCGGTCGCGGACCAGCGCAGCCTCGAGGTCGCGGCGCACGGCGTGTGGGCGCCGCCGTGCCGCGAGATCCTGCTGACCGACGACGTGCGCCGACGCGCCGCGAACCTGGTGCCGCAGCTCCCGGGCGCGGTGGACCTGCTGGACAAGCTCGCCGCGGGCATCGCGGTCGAGGGCATGGAGTCGCTCGCGCCCGCGCTCGTCGACGCGATGGTCCCGGTGTTGGACCTGGTGCCCGACGACGCGCTGCTGGTCCTGGTGGACCCCGAGCGCATCCGCCGCCGCGCGCACGACCTCGTCGCGACGACGCAGGAGTTCCTCGAGGCCGCCTGGACGTCGGCCGCCGCGGGCGCCGCGACGCCGTTGGACCTGTCGGCCGCGAGCTTCGCGGGCTTCGCCGAGGTGCGCGCGCTCGCGCAGGTGCGCGGGCTGGGCTGGTGGACGCTCTCGGGCTTCACGTTGGAGGCCGCCGACGACGAGGGCGACGAGGCGATCCGCGGCGACGACGGCGTGCGCACGCTGGTCGTGCAGGCCCGCGACGTCGAGCGGTACCGCGGCGAGGTGGCCCGCGCGCTGGCCGACGTCCGGGCGCTGCAGCAGGCCGGGTGGCGCCTGGTGCTGGCCACCGAGGGGCACGGGCCGGCGCAGCGGATGGTCGAGCAGCTCAAGGCCGCGGACACTCCCGCGCGCCTGGTCGCGGGTCTCGACGACGAGCCCGAGGGCGGCGTCGTGCTGGTCACGCCCGCGCCCGTGGGGCCGGGTTTCGTCGCCGACGCGTTGAGGCTCGCGGTGTTCTCCGAGGCGGACCTGACAGGCCGCGCCGGCTCGAGCACCAAGGACATGCGGCGCATGCCGAGCCGGCGCCGCAACGTCGTCGACCCGCTGCAGTTGCGCGCGGGAGACCACGTGGTGCACGAGCAGCACGGCGTCGGGCGGTTCGTCGAGCTCATGCAGCGCACGATCGGGACCGGGGCCGCAGCCGCGACGCGCGAGTACATGGTGATCGAGTACGCGAGCAGCAAGCGCGGCCAGCCGGGGGACCGGCTGTTCGTGCCCACCGACCAGCTCGACCAGGTGACCAAGTACGTGGGCGGCGAGGCGCCGTCGCTGTCGAAGATGGGCGGCTCCGACTGGGCCAAGACGAAGGGCCGTGCCAAGCGCGCGGTCAAGGAGATCGCGGCCGAGCTGATCAGGTTGTACAGCGCGCGCATGGCGACCTCGGGGCACTCGTTCAGCGCGGACACGCCCTGGCAGCGCGAGCTCGAGGACGCGTTCGCGTACATCGAGACGCCCGACCAGGCCGCGACGATCGACGAGGTCAAGGCCGACATGGAGAAGCCGATCCCCATGGACCGGCTGGTGTGCGGCGACGTCGGCTACGGCAAGACCGAGATCGCGGTGCGCGCGGCGTTCAAGGCGGTGCAGGACGGCAAGCAGGTCGCGGTCCTGGTGCCGACGACGCTGCTGGTCCAGCAGCACCTGGACACGTTCGCCGAGCGCTACAGCGCCTTCCCCGTGACCGTGAGGGCGTTGTCGCGGTTCCAGTCCGCCAAGGAGTCCAAGGAGATCGTCGAGGGGCTGGGCGACGGGTCGGTGGACGTCGTGATCGGCACGCACCGGCTCATCACGGGCGGCGTGCGGTTCAAGGACCTGGGGCTCGTCGTCATCGACGAGGAGCAGCGCTTCGGCGTCGAGCACAAGGAGACCCTGAAGGCGCTGCGCACCAACGTCGACGTGCTGGCCATGAGCGCGACCCCGATTCCGCGCACGCTCGAGATGGCCGTGACCGGCATCCGCGAGATGTCCACGCTGGCCACGCCGCCCGAGGAGCGGCACCCGGTGCTCACCTTCGTCGGCGCGTACGAGGAGAAGCAGATCTCCGCGGCCATCCGCCGCGAGCTGCTGCGCGAGGGCCAGGTGTTCTACATCCACAACAAGGTGGACTCGATCGAGCGCGCGGCCTCGCGCCTGGGCGAGCTGGTGCCCGAGGCCCGAATCGCGGTGGCCCACGGCAAGATGAACGAGCACCAGCTGGAGCGCGTGATCGTCGACTTCTGGGAGAAGCGGTTCGACGTGCTGGTGTGCACGACGATCGTCGAGACCGGCCTGGACATCTCCAACGCCAACACCCTGATCCTGGAGCGCGCCGACCTGCTGGGCCTCTCGCAGCTCCACCAGCTGCGCGGCCGCGTGGGACGCGGGCGCGAGCGCGCGTACGCCTACTTCCTGTACCCGCCCGAGAAGCCGCTCACCGAGACGGCTCACGACCGCCTGCAGACGATCGCCGCCAACACCGACCTCGGCGCCGGCATGGCCGTGGCCATGAAGGACCTGGAGATCCGCGGCGCCGGCAACCTGCTGGGCGGCGAGCAGTCCGGGCACATCGAGGGCGTGGGATTCGACCTCTACATCCGCATGGTCGGGGAGGCGGTCGCGGCGTTCCGCGACGACACCCCGGAGGAGCAGCCCGACGTCACGATCGAGCTCCCGGTCGACGCGCACATCCCGCACGACTACATCGCGCACGAGCGCCTGCGCCTGGAGGCGTACCGCAAGATCGCGGCCGCCGCGGACAAGGCCGCGCTCGACGAGGTGCGGGCCGAGCTCGGCGACCGCTACGGCGCCGTGCCTGCCGCCGTGGAGAACCTGTTCCACGTCGCGGTGTTCCGCCAGCACGTGCGCTCGGTGGGCCTCACCGACGTCACGGCCCAGGGCAAGTTCGTGCGGTTCGCGCCGGTCGAGCTGCCCGAGTCGTCGCAGCTGCGGCTCAAGCGGCTCTACCCCGGCGCGATCCTCAAGCCCGCGATCCGCACCGTGCTCGTGCCCTTCCCGACGACCGCGCGCATCGGCGGCAAGCCGCTGCACGGCGACGCGCTGCTGGCCTGGGCCGAGCAGTTCATCGGCGCGGTGATCCGCGGCGATGTCGCGGCGGCCGCGACCGTGGGGACCGCGCGCGAGCGGTGAGGCGGTTGGTCAGCGGGCCGGCTGCTCCTGGATCAGTCGCTCCCGCAGGAGTGCGAGCTGGGCGCGCAGTGCCGTGGGCACCCGGTCGCCGAACTGCGCGAAGAAGTCGTCGGTGAGGTCCGCCTCGGCCAGCCACGCCTCGGGCTCGACAGCGAAGAGCTGGTCGAGCGCGTGCTGCGTCAGGCCCAGCCCGTCGGTGTCGAGCGCGCCCGGCGCGGGCAGCATCCCCACCGGGCTGGGGACGGCGCGCTCGTCGAGACCGCCGCCGTGGCCGCCGCGCGCGGACTCGATCTGGCCCACCATCCACGCCAGCACGCGCGAGTTCTCACCGAAGCCCGGCCACAGGAACCGGCCGTCGTCGCCCTTGCGGAACCAGTTCACGCCGAAGACGAGCGGGCGCCCCTCGGGCGTCAGCGACGAGCCGACACGCAGCCAGTGCGCCCAGTGGTCGGCCATGTTGTAGCCGCAGAACGGGAGCATCGCGAACGGGTCGCGGCGCAGCGCGCCGACCGTCCCCTCGGCGGCGGCGGTCTGCTCGGACGCGACCGTGGCGCCCAGGAACACGCCGTGCTCCCAGTTCAGCGCGCGGGTCACGAGCGGCACGTTGGTGGCGCGGCGGCCGCCGAAGACGATCGCGTCGAGCGGCACGCCCTCGGGGTCGTCCCACACCGGCGCGATCGTCGGGCACTGCGCCGCGGCGACCGTGAAGCGCGAGTTGGGGTGGGCGGCGACGCGGCCGGACTCCCGGCCGAGCTCAGGTGTCCACGACTCGCCACGCCAGTCGGTCAGGTGGGCAGGGGCCTCGTCGGTCAGGCCCTCCCACCAGACGTCGCCGTCGTCGGTGAGCGCCACGTTGGTGAAGATGGTGTCGCGCGTGAGGGTCGCGATCGCGGCCGGGTTGGTCGCGGCGCCCGTGCCCGGAGCGACGCCGAAGAACCCGGCCTCGGGGTTGATCGCGTACAGCCGGCCGTCCGCGCCGGGACGCAGCCACGCGATGTCGTCGCCGATCGTCTCGACCGTCCAGCCGGGCAGCGACGGGCGCATCATCGCGAAGTTCGTCTTGCCGCACGCCGAGGGGAACGCCGCGGCCACGTGGTAGCGGCGGCCGAGCGGCGAGGTCACGCGGACCAGCAGCATGTGCTCGGCGAGCCAGCCCTCGTCGCGGCCGATCGCGGACGCGATGCGCAGCGCGAAGCACTTCTTGCCGAGCAGCGCGTTGCCGCCGTAGCCCGACCCGTAGGACCAGATCTCCCGGGTCTGCGGGAAGTGGACGATGTACTTGGTGGAGTTGCAGGGCCACGCCACGTCGTCGGCACGGGCGCCGTCCGCGGAGACGAGCGGCGCGCCCACCGAGTGCACCGCGGGGACGAACGGCGCGCCGCCCTCGATGAGCTCGAGCGCCGCGGCGCCCATGCGCGTCATCAAGCCCATGCTCACGACGACGTACGGCGAGTCGGTGACCTCCACGCCGAGCCACGACAGCGGGCCGCCGACCGGGCCCATCGAGAACGGCACCACGTACATGGTCCGGCCGCGCATGGCGCCCGTGAACACCCCGGCGAGCTCGGCGCGCATCGCGGCCGGCTCGCGCCAGTTGTTCGTCGGGCCGGCGTCCTGCTCGTCGCGCGAGCAGATGAACGTGCGCGACTCGACGCGCGCGACGTCGGACGGGTCGGAGCGCGCCAGGTACGAGCCGGGCCGCAGCTCGGGGTTGAGGGGGAGCAGCGTGCCGTCGGCGACGAGTCGGGCGGTCAGCCGCTCGCGCTCGTCGTCGGAGCCGTCACACCAGACCACCTGGTCCGGCTCGAGGAGGCCGGCGAGCTCGGCGACCCACTCGTGGACCGCGCCGGCGATCGGGGCGGCCGGCAGGGTGGGTGTGGGGGCGAGCGTGGCGGTCGGCATCGTGGCTCCTGGGGATGTGCGTCCGAGGGTGCGTACAAGGCGGGCCGCGAACTCCTGCGGCTCTCTCCATCATTCGTCAACTCGAGCCCCGGCTACCGTGCGGTAACGGTGTCAAGTTTCGCGATTCTTGACATATGGTGAAGCCGTGACGACGACCGACGGCCTGACCCTCGGACGGCGCATCCGGCACCTGCGGACCGCGCGCGGCCTGACCCTGGACGACCTCGGCGGTCTCGTCGGGGTCACGCCCAGCCTGCTGTCGCTGATCGAGAACGGCCGACGAGAGCCCCGCCTGCAGCTCCTGCGGCAGATCGCCGACGCGCTCGGCGCGAGCGTCAACGACCTGCTCGACCCCGAGCCGCCGTCGCGGCGCGCGGCTCTGGAGATCCAGCTCGACCGCGCGCAGCGCGACGGCATCTTCGGCCGCCTCGGCCTGCCGTACGTCAAACCCGGCAAGAGCCTGCCGGTGCCGGTGCTGGAGCAGCTCGTCGGCCTGCACGCCGAGCTGGCGCGGCGTGAGCTGCAGGCCGTGGCCACTCCCGAGGAGGCGCGCCGCGCCAACACCCAGATCCGCCTCGACCGCCAGGCCCGCGACAACCACCTGCCCGACCTCGAGGCGCTCGCCGAGCGCATGGCCCGCGCCGCGGGCTACTCGTCGGGACCCCTGACGCACCGCACAGTGTGGCGCATGGCCGAGCAGCTCGGCCTGGAGATCAGGCACGTCGAGGACCTGCCCAACTCCACCCGCACGGTCACGGACCTCGAGCACGGCCGCATCTACCTGCCCCCCGCCTCGGCGCCCGGCGGGCACGGCCTGCGCTCGCTCGCGCTGCAGGCCATGGCGCACCGCGTGCTGGGGCACGAGCGGCCCTCGTCGTACGAGGAGTTCCTGCGCCAGCGCATGGAGATCACCTACTTCGCGTCCGGCTGCCTCATGCCGCAGACCGCGGCCGTCGAGTTCCTCGCGCGCCGCAAGAAGGACAAGGAGCTCGCGATCGAGGACTTCCGCGACGCGTTCGGGGTGACCCACGAGGCCGCGGCGCAGCGGTTCACCAGCCTGGCCACGCACCACCTGGACATCCGGGTGCACTTCCTGCGCGTGTCCGACGACGGCTCGATCTACCGCGCGTACGCCAACGACGGCCTGCCGATGCCCGTCGACGTCACGGGCGCGATCGAGGGGCAGATCGTGTGCCGGCAGTGGGGGGTGCGGGCCGCGCTCGCGCGCCGCGACCACGCCACCGAGGCTTACCAGTACACCGACACCCCCGCGGGCACGTTCTGGTGCTCGACGCAGGCGGGCGTCTCCAGCACCGGGCGCTTCGCGCTCGCGATCGGCGTGCCGTTCGCGTCCGCCAAGTGGTTCCGCGGCCGCGACACCCAGGTGCGGCGGCGGTCGACGTGTCCCGACGAGAGCTGCTGCCGGCGCCCCCCGGCCGACGCGGCCGTCCGGTGGGCGGACAAGTCCTGGCCGTCGGCGCGCATCCACCAGCACGTGTTCTCGGCGCTGCCCACGGGCGACTTCCCCGGCGTGGACGCGTCCGAGGTGTACTCGTTCCTGGACCGGCACGCGCCCGCGGACGCGGCCGACGACGACGCGACGCGCTGACGCCTGCGCCCGGCCATGTCCGCTGGCCCTACTATGGCGGCGGTCCGGCGCGCTCGACGACGAGCGGCGCCGGGGATCGACGACACGGAGGTTCGACGATGCGACGTGCGGTGCTGGGGCTGGCCGGGGCGCTTGTGGGCGCCGGACTGCTGGCAGGCTGCAGCGGGACTCCGGGCGCGGCCGCCGTCGTCGACGGCGTCGTCATCCCGCCGGCGGACCTGCGCGTGGCCACCGAACAGCTCGGCTCGCTGCTGCAGAACGTCTCGACGACGTCCGTCCTCTCGGTGATGATCCAGGAGCCCGCGATCCTCGCGGTCGCAGACGACCACGGCGTCGTCGCCTCCCGTGACGAGGCCGAGAAGCTGCTCGGCCAGGTCGCGGAGCAGAACAAGACGCCGCTGCCCGAGCTCGCGCCCGCGACGCTCGACGTCGCGCGCACCCTCATCTCGCAGGGCAAGCTCCAGGACCTCGGCCAGGACTCGATCGGCGACGAGATCGCCGAGCGGATCGCCGCGCTCGAGGTCGAGGTCAACCCGAGGTTCGGCACCGCCGGCGAGCAGCACATCGTCGAGGCCCCGGCGGCGCCCGCGTGGTTCGTCGCCGCGAAGGACGCCGGCGCCGACGTGGAGGCCCCGGCCTCGAAGTAGCCGATTGCTACCGCTCGGTAACAATTCGGCCCGAACCGGCTGTGTGCATGCACGGATGCTGGTTCACTGTCCCGCGGCACCCGGGCCAGGCCTGCGCGGCTCACAGGCGAGCACAGGCCGGCCCCCCGGGTGGGACGGGAGTCCCGTACGGCGTCACCACGCGTCGCTAGCCTCGGTTGCGGCGCGGGCCAACGGCGACCCGCGCGTTCTCGACTTCGGTGGCACGCAGTTCGGCGCCGCCCAGCAGCAGGAGGAGATGCGTGGCGAGTATCGGAATCCCACGTGAGGCCGCGCCCGGCGAGCGGCTGGTCGCGGCGACGCCGCGCACAGTCGCCCAACTCGTCGGGCTCGGATACGAGGTCCTCGTCGAGTCCGGCGCCGGACAGGCCGCGACGTTCACCGACGACGCCTACGCGCAAGCCGGCGCCCGCATCGTCGACGCCGCCGGCGCCTGGGGCGCCGACGTCGTCACGGCCGTCAACGCGCCCACCGACGAGCAGGTCGCGCTGCTGTCCCCGGGCGCCATGCTGATCGCGCTCCTGCAGCCCGCGGCACGCCCGGAGTTGGTCGAGACGCTGGCCGGCCGCGGCATCAGCGCGCTGGCGCTGGACGCCGTGCCGCGGATCTCCCGCGCGCAGGCGCTCGACGTCCTGTCGTCGATGTCCAACGTCGCGGGCTACCGCGCGGTCATCGAGGCCGCCGACGAGTTCGGCGGCATGTTCGCCGGGCAGGTCACCGCCGCCGGCAAGACCCCGCCCGCCAAGGTGTTCATCATCGGCGCGGGCGTCGCCGGGCTGGCCTGCATCGGCACCGCCGACTCGCTCGGCGCCCAGGTGCGCGCGTTCGACGTGCGGCCCGAGGTCGGCGAGCAGATCGAGTCGATGGGCGCGCAGTTCGTGCGCGCGCCGTCGGCCCAGCAGGAGATCAGCGCCGACGGCTACGCCAAGCCGCTGACCGCCGAGCAGGAGATCGCCGCGCTCGGCGTGTACGCGCACGAGTCGTCGCAGGCGGACATCGTGATCACCACCGCGCTCGTGCGCGGCACGGCCCCGACGACGATCTCCGCGGCCATGGTCGCGGAGATGAAGCCCGGCTCGGTGATCGTCGACCTGGCCGCGCCCGGCGGCGGCAACTGCGAGCTCACCGTCCCCGGCGAGCGCGTGGTCAGCCCCAACGGCGTGATCATCCTGGGCTACACCGACCTGGCCGGGCGCATGCCGCAGCACACGTCGCAGCTCTTCGGCACCAACGTCGTGCACCTCCTGCAACTCCTCACGCCCGGCAAGGACGGCGTGCTGGTGCTCGACTTCGACGACCCCGTGCAGCGCGGCATGACGGTCGCGTCCGGGGGCGAGGTCATGTGGCCGCCACCGCCGGTCGCGGTGTCGGCGGCCCAGCCGCCCGCCGCGATCCTGCCCTCGCCGGCCGAGCTCGAGGCGGAGCGCGCCGCGCTCGCGGCGGCCGCCGCGAGCAAGCGGCAGCGGCGCACCGTGATGTACGCGCTCGCGGCCGTGGTGGTCGCGCTCGGCATCTCGTTCGCGCCCGCCGCGTTCCTCGGCCACTTCACGGTGTTCGCGCTCGCGGTGTTCGTCGGCTACTACGTCATCTCCAACGTGAGCCACTCGCTGCACACCCCGCTGATGGCCCAGACCAACGCGATCTCCGGGATCATCCTGGTCGGCGCGCTGCTGCAGATCGGGTCCTCCAACACCGTGGTCACGGTCCTCGCGTGCGTCGCGGCGGCCGTGGCCAGCATCAACATCTTCGGCGGATTCCTGGTGGCCAACCGGATGATCCGCATGTTCCGGAGGGGCTGAGCCATGACTCTCGTGTCCGTGGCCCAGGCCACCTACCTACTCGCCGCCGTGCTGTTCGTGCTGTCGCTGGCCGGGCTGTCCAAGCAGGAGACCGCCAAGCGCGGCAACGTGCTCGGGATGATCGGCATGGGGCTCGCGCTCGCGGCGACGATCGCGCTCGCGCTCGAGTCCTCGCAGCGCCAGACCATCGTCACCGCGCTGCTCATCGCGCTCGTCCTGGCCGTCGGCCTGGTCGTCGGGACGTGGCAGGCCCGGCGCGTCGAGATGACGCAGATGCCCGAGCTCATCGCGATCCTGCACAGCTTCGTCGGCATCGCCGCGGTGCTCGTCGGGTACAACTCGTACCTCACCGAGGAGCCCGACATGGTGCACCTCGTCGAGGTGTTCCTGGGCGTGCTCATCGGCGCCGTCACCTTCACCGGGTCGGTCGTCGCGTTCCTCAAGCTGTCCGCGCGCATCTCGTCGGCGCCGCTCATGCTGCCCGGCCGCAATTGGCTCAACCTGGGCGCGCTGGTCGCGTCCGCGGGGTTCATGGGCTGGTTCCTGGCCGCGCCGTCGCTGCCGCCGCTCGTCGGCATGACGGTGGTGGCGCTCGCGCTCGGCTGGCACCTGGTGGCGTCGATCGGCGGCGGGGACATGCCCGTGGTCGTGTCCATGCTGAACTCGTACTCCGGGTGGGCCGCGGCCGCCGCGGGCTTCATGCTCAGCAACGACCTGCTCATCGTCACCGGCGCCCTCGTCGGCGCCTCCGGCGCGATCCTGTCCTACATCATGTGCAAGGCCATGAACCGCTCCTTCATCTCGGTGATCCTGGGGGGCTTCGGGGCCGAGGAGGGCACGGTCGTCTCGGCAGGCCCGGTGGGGGACCACCGCGAGCTCTCCGCCGCGGACGTCGCCGGCCTGCTGCGCGACGCGCGCTCGGTCGTCATCACACCCGGCTACGGCATGGCGGTGGCCAAGGCGCAGTACCCGGTCGCGGAGCTCGTCGAGCGCCTGCGTGCGCACGGCGTGACCGTGCGATTCGGCGTGCACCCCGTGGCCGGGCGGCTGCCCGGGCACATGAACGTGCTGCTCGCCGAGGCCAAGGTGCCCTACGACATCGTGCTCGAGATGGACGAGATCAACGACGACTTCGGCGACACCGACGTGGTCCTCGTGATCGGCGCCAACGACACCGTCAACCCCGCCGCGCTCGACGACCCGGCCTCGCCCATCGCGGGCATGCCGGTGCTCGAGGTGTGGCACGCCAAGGACGTGATCGTCTTCAAGCGATCCATGGCCACCGGGTACGCGGGCGTGCAGAACCCGCTGTTCTTCCGCGAGAACACCGCGATGCTCTTCGGTGACGCCAAAGACCAGACCGAGAAGATCCTGTCGGCGCTCTGACGCGCCCTGACCTTCGCGCCTACCGCGCCGGGACCCGCCGTCCGCTGGACGGAGGTCCCGGCGCGGTCGTCGTCGGGCAGCACTAGGGTTGGGCCGTAAACCCACCCGCTCGGCGAAGGAGCACCCATGGCCAGCATCGAGGCCGTCGGCGCCCGCGAGATCCTGGACTCGCGCGGCAACCCCACTGTGGAGGTCGAGGTCGCCCTCGACGACGGCACCATCGCCCGCGCCGCGGTCCCCTCGGGCGCATCGACCGGCGCCTTCGAGGCCGTCGAGCGCCGCGACGGAGACAAGTCGCGTTACCTGGGCAAGGGCGTCGAGCAGGCCGTCAACGCGGTCATCGACGAGATCGCGCCCGAGATCATCGGCTACGAGGCCTCGGAGCAGCGCCTCGTCGACCAGGCGCTCATCGACCTGGACGGCACGCCCAACAAGGGCAAGCTCGGCGCCAACGCGATCCTCGGCGTCTCGATCGCCGTGGCCAAGGCGGCGGCCGACTCGGCGGACCTGCCGCTGTTCCGCTACCTCGGCGGCCCCAACGCGCACGTCCTGCCCGTGCCGATGATGAACATCCTCAACGGCGGCTCGCACGCCGACTCCAACGTGGACATCCAGGAGTTCATGGTCGCGCCCATCGGCGCCGCGACGTTCCGTGAGGCGCTGCGCACCGGCGCCGAGGTGTACCACT
Source organism: Actinomycetes bacterium (assembly GCA_023461115.1). GTDB lineage: Bacteria > Actinomycetota > Actinomycetes > Actinomycetales > Cellulomonadaceae > Cellulomonas. Next base: position 11,364 of record JAEWOA010000295.1, read on the forward strand.
CGCTCAAGTCCGTCCTCAAGGAGCGTGGCCTGGCCACCGGCCTGGGCGACGAGGGCGGGTTCGCCCCGAACCTGCCGAGCAACCGCGACGCGCTGGACCTGATCCTCGTCGCGATCGAGAAGGCCGGCTTCAAGCCGGGCGAGGACGTGGGCCTGGCGCTCGACGTCGCGTCGTCGGAGTTCTTCAAGGACGGCGCGTACCAGTTCGAGGGCCGCGCGCACACGCCCGAGGAGATGGTGGCGTACTACGAGCAGCTCGTGAACGACTACCCGCTGGTCTCCATCGAGGACCCGCTGTCCGAGGACGAGTGGGACTCGTGGGCCCACCTGGTCCGCGACGTGGGCGAGCGCGTGCAGATCGTCGGCGACGACCTGTTCGTGACGAACCCCGAGCGCCTGGCCAAGGGCATCGAGCTCCGCGCGGCCAACTCGCTCCTGGTCAAGCTGAACCAGATCGGCACGCTGACCGAGACGCTCGACGCCGTGACGCTCGCGCAGCGCAACGGCTTCACGACGATGACCTCGCACCGCTCGGGCGAGACCGAGGACACGACGATCGCGGACCTGTCGGTCGCGACGAACGCGGGCCAGATCAAGACCGGCGCCCCGGCGCGCGGCGAGCGCATCAACAAGTACAACCAGCTGCTGCGCATCGAGGAGGAGCTGGACGACGCGGGCCGCTACGCGGGCCGCTCGGCCTTCCCGCGCTTCCGCCAGGGCTGAGCCTGAGCGCTCCACCAGCCTGACGACGAGGCCGGCCACCCACCCGGGTGGCCGGCCTCGTCGCGTCCCCGCCACCGCGCCTTGGCGCGTCGCTCACGGTTCGCTGTCGCGACACGCGGGATAGTGCGATGACGATGGTAGTGCGGGACGCGTAGTAGTGTGCGTCGCGTTACGAGAGGCGCCGGGCCGACGGAGGGGTGCATGGACACGACACAGTTGCTCAAGGGGGTGCTCGACGTCGCGGTGCTCGCGGTGGTCGCCGACGAGGACGGCTACGGCTACGACGTCGTCCGACGGCTGCGCGCCGCGGGGATCGAGGAGGTCGGCGACGCCTCGGTGTACGGCACGCTGCGCCGGCTGTACTCGTCGGGCGCGCTCAGCTCGTACGTGGTGCCCAGCGACGAGGGCCCACACCGCAAGTACTACGGGATCAACGCGCAAGGGCGGGCGATGCTCGAGGCCCAGCGCAAGGACTGGCAGGAGTTCGCGGGCGTCATGGGCCGCCTGCTCCAGACGGGGGAAGCCAAGTGAACGTCATCGCGCCCACGGCGGACATCGCCGCCTACGCGGCCCAGGTGCGGGCCGCGCTCGCGGACCTCGGCGCCGACCAGGTCGACGAGCTGACCGACGGCCTCGAGGCCAACCTCGCCGACGCGCTCGCCGACGACCGCCGCCCGCACGGGCCCACGCTCGTCGACGAGTTCGGCCTCGCCGAGTCGTACGCCGCCGAGCTGCGCGCCGCGGCCGGGCTCGGCCCGCAGGCCGCGGCCGGTGACGGCACGCGCCGAGTCGGCCTGTGGCAGGCCATGCGGAACTCCGGCGGCCGAACGCTCGACCGCCTGCGTAGCACCCGGTGGTGGCCGCCCGTGGAGGACTTCCTCGTCGCGATCCGGCCCGTGTGGTGGGTGTTGCGCGGCTGGGCGCTCGCCGCGGTCGTGGCGTGGATGGTCGGCGTCGAGAGGAACATCGGCTGGTGGCCGGGCACGTTCGTCGGCTTCGTGCTGATGGTCGCCCTGGTGGTCGCGAGCGTGCAGTGGGGGCGTGGGCGCTGGTCGGTGGGGCGCCGCTGGCGCCGCGTCCTCGCGGCGGTGAGCGCGTTCGGCGCCGTGGTCGCGACGATCCTGCTGCTCGGGCTGCCCAGCAGCGCCACCTCGAGCGATGCGGTGTACGTGGACTACGGGCCGCAGGACGCGGTGCTGGTCGGCGGCGCCGCGGCCACCAACCTGTTCGTCTACGACGCCGACGGCAACCCGGTGGCGGGCGCCCAGGTGTTCGACCAGGACGGGCGTCCCGTGACCCTCGGCTCCGACGGCACGCTGGGAACGCTGCAGGACTACAGCTCGGGCGAGGACGTCGTGATGGCGGGCGGTGTCCGCTCCGACGGGACCGTGGCCACGCACGTGTTCCCGCGGGTTCCGGTGCCGCTCGGCCTGTTCGACACGGACTGGCCCGACGTGGCGCGGCTGCGCGCGGCCGCCGAGTTCCCGCCGCTGTCGGCGACGTGGCCGTTCGCGACGGCCCCCGCGATGAGGCTCCCGACGACGAGCGCCGCCGAGCCGTCATCCCCAACCCCGACCCCGACCCCCGCCCCGACGACGGACGCCACCACCGCGCCTGACGCCACCACCGCGCCCGGCTCCACCACCACGCCCACGGAGGCGCCGGCGTCAGCCACGGCACCGGCGTCAGCCCCGACGCCGACGCCGCCCGCCCCGACCCCGTAGCCGCAGCACCGCCCAGCAACTCGCGCTGCGGCTCACCCAACCCCTCGCGGTGCGCCGATGGATGCGCCGAGAGTGCCCGTGGCGGGCGCCCTCGCCGCATCCATCGCCGCATCCATCGCCGCATCCGCGCCGCCCGCGCGCGGCGTGCCAGGCGAATCCCGGTCCCCCAGGC
>JAEWOA010000296.1 GCA_023461115.1 Actinomycetes bacterium
TCGTCGGGCGGCAACCGGTCGCGCAGCCGCCGCCGGACGCGCGGCGGGCGCCCTTCGGGCGAGAACGCGGCGCCCGCGCAGCAGGCCTGACGGCGCCGGCCGGGGCACACCTGGCCGACTCCGACGACGCCCCCTGTCGCCCTCGGCGGACAGGGGGCGTCGTCGTGCCGGGACGGCGCGGGAGCCGTCAGGCGGCTTGGACGAAGGCGGTGACGGCGTCCGCGATGAGCTGGACGGCGATCGCCGCGAGCAGGAGGCCCGCGATGCGCGTCACCAGGATCGTGCCGGAGTCCTTCAGCACGCGGTGGATCACGTTGGCGAACCGCATGGCCAGGTAGAGGCAGATGTGCACCGCGATGACGCCCAACGCGATCGCGGTCCAGTCGGCCACGGACTTGTCGGACTGCTGGACGAACACCATGGTGGCGACGATCGCGCCCGGACCGGCCAGCAGCGGCGTGCCCAGCGGCACGAGCGCGACGTTCACCTTGTCGTTCGCGGACGGCTGCGGGTCCTCCATCTTGCCGGTCAGCAGCTCCATCGCGACGAACAGCAGCAGCAGCCCGCCGGACGCCTGCAGCGCCGGCAGCGAGATGTGCATGTAGTTGAGGATCGACTGGCCGAACAGCGCGAACGACACGATCACGCCGAGCGCCACCGCGACCGCCTGCCACGCGGCCTTGTTGCGCTGCTTGCGCGTCATCGCGCCGGTCAGGCCCAAGAAGATCGGCACCGTTCCGGGCGGGTCCATGATCACGAACAACGTGATGAACACCGAGCCGAACAGGCGCGGGTCGAACACGTCGATCACGGCCGGACCACCTCCACGGTTCCTCGCTCCTCGATCTGCGCCAGGACGTCTGGCTCCGTCAGATTCTCCCCCAACCGGTTGAGTTTTCCGGCGCCGTGGTAGTCGCTGCCACCGGTGACGAACAACTCGAGCCTGGCCGCGATGGCGGTGAGGCGCTCGCGCTGCGCGGGCGAGTGGTCCCGGTGGTGCACCTCGAGGCCCGCGAGGCCCGCCTCGGCGAGGAGGTCGAACGTCTCGTCGGGCACGACGCGCCCGCGCGCGTCGGCGCCGGGATGCGCGAACACGGGCACCCCGCCGGCCGCGCGGATAGCCCGCACCGCCGCGGGGCCATCCGGCGCGTAGTGCGGCACGTGGTAGGGGCCGTCGGCGCGGAGCAGGTGCGCGAACGCGGCGTCACGGTCCGGCACGATCCCGCGGGCGACGAGCGCGTCGGCGATGTGCGGACGCCCCACCGTGACCGCGTCCTGCGCGTGGGCGAGCACGTCGTCCCAGGTCAGGGCGTAGTCGGCGCCGATCCGCTCCACCATCGCCCGGGCTCGCCCCACGCGCGCGTCCCGCGTCTTGTCCAGCTCGACGAGCAGCGCGGGACTCGTCGGGTCCTGCAGGTACGAGAGCAGGTGCAGGCTGATCCCCCGCCACCGCGCCGACACCTCGGTGCCCCGCACGAGCGCGATCCCGAGCTCGCGCGCGGCCGCGGCGGCCTCGTCCCACCCGGCGGTCGTGTCGTGGTCGGTGAGCGCGACCACGTCGAGCCCGGCGCGCACGGCGCTGGCGACGACGTCCGCGGGCGGCTCGGTCCCGTCGGACGCCGACGAATGGGCATGCAGGTCGACGCGCACCCCCGGAACGCTACCCACCCCACGGGCGCCGCACCCCTGACCGCGCCGGACCGGTTCCTTAGCCCCGGACCGGATCCATGGCTCCGGACCGGATCTGCGGCCCCGGACCCGGCCATGCCCCAGTCCGACGACACGAACCCGGTCCGGGGCCGTGGATCCGGTCCGTGCCGGGACGGTGGGAGGATGGAGCGGTGAGTGAGACGAACACCAGCCCCGCCGCAGGGCAACACGACGAGCACACCGACCAGCCGCTCGAGGACCGCGGGTCCAACCGCTCGCAGCGGCCCGGCTCGGCGGCGTTCTTGGACTTCATCACCTCCGGCTGGGACGAGCGCCCCGCGTCGACGACGACGCGCGGCGACTTCGCCGACTTCACCGCGGCCCGCCGCAGCGCGCTGTCCGCCACGTTCCAGGGCCGGCGCCTCGTCGTCCCCGCGGGCACGTTCAAGGTCCGCTCCAACGACACCGACTACCGGTTCCGCCCGCACTCGGCGTTCGCGCACCTCACGGGCCTGGGCGTGGAGCAGGAGCCCGACGCGGTGCTGGTGCTGCACCCGACGAAGGACGGTGCGGGCGACGACGGCAGCGGCCACCACGCCGTGCTGTACATCCGCCCGCTCGCGGGACGCGACACATCCGAGTTCTTCTCGGACTCGCGCTACGGCGAGTTCTGGGTGGGCGCCCGCCCGACGCTCGACGACCTGGAGACCCTCACCGGGATCACCACCCGCCACCTCGACGACCTGCGCGACGCGATCGCCAAGGACGTGGGCGAGGACGGCGTGCAGGTGCTCGTCGTGCCGGACGTCGACGAGAGCGTCGACGCGGTGGTCGAGGAGATCCGCGCGCAGCAGGAGTCGGGCGAGTCGGACGACCACCTGGTCGAGGCGCTCTCGGAGCTGCGGCTGCTCAAGGACGCGTACGAGGTCGAGCAGCTGCGGCTCGCGGTGGACACCACGATCGACGGGTTCGCCAAGGTGGTCCGCGCGCTCCCGGCGGCCAAGGTGCACGCGCGGGGCGAGCGCGTCGTCGAGGGCACGTTCGTCGGGCACGCGCGCCAGGAGGGCAACGCGGTCGGCTACGAGACGATCGCGGCGTCCGGCGAGCACGCGACCACGCTGCACTGGATCGACAACGACGGCCAGGTGCGCGACGGCGACCTGCTGCTGCTCGACGCGGGCGTCGAGGTGGACTCGCTGTACACCGCCGACGTCACGCGCACGCTGCCGGTGGACGGGCAGTTCACGCAGGTGCAGCGCCGCGTCTACCAGGCGGTGCTCGACGCCGCCGACGCCGCCTTCGCGGCCGCGATCCCCGGCAACAAGTTCCGCGACGTGCACACCGCGGCGATGGAGGTCATCGCGGAGCGCCTGGCGCAGTGGGAACTGCTGCCGGTGAGCGCTGCGGAGTCCCTGCTCCCCGACAACCAGCACCACCGTCGCTGGATGGTCCACGGCACGAGCCACCACCTGGGCATCGACGTGCACGACTGCGCGCAGGCCCGCGCCGAGCTGTACCTGGACGGCGTGCTCGAGCCCGGCATGGTGTTCACGATCGAGCCCGGCCTGTACTTCAAGTCCGACGACCTGCTGATCCCCGCGGAGTACCGCGGCATCGGCGTGCGCATCGAGGACGACGTGCTGATCACCGCGGACGGCAACGAGAACCTCTCGGCCGCACTCCCCCGCGACCCGGACGCCGTCGAGGCGTGGATGGCGTCGCTGCGCGACTGAGCGGCTCGACGAAGGGGCGGATCGGACGGGAGATAGCGTCGATCCGCCCCTTCGTCGCCCGTCGGCCTCATAGCGAGCGGGAGACTCCCGCCGGCTGGAGGAGGCGGACATGTTCGGAGCGCCGTTGTCGCTGTTGTTCTCGGTCAAGACCACCCGCATCGTCTCGACGAGCGCGTTCCCGAACGCGCCGATCGTCGACGAGGGGCCGGGCCGGTTCCGGCGCTGGTCGGACCACTGGGCCGCTGCCCGCGAGCGCGGACGTGCTACTCGGGGCCGGCGGGCGGCGCGGCGGTCGGCCCAGCGGGCGGCTGCGCGCTCGGAGGCGCAGGCGGTGTCACGTGCGGTGGCGTGGTCGGCGGCGTGGACCGACCCGCGGCCGGATCCGGTGACGCGTCCGACGGGCCGGCGACCGGCGACGCCGTAGCGCTCGGGCCGGTGGGCTGGGCCGCGCTCGTCGGACGCGCCGCCCAGCCGGACTCGACTCCGCCGATCTCGGCGAGCAGCGCGCGCGCCTGGTGCGCCTTCTCGCTGTGGCACAGCACGGCGTACGACGACGCGACGATCTGGCTCGACGACGTGAAGTCCCGGCGCCCGCGCGACAGCGAGTAGGTGAGCACCGAGAAGAGCAGGCCGAACGCTCCGCCGATCAGGATCGCGGGCAGGAACGGCGAGGGCCCGCCTGGCTCGGAGAACAGTGAGAGCAGCAGCCCGACGAACAGCCCGAACCAGGCCCCGGAGATGAACCCGCCGGACGCGGCCCGCGGGTAGGAGAGCCGTCCGGTCACCCGCTCGACCATCCGGAGGTCGGTGCCGACGATCGTGACCATCTGCACCGGGAACGACTTGTCCGCCAGGTGGTCGACGGCCCGCTGCGCCTCGAGGTACGTGCCGTAGCGCGCGACCGTCTCGCCCTGCGGGGGCGTCGGCGTGCGGGGGACACGGGCGGCGGGCCGGCTGAACGACATGCGGTGATCCTCCCCCGCGGACCTATCCGCGCGCCAGCAGGCAAGCGCTAAGGTAAGGCTCACCTCACAGAAGGAGCACATCCGTGGCGCGCAACTCCACCCTCGTCAAGCCCGAGCAAGCCCGCATGGTCCACGCCGGCGTCGTGCGGCGCGAGCAGCTCAGCCCGTCCATGCTCCGCGTGACGCTCGGTGGCCCGGAGCTTGCGGGCATCACCCCGCTGGGCTTCGACCAGTGGTTCCGCCTGTTCGTCCCGCGCCCGGGCCAGGAGGAGATGCGCCTGCCGCGCGACATGTCGCTGCGCGGGTACGTCGAGTACCTGGCCATGCGCGGCTCGCGCCCGCTGCTGCGCAACTACACGTTCGCGGGCTTCCGGCTGGACGGTGACGCGAGCGAGGTGGACGTGGACTTCGTCGTGCACGACGCCCACGAGGGCGACTTCACGGCGGCGCGATGGGCGGCCGAGTGCGCGGCGGGCGACCCCGTCGGGATCCTCGACGAAGGGCTGATGTTCGCGGCGCCCGGCGCCCAGGACTGGACGTTGCTGGCCGCCGACGAGTCCGGCCTGCCCGCGGTGGCCGGCGTCCTCGCGTCGCTGCCCGCGGACGCGACGGGCCTCGCGCTGATCGAGGTGCCCACGCCCGAGGACATCCGTCCGCTGTCCGCGCCGCTCGGCATGGAGCTCCGGTGGCTGCCGCGCGCGGCGCTCGCCGACGCCCACGACGTGCCCGGCCGCTTGGCGCTCCGCACACTCACCGAGGCGGCACTCCCCGCGGGCCGGCCCTACGCGTTCGTCGTCGGGGAGTCGGGCTTGCCCACGGGCGCGCGCCGCCACCTCGTCTCGGCGGGCGTCGACAAGCAGGACATCGCGTTCTGCGGGTACTGGAAGCACGGCGCGCGCGCGTCCAAGTGACCAACCGCACGGCGCCCCACGCCCGCGCGTCGGCGGATTGAGCGCGGGGCCCGCCACGTGTGGCGTCTACGCTGACCCGTGTGAGCAGCGTCGGGACCCGCGTCTTCGTGGCGCGTCTAGCCGGGACCACGGTCTTCGACCCCCTCGGGGACCAGGTCGGACGCGTGCGCGATGTCGTCGTACTCGTCCGTCCCAAAGGCGCGCCGCGCGCGGTGGGCCTCGTCATCGAGGTCCCGGGCCGGCGCCGCGTCTTCGTGCCGCTGACGCGCGTCACGTCGATCGACCCGGGCCAGGTCATCTCGACCGGGCTGGTGAACATGCGCCGGTTCGAGCAGCGCGCGCTCGAGACGCTCGTCGTCGGCGAGCTGCTGGACCGCACCGTGGAGTTCGTCGACGGGAGCGGCAGCGCGAGCGTCGAGGACGTCGCGATCGAGCTGCAGCGCGGCGGCGACTGGATCATCACCAAGCTGTTCGTGCGCCGGCACACCGGCCCGCACCGCGGGCTGCTGCGGCGCCGCGGCGAGACGACCCTCGTCGCCGCCGAGGAGGTGACCGGACTGGCTCGGGCGTCGGAGAACCAGGGCGCGGACCTGCTGCTCGCGCAGTACGAGGACCTGCGTCCAGCCGACCTGGCCGACGTCCTGCACGATCTGGGCACCACACGCCGCCTCGAGGTCGCGTCCGCGCTCGACAACGAGCGCCTGGCCGACGTCCTGGAGGAGCTCCCCGAGGACGACCAGGTCGCGATCCTGCAGGGCTTGGAGCTGGGCCGCGCCGCGGACGTCCTGGAGGCCATGCAGCCCGACGACGCGGCCGACCTGCTGGGCGAGCTGCCCGACGAGCAGGCCGCCGAGCTCCTCGAGCTCATGGAGCCCGAGGAGGCCAAGGACGTCCGCCGGCTGCTCGCGTACGAGGACAACACCGCCGGTGGCCTGATGACCACCGAGCCCGTGATCCTGGGCCCCGAGACGCCGATCGCCTCGGCGCTCGCGCACGTGCGCCGCCAGGACCTCACTCCCGCGCTGGCGTCCATGGTGTTCGTCGCGCGCCCGCCGCTGGAGACCCCGACGGGCCGGTACATCGGCGTGGTGCACCTGCAGCGCCTGCTCCGTGAGCCCCCGCACGGGCCGATCGGCGCGATCGTCGACACCGACGTCGAGCCGCTCGACGTGGGCGCGCCGCTGATCTCGGTCACGCGCCGCCTGGCCACGTACAACCTGCTGGCCCTGCCGGTCGTCGACGCCGACAAGCGCCTGCTCGGCGCGGTCTCGGTGGACGACGTGCTCGACCACCTGCTCCCCGAGGACTGGCGCGAGTCCGACGAGAACGAGCCGCAGGGGGTGCGCCGTGGCTGACCGCCTCGACCAGCCACGTGAGGCCCGTCGCTCGTGGCGCCCGCGCATGGACGCGGACGCGGTCGGCCGGGGCGCCGAGGCGTTCGCGCGCTTCATGGGGACCGGCAAGTTCCTCATGTACATGACGGTGTTCGTCATCCTCTGGGTGCTGTTCAACGGCTTCGCGCTGTTCGGCCTGGAGTGGGACCCGTACCCGTTCATCCTGCTGAACCTGTTCTTCTCGGTGCAGGCGTCGTACGCGGCCCCGCTGATCCTGTTGGCGCAGAACCGGCAGGACGACCGCGACCGCGTCGCCGTGGAGCAGGACCGGCAGCAGGCCGAGCGCAACCTCGCGGACACCGAGTTCCTGGCGCGTGAGATGGCCTCGCTGCGCATCGCGTTGTCCGAGGTGGCGACGCGTGACTTCGTGCGCTCGGAACTGCGCAACCTGCTCGACGACGTGCGCGACGAGCTGCGCGACGAGCACGGCGACGACAAGCGGGAGGACAGGCGCGAGGACAGGCGGCCCGACGAGGCGCCCGCCGGGTCCGATCGTCCCGCCGAGACGGTCTGAGTCGACGCCTAGAGTGGGCGGCATGCCCGTACCCGACGAGTCCACCGCCCCCTCGACGCTCGAAGCCGCGATCCGCGCGGCCCTCGCGGGCGTGCAGGACCCGGAGATCCACCGCCCGATCACCGACCTGGGCATGGTCCGGTCCGTGGACCTGGCCGAGACGCCTGCCGGCGCCCGCGCCACGGTCGGGATCGACCTCACGACGCCGGGCTGCCCCCTCAAGGACACGCTCACGCGCGACGTGACGAACGCGGTGCAGGCAGTCGAGGGCGTTGCCGAGGTGGTCGTCGCGATGGGCGTGATGTCCGCCGAGCAGCGCGCGGACCTGCGCCGGATGCTGCGCGGCACGGACGCCGAGCCGACGATCCCGTTCGCGCAGCCGGGCAACCTCACCAAGGTGTTCGCGATCGCGTCCGGCAAGGGCGGGGTCGGGAAGTCGTCGGTGACGGCCAACTTGGCGGTCGCGATGGCGGCGGACGGGCTGCGCGTGGGCGTCGTCGACGCCGACATCTACGGGTTCTCGATCCCCCGCATGCTCGGCGTCAGCCGGCCGCCGACGAAGGTCGACGACATGCTGCTGCCGCCCGAGGCGCACGGCGTGAAGGTGGTCTCGATCGGCATGTTCGTGCCGCCGGGCCAGCCGGTGGTGTGGCGTGGCCCGATGCTGCACCGCGCGTTGCAGCAGTTCCTCGCGGACGTGTTCTGGGGGGACCTGGACGTGCTGCTCCTGGACCTGCCGCCCGGCACCGGGGACATCGCGATCTCGGTGGCACAGCTGCTGCCGGGCTCGCAGATCGTCGTCGTGACGACTCCGCAGGCCGCGGCGGCCGAGGTCGCGGAGCGCGCGGGCTCGGTCGCGGTGCAGACCCGGCAGCGCGTGGTCGGCGTCGTCGAGAACATGTCGTGGCTGGAGCAGCCGGACGGCTCGCGCCTCGAGCTCTTCGGCTCGGGTGGCGGCGCGCGGGTGGCGGAACGGCTCACGCAGCTCACGGGCGGCGAGGTCCCCGTGCTCGGCCAGGTGCCGCTGGACGTGCGGCTGCGGGAAGCGGGCGACGAGGGCACCCCGGCGGTCCTGGCGGCCCCGGACGCCCCGGCGTCGGCGGCGCTCCGCGCGGTCGCCCACACGCTGGCGTCCCGCCCCCGCGGCCGGGCCGGCGTAGCCCTAGGCCTCTCCCCCACCCCGCGCTGACCCACCCGCCCCTCCCGCGAGACCGGGCAGGGTGGAGTGGGGGCCGGGGGCGCGCTAGCGTCGCCGGGAGTTGTCGGAGTTTGGCGAGAGTCGTTGATGTTGTTTGGAATTGTTGGGTTCCGTGCGATGATGTGCGGGTGTTGGCCAGCCAGCGACAAGACCTCGTCCTCGCAGCGATCCGCGAGCGCGGCGCCGTGCGTGTGGCCGATCTGGTCCGGGACTTCGACGTCTCGGACATGACGGTCCGCCGCGACATCGCCGAGCTCGCGCGCGCCGGGCTCGTCCGGCGGGTCCACGGCGGCGCCGTGAGCCTCGAGCGCAGCACGCGCGCGGCCGACGAACCGGGGTTCGACGCCAAACGCGCGCTCGCCGGCCCGGAGAAGGACGCGATCGCCCGCGCCGCGCACGCGACCATCGAGCCCGGCCAGGCCGTCGCGCTGTCGGCGGGCACCACGACGTACCGCCTGGCGGAGCTGATCGCCGCGGATCCCGCGCTGCGGCCGCTCACGGTCGTCACCAACGGCCTGCGTATCGCGGACGTGCTGTACCGCGCGGCCTCGGCCAACGGCCTGGAGGTCATCCTCACCGGCGGCGCCCGCACGCCGTCGGACGCCCTCGTGGGGCCCGTCGCGGAGGCCGCGCTCGCGCAGCTCCGCGTCGACCGCGCCTACCTGGGCGTGCACGGGATCGACGCGCAGTGCCTGAGCACGCCGAACCTCGCGGAGGCCGCGACGGACCGCGCGCTCATGGCGAGCGCGGCCACCACCACAGTCCTGGCGGACCACACCAAGTGGGGTGTCGTCGGCCTGGCCCGCATCGCCGGCCTCGACGACGTGGACAGCATCGTCATGGACGATTCCGCGCCCGCCGACGCCCGCGACCTCCTCGGCGACCAACTGGTCGTCTGCGCCACCGATCCCGGAGCACCCCAGTGACCGAAAGCCACGACGAGGCCACCGGCCTCGCCGCTGTCCGCATCACGCCCACACACCTGGCCGACGGCCGCGAGCTCGTCTACTTCGACGACTCCGGGCCGTACGTCTCGGGCGGCGCGACCCGCCGCCTGGACGACCCCAGACCGCTGCCGGACCGCTTCGAGACTGATGGCGCGCCCCCGTCGGGCCCCGAGCTGCGGCTCGACCCGCTCACGGGTGAGTGGGTGGCCATCGCGGCGCACCGCATGAACCGCACGTTCCTGCCGCCAGCGGACGCGAACCCGTTGGCCCCGGCCAAGCCGGGCGCGCGCTACCAGGACGGCGAGATCCCGGCGGAGGACTACGACGTCGTCGTGTTCGAGAACCGGTTCCCCTCGCTGCTGGCCGTCCCGGGCATCCCCGACGAGCAGGTCGCGCGCGACGGCGAGGAGCTGTGGCAGTCGCGGCCCGCCGCTGGCCGCTGCGAGGTCATCTGCTTCTCGTCGGACCCCACCGCGTCGCTGCGCACGGTCACGCCGCGGCGCATGCGCACGATCATCGAGGCGTGGGCGCACCGCACCGAGGCGCTGTCGGCGCTGCCGGGCATCGAGCAGGTGTTCGTCTTCGAGAACCGCGGCGCCGAGATCGGCGTGACGCTGCACCACCCGCACGGCCAGATCTACGCGCTGCCCTACGTGGCGCCACGCACCGCCGCGATGCTGGCCAAAGCACGCGAGCACCACGCGCAGACGGGCCGGCTGCTGGGCGCCGACCTGCTGCGCGCCGAGCTCGCGCACGGAGAGCGCATCGTCGTCGAGTCCGAGCACTGGGTCGCGTACGTGCCGTTCGCGGCCCGCTGGCCCGTCGAGGTGCACCTGGTCCCGCGCCGCGACGTCGCGGACCTGCCGTCGCTGTCCGACGACGAGCGCGCGGACCTGGCCACCACGTACCTGGAGCTGCTGCGCCGCCTGGACGAGTTCTTCATCGGCCCCGACGGCGCCGCGATCCCGCTGCCGTACATCTCCGGCTGGCACCAGGCGCCGGCGCGCGAAGCGCGCGAGGTCTCGCGCCTGAGCCTGCAGATCTTCTCGGTGCTGCGCGCGCCCGGCAAGCTCAAGTACCTCGCGGGCGTGGAGTCCGGGGTCGCGGCGTGGGTCAACGACACCACGCCCGAGCGGATCGCGCGCCGGCTGCAGGAGCTCGCGTGACCACCCCCGAGCGACGCGCGCACTGGGACGACGACGCCGGCTCGGCGCACGCCCACGCGCTCTTCGCCGCGGCGTTCTCGGACGACCCCGAAGGCGTGTGGTCGGCGCCGGGGCGCGTGAACCTGATCGGCGAGCACACCGACTACAACGGCGGGCTCTGCCTGCCGGTGCAGCTCCCGCACCGCACGTTCGCCGCCGTGAGCCGGCGCGACGACGGCCTGGCGCGGCTCACCTCCGCACAGGACGACGGCGTCGTCGAGGTCGCGCTGGCCGACGTGGCGCCCGGCGCCGTGACGGGCTGGACGAGCTACGTCGTCGGCGTCGCGTGGGCGCTGCGCGAGCTCGGGCACGACGTGCGGGGCTTCGACGTCGCGATCGACTCCACGGTGCCCGTGGGCGCGGGCCTCTCGTCGTCCGCGGCGCTGGAGGGCGCTGTCGCGCTCGCGCTCGACGACCTGCTCGGCCTCGGGCTCGACCGCGAGACGCTCGCGCGGGCCTGTGTGCGCGCCGAGAACGAGATCGCGGGCGCCCCGACCGGCGGCATGGACCAGGCCGCCGCGCTGCGCGCCCGCGCAGGGCACGCGCTGCTGCTGGACTGCCGCGACTTCTCCGTGCGGCATGTGCCGTTCGACCCGGCCGCCGAGGGGCTGGCGCTGCTCGTGGTCGACACGCGGGCCGAGCTCGCGCTCGTCGACGGGCAGTACGCACAGCGCCGCCGCGCCTGCGAGGACGCGGCCACGCGGTTGGGCGTGCCGACGCTGCGCGAGGTCTCCGGCCGGCCGGGCGGGCTGCCCGCCGCGCTGGCCGCGCTCGACGACGGCGGCGACGGCTCCGCCGAGCGGGTGCGGCGCGTGCGGCACGTGGTCACCGAGATCGCGCGCGTCGAGAACTTCGTGGCGCGGCTCGACGAGGGCCGACTCCGCGAGGCCGCGCCGCTGTTCTACGACTCGCACGCGTCGCTGCGGGACGACTACGAGGTGTCGTGCCGTGAGCTCGACCTGGTGGTGGAGTCCGCGCGCGCGGCGGGCGCCCTCGGCGCACGGATGACCGGCGGCGGGTTCGGCGGCTCGGCGATCGCGTTGGTCGAGGCCGGCCAGGTCGACGCCGTCATGGCCGCGGTCGACGCCGCGTTCCGGGACTCCGGGCTGACGCCACCGGCGTTCGTCGTCTAGTTTCGGCGCCGCGAAGCTCCCGCTGATTCCTAGGCCCGATCCCCGGGCTCGAGCGCGCGGCGCGAGACGTCGTCGTGCATCGAGAAGAACAGCGAGTAGGGCTCGCCGTCGGGGTCGGGCTCGCGCGCCGCGAGCTCCTGGAAGATGTCGTGGAACCGCTCGGTGAGCTCGCGGTACGCGTCGGCGCCGAGCCGCACGCCGAGCCGGACCATCGGCGAGTCGTCGAGGTTGTCGACGAGCGCGATCTCCTCGAGGAACGTGTCGATGAGCACGCGCGCCTGGCCCGGCACCGACGGCGAGCGCCAGGACTTGCGGGTCGCGCGGTACGGCACCTCGCGTGACCCGCGCGCGCCCCGGCGGACGGGCTCCGCGACGAGGAAGCCGCGGTCCACGAGGGTGCGGACGTGGTGCAGCGTGGTCGCCGGGTTCTTGTCGAGGCGGGTGGCGATCTCGCGGTTGGTCATCGCCTGGTCGAGGCAGAGCCGCAGGATGCGGATGCGGATGGTGGACGCGAGCGCGCGCGCGTCGGCGTCGGCCTCGGCTGCCTCCAACGCCAAGGAGGCGGTGCGCCCGGGATCACTGGAGGGCGCTGTCGGGTCTGCGTCGCGCGCGCGCTCGGCCATGGCGCTATCGTCGCACGACTGATTGACATTTCCCAATCAGTTGTCCATCCTGGCGGCGTGACACCGCTCTCCGCACCCGTCGCGACGCCCGAGGCCACCCCCGCCGCGCGCCGCTCGCTGATCCACCACGCCGACTTCCGCTGGCTGTGGGGCGGTGACGCGTTCGGCCAGTTCGGCGCGCAGTTCACGATGCTCGCGCTGCCCGTGCTCGCGGTGCAGTCGCTCGCGGCCTCCGAGTGGCAGATGGGCCTGCTCACCGCGGCGGAGACCGCCGCGTTCCTGGTCATCGGGCTGCCCGCAGGCGCCTGGGTGGACCGCATGCGCAAGCGCCGAGTGCTCATCGTGTCCGACCTGGTGCGGGCGCTGGTGCTCGGCGTCGTCGTCGTGCTCGCGCTCACCGGGCACGCCACGGTGCCGCTGCTCATCGTGGGCGCCGTCGTCATCAGCGCGGCGTCCGTGTTCTTCGACGTCTCCCACCAGAGCTACGTCCCCGGGCTCGTCGGGCTCGATCACATCAGCGAGGGCAACTCCAAGCTCCAGGCCACGCAGTCCGTCGCGCAGATCGCCGCGCCCGCGATCGCCGGCACCCTCCTGCGCTTCATCTCGGCGCCCGCGCTCATCGCCGTCAACGTCGGCACCTACCTCTTCTCGGCGTTCGCGATCGGCCGCATCAAGCACCGCGAGGAACTCCCCGCGCCCGAGACGCACCTCCCGCTGCGCGAGGCGATCGCCGAGGGCCTGAGGTTCGTCGTCCACCAGCGGTACCTGCGGCGCATCGTCGCGACCACCGGCCTGTCCAACTTCGCGGGCTCCATCACCAACGCGGTCGTCGTCATCTACGCGCTGCGCACGCTCGACCTGGGCGTCGACGCGTTCGGCGCCGTGATGTCCGCTGCCGCGTTCGGCGGGCTCGCAGGCGCCTTCACCGCCAACCGGCTCAGCGCGTGGATCGGCGAGGGCCGGGTCATCGCGCTGTCCGCGATCGCCTGGGTCCCCGGCGTCGCACTCCAGCCGCTCGCCTCCGTGCTGCCCGTGCCGCCGCAGCTCACGTTGATCGTCGGGGGCGTCATCTCGACGTTCTTCATCGTCGTCTACAACGTCGCGCAGGTGAGCTTCCGACAGCGCGTGTGCCCGCCCGCGCTGCTGGGCCGCATGAACGCCTCGGTGCGGTTCATCGTCTGGGGCACCATGCCGCTCGGCGGGCTCGTCGGCGGCTGGCTCGGCCACACGTTCGGAGTCCTGCCCACGCTGTGGGTCGCGACCATCGGCGCCGCGCTCGGGTCGCTGCCCGTCGTCCTGTCGCCCCTGATCCGGCTGCGCGAGCTCCCGAACGACGAGGTCGCGGGCGGTGCGGCCGACGACAAGGCCCGGCCCGACGACGAGGCCTGCGCCGGCGAGAGCCGCTGACCGGCTACACGTCGAACTCGACGACCAACGGCGCGTGGTCGGAGAACCGAGCGTCGTAGGTGGCCGCGCGGTCGACGGTCGCACGCACGGCCGCGTCCGCGAGGTCGGGCGTCGCGATCTGGTAGTCGATCCGCCAGCCGGCGTCGTTGTCGAACGCCTTGCCGCGCCAGGACCACCACGTGAACGGCCCCGGGCCCTCGCCGCCCAGCTCGCGGCCCAGGTCGCGCCACCCCAGGTCGTCGTACCAGCGGTCCAGGTATGCCCGCTCACGCGGCAGGAAGCCCGCGGAGCTCTTGTTGCCCTTCCAGTTCTTGATGTCGGCCTCGCGGTGGGCGATGTTGAAGTCGCCCGCGACCACCGCGTAGCCCCCGGCCTGCGCGAGATCGCCGAGCCGCGAGGTCACGTGGTCCAGGAACGCGTACTTCTCGTCCATCGACGGCGTCCCGACAGTGCCCGAGTGGATGTACGCCGAGACCACGGTGACAGTGCGTGCGGGCGCGCCCTCGTGCGACGCGAGCTCGAGGTCCGCCTCGACCCAACGGCCGACGTCCCCCGTGACACCCGTCCTCATCCCGATCCGCACCGCGGACATCGGCAGCCGGGACGCGATCGCGACGCCGGAACGCCCCTTGGTCTCGCTCGCCTCGTGCGCGAGGTGCCACTGCGACGGGCTCAGGTGGTCCGCGAGGATGTCGTCGGACGCCCGCACCTCCTGCAGGAGCAGGACGTCGGGCTGCCGGGCCTGGAGCCACTCCCCCATGCCGCGGCGGTAGGCGGCACGGATGCCGTTGACGTTGACGGTCGCGATGGTCAGCACGGTCGACCATCCTGCCCCACGGCACCGACACGCCCGCGCGGCGGCATGGCGTTCGCGGCTCGCCGCGGGCGGCAGGGGTAACGTCCGGCGCCATGCGTGACGTCGATGTCGTCGTGGTGGGCGCCGGCCTGGCCGGCCTGATGGCTGCCCGTACCCTCGTCGCGGGCGGTCGCCGCGTCGTGGTGCTCGAGGCGCGTGACCGCGTCGGGGGCCGCACGCACAACGGCCACTTCTCGGACGGCCAGTGGATCGAGCTCGGCGGCCAGTGGATCGGCCCCACCCAGGACCGGATGTACGCGCTCGTCGACGAGCTCGGCCTGCGCACGTTCCCGCTGTTCAACGAGGGCAAGCTCCACCTCAGCCTGGCCGGGCGCCGGGGCCAGATGGCCTCCCACAAGGGCGCGGTCCCGCGGCTGCGGCCGTGGGAGCTCGTCGACCTCGCCACCGGGATGGCGCGGTTCGGGCGGCTCGCGCGCGGCGTCGACCTCGACCAGCCGTGGACGTCACCGCGGGCCAAGGCGCTCGACGCGCAGACCCTGCGCGGCTGGATGGACCGGCACCTGCGCACCCGGGCCGCCACGGGCTACTTCGAGGTGTTCTGCGAGGCCGTCTTCGCCGCCGATCCCGCGGATGTCTCGCTGCTGCACGCCGCGTTCTACACGCGCTCGGGCACCGACCAGGAGACGCTCATGGGCGTCGACGGCGGGGCCCAGCAGGACCGGGTCGAGGGCGGCTCGGTGCGTGTCGCGGAGCGCCTGGCCGAGGACTTGGGCGAGGCGGTCGTGCTGGGCGCGGTCGTCCGGCAGGTCCGCCAGGACGACGAGGGCGTCGTCGTCACCACCCGCGACGGGCGCTCGTGGTCGGGCGCGCACGTCGTCGTCGCGATCCCGCCGACCCTCGCCGGCCGCCTGGAGTACGACCCGCCCCTGCCGCCGGCTCGGGACCAGCTCACGCAACGCGTGCCGGCCGGCAGCGTCATCAAGCAGTACCTCGTCTACGAGCGGCCGTTCTGGCGCGACCGCGGGCTCAACGGGCAGATCGGCTCGGACGTCGGCCCCGTCAAGGTCACGTTCGACAACACCCCGCCGGGATACGCGCGCGGCGTGCTGCTCGGGTTCCTGGAGGGCGCGGAGGGCCGCGAGTGGTCGCAGCGCACGCCCGACGAACGACGAGACGCGTTCACCCAGGTCCTGGTGCGGCACTTCGGGGACGAGGCCGCGCGCCCGGTCGAGTACCTGGAGCTCGACTGGTCCGCGGAGGAGTTCACGCGCGGCTGCTACGGCGCGCACCTGGCGCCGGGTGTGTGGACCGCCTACGGCCCCGCGCTCACGCAGCCGTGCGGGCGGATCCACTGGGCCGGCGCGGAGTGCGCCCCGGTGTGGAACGGCTACATGGAGGGCGCAGTCCGCTCGGGCGAGGAGGTCGGCCACCGGCTCGCCCGGCTGTAGGCGCCTCCCGTCCAGCGTCGTCGTCATGCCCGATCGCGCGCACGCGGGGCACGACGACGACGTTCGGAGTCAGGCGTCCTGGCTGGTCAGCCAGCCGCGCGCTCCGCGGACTCGACGACGTTGCTCAGCAGCATCGCGCGCGTCATGGGCCCGACCCCGCCGGGGTTGGGCGACACCCACGCGGCGATCTCGCGCACGCCCGGGTCGACGTCGCCGACGACGCGGCTCTTGCCGGTCTCGGGGTCGACGGCACGCGAGACTCCCACGTCGACGACGACGGCGCCGGGCTTGACGATGTCCGGCGTGATGATGCCCGGCACGCCCGCCGCGGCGACGATCACGTCGGCGTTGCGCGTGTGCTCGGCGAGGTCCTCGGTGCCGGTGTGCGTGAGCGTGACGGTCGCGTTGACGGCACGCCGCGTGAGCAGCAGGCCGATGGACCGGCCGACTGTCACGCCACGTCCGACGACGACGACGTCGGCCCCCCGCAGGTCGATTCCGTGGCGCTCGATGAGCTCGATGATGCCGCGCGGCGTGCACGGCAGCGGGCTGTCGACCGGCTCGTTGACGCGCAGCACCAGGCGGCCCAGGTTCGTCGGGTGCAGGCCGTCGGCGTCCTTGGCGGGGTCGACGAGCTCGAGCACGCGGTGCGTGTCGATGCCCTTGGGGAGCGGCAGCTGGACGATGAACCCGGTGCAGGCCGGGTTGTCGTTGAGGCGCCGGACGGCGGCCTCGATGTCGCCCTGGCTGGCGTCGGCGGGCAGCTCCTCCTGGATGGAGGCGATGCCGACCTCGGCGCAGTCGCGGTGCTTGCCCGCGACGTACCACTTGCTGCCCGGGTCGTCGCCGACGAGCAGCGTGCCCAGGCCGGGCGTGCGTCCCTGCGCGGCGAGCACGGCGACGCGCTCGGCGAGGTCCGCCTTGATGGCCGCCGCGGTGGCGGTCCCGTCGAGGATCTGCGCGGTCATCGCGGCGCCCCTCAGTACTGGCGGAGCGTCGGGTACAGCGGGAACGCCTCCGTCAGCTTGGCCACGCGGGCCCGCAGCGCGGCGACGTCCGCGGCCTCACCGGCCACGAGCGCGTCGGCGATGATGTCCGCGACCTCGGTGAACTCGGCGTCGCCGAAGCCGCGCGTCGCCAGCGCGGGCGTGCCGATCCGCAGGCCCGACGTGACCATCGGCGGCCGCGGGTCGTTGGGCACCGCGTTGCGGTTCACGGTGATGCCGGCCTCGTGCAGCAGGTCCTCGGCCTGCTTGCCGTCGATCGCGGCGTCGCGCAGGTCGACGAGCACCAGGTGCACGTCGGTGCCGCCCGAGCGGATCGAGATGCCGGCGCCGGCGACGTCGGCGCGGGTCAGGCGCTCGGCGACGATGGCCGCGCCGCGGACCGTGCGCTCCTGGCGGTCCCGGAACTCCGGGGTCGCGGCGATCTTGAACGCCACGGCCTTGGCGGCGACCACGTGCATGAGCGGGCCGCCCTGCTGGCCCGGGAACACCGCGGAGTTGAGCTTCTTGGCCAGGTCCGCGTCGTTCGTCAGGATGAAGCCCGAGCGGGGGCCGCCGATCGTCTTGTGCACGGTCGACGAGACGACGTGCGCGTGCGGCACCGGGGACGGGTGCACGCCCGCGGCCACCAGGCCCGCGAAGTGCGCCATGTCCACCCACAGGTAGGCGCCGACCTCGTCGGCGATCGCGCGGAACGCGGCGAAGTCGAGCTGGCGGGGGTAGGCGGACCAGCCGGCGATGATCACCTTGGGCTGGTGCTCGATCGCCAGGCGGCGCACCTCGTCCATGTCGACGAGCGAGGTCTCGGGGTCCACGCCGTACGCGACCACGTTGTACAGGCGGCCCGAGAAGTTGATCTTCATGCCGTGCGTGAGGTGGCCGCCCTGGTCCAGCGCGAGGCCCAGGATCGTGTCCCCGGGGCGGGCCAGCGCGTGCAGCACGGCCGCGTTCGCGGTGGCGCCGGAGTGGGGCTGGACGTTGGCGAACTCGGCGCCGAACAGCGACTTGGCCCGCTCGATCGCGATGTTCTCCGCAATGTCGACCTGCTCGCAGCCGCCGTAGTAGCGGCGGCCCGGGTAGCCCTCGGCGTACTTGTTGGTGAGGACCGAGCCCTGCGCCTGCAGGACGGCCAGGGGCACGAAGTTCTCGCTCGCGATCATCTCGAGCGTGCCCTGCTGGCGGGCGAGCTCGCCGTCGAGCACGGCGGCGATCTCCGGGTCGAGGTCGGCGATGTTCTGGTCGAGGACGTTGTCGGCGCTCATTGTGGGACGACTCCTTGCATCAGCGGACGGGCTCTGGACGGCCGGTGGTCCGGCCCGGCACACGGACGGGCACGCACACCGGTGGTGTGGTGACCGTGGGCCCAGGCGTCCGACCCGAAGTCTGCTGCTGCGTCGCTCCCCGGTGGTTCCCCACCCTGGCGCCAGTCGCGACCGGGACAGAGTAGCAAGAGCCTCTTGCGCCGTGGTGCGCGTGGCCGTAGGTTGTATTCAACCTTCTAGTTGAATAGCAATCGCGGAGCCACGGGGATGACGACCGACGACGACGACCGGCTCGACCGGGCCTTCCTGGCCCTGGCCGATCCCGTGCGCCGCCAGATCATCGCCCGGCTGTCCCGGGGGCCCGCGACCGTCAACGAGCTCGCCGCGCCGCACGCCATGTCGCTGCAGGCGGTCTCCAAGCACATCCACGTGCTGGAGCAGGCCGGGCTCGTCACACGCACGCGCGACGCCCAGCGCCGGCCTGTGCACCTCGCGCCCGACGCGCTCGAGCGCCTGACCGCGTGGATCGACCGCTACCGGCTGATCCACGAGCAGCGGTTCCGCTCCCTGGACGCGCTGCTGACCCAGCAGGAGGAGACATGAACAAGCCCGTCACGATCACCGCCCCCGAGGGCCTGCCGTTCATCGACATCACGCGCGAGTTCGACGCGCCGGTGAGCCGCGTCTTCGAGGCGCACGCCCGCCCCGAGCTCGTCGCACAGTGGATGGGCCCCGACGGCTACGCCACCGACATCACCGAGTGGGACTTCACCTCCGGCGGCCGCTGGGGCTTCGTCCAGAAGGAGCCCGGCGGCGACGAGTACGGCTTCCGCGGCACGTTCCACACCGTGCGCGCCGACGATTTCGCGATCCAGACGTTCGAGTTCCTGGGGTTCCCGGACGTCGTCTCGATCGAGGCGCTGACGTTCGTCGACCTCGGCGACGGCCGCACCCGGCTGGAGATCCACTCGGTCTACCCGACCGTCGAGGCCCGCGACGGCATGGTCGCCAGCGGCATGGAGAAGGGCCTCACCCAGGGCTACGCGCGGCTCGACGGCCTCGTCGCGTAGCCATCTCGACTTCTCAGACAGCGCAATCCCCGACGAAGGAGCAGGTCATGGGCATCATCCACCCGCACCTCTGGTACGACGACAACGCGGTCGAGGCCGCCGAGTTCTACGTCAGCGTGTTCCCCAACTCGCGGATCATCCGCGTGGTCGACGCGCCCACCGACATGCCGGGCGTGGCCGCCGGCGCGCCGTTCCTCGTCGAGTACGAGCTGGACGGGCAGCGCGTCGAGGCGATCGCCGCCGGCCCGTCCCTCCAGCTGACGGCCGCGTTCTCGTTCGTCGTGGACTGCGAGACCCAGGAGGAGATCGACCGCTACTGGGACGCGCTTCTCGCGGGCGGCGGCAAGGAGGTCGCATGCGGCTGGCTGCAGGACCGGTTCGGCCTGTCGTGGCAGATCGTCCCCCGCAGCCTGTACGAGATGACGATCTCCCCCGACGCCGACCCCGCGGGCGCGGCGCGCGCGACGAAGGAGATGCTGGGCCAGGTCAAGTTCGACATCGCCGCACTGAAGGCCGCCTACGAGGGCCCCTGAACCCTGCGGCCGACGGGCTACGTGGCGTCCCACAGGGCGCGGTAGTACGCGATCCGGGCCTCGTCGCGCGTGATGCCGTACGCGTCCAGCACCGCGTCCTCGTAGCCTGAGCCGTAGTTCCACTGCGTGCTCCACGTCGCGATCGCGAGGTCGGCCCACCGGTCGGCCGCGCCGAGGGCGCCCAGGTCCACGTGAGCGGTCCAGGCGCCGTCGTCGTCGAGCAAGGTGTTGGGCGCGCACGCGTCGCCGTGGCAGACGACGAGGCGGTCGATCGGCGGCGGCGGGCCCAGGGCCTCGCGCGCGGCGGCACGGCGGGCTCGCTCGTCGGACGCGATCGCAGGGGCGTCGGAGCGACGAGCGGCCGCCGCCAGCCGGGCTGGGACGCTCCAGTCGAAGGGGCACTCCTCGACGGGCAGCGCGTCGTGCAGCGCGCGCAG
>JAEWOA010000297.1 GCA_023461115.1 Actinomycetes bacterium
CGCGCGGGTCGCGCGGCGGCGGCGAGCGGGTGCCGCCGGCGCCTGCCCCCCCGCCTGCTGGCTCGTCTCCGGTGCTGCTGCGGGGGTGATCTCGTTGGTCACGCGAAGTGCTCCTGGGTACCGCGAACCACCGTCCACACGTGTGGCGGTCCTCGGTCGGTCAGTCGTCGTGCACGCGGCGCGTGCCGACGGAAGTCGTCGGTCGTGGCGGCGAACCGGGCCGGCGCGCGCCGCCTGCCTGGCGTCTGGCCCCGATCGGGGACCGACATCCGGGCGGCGGCTGGCGCGCACGACGCGCTGGCTGCGAGCTCACGGGTTCGTCAGACGGTGTGGTCGTCCACCGAACCGCCGTCAGTATCGCACAGCCCCCAGAATCGGGCGCGACCGGACACGCGCGCCGTTCACGACATCGTGTCAGCATGCGGGACCTTGGTCCCGGGAGAAAACTGGTGGCGGACCTAGCGTTCCCCCAGGTCCTGCGCCGGGCCGACAACCCACCGGCACCACACGCTCGGAGAACCCCGTGGACGCCCTCGCACTCGCCCGCTGGCAGTTCGGCATCACCACCGTCTACCACTTCATCTTCGTCCCGCTCACGATCGGCCTGGCGCCGATGGTCGCGATCATGCAGACCGCGTGGGTGCGCACGGGGAACGAGCGGTGGCTGCGGCTGACCAAGTTCTTCGGGAAGCTCCTGCTGATCAACTTCGCGATCGGCGTGGCCACCGGCATCGTGCAGGAGTTCCAGTTCGGGATGGCCTGGTCCGACTACTCGCGGTTCGTCGGGGACGTGTTCGGGGCGCCGCTCGCCATGGAAGCGCTCGCCGCGTTCTTCGTCGAGAGCACGTTCCTGGGGCTGTGGATCTTCGGCTGGGACAAGCTGCCCAAGAAGATCCACCTCGCGTGCATCTGGGCGGTCGCGATCGCCACCAACCTGTCCGCGTTCTTCATCCTCGCGGCCAACTCCTGGATGCAGCACCCCGTGGGCGCCATCTACAACGAGGCCAAGGGCCGCGCGGAGATGGTCGACATCGGCGCGGTGCTGTCCAACCCGACCGTGCTCGCGGCATTCCCGCACACCATCACGGCCGCATTCCTGACCGCGGGGACGTTCGTCGCGGGCATCGCGGCCTGGTGGATGGTGCGCACCGCGCGCCGCGGCGACGTCGAGACCGCGCGCGAGGTGTACCGGCCCGCGGTGAAGCTCGGCGTCATCGTGATGCTCGTCGCGGGCGTCGGCATCGCGCTGACCGGCGACTGGCAGGCCAAGCTCATGTTCGAGCAGCAGCCCATGAAGATGGCGTCCGCCGAGGCGCTGTGCCAGACGACGACGGGCGCGGACTTCTCGATCCTCGCGATCGGCGACCTCACCAACAACTGCGAGGACGTCAAGCACGTCATCTCGATCCCCGGCTTCACGTCGTTCCTGGCCACCGGCGACTTCAACTCGACACTCCAGGGCGTCGAGAACCTGCAGGACGACTACGAGGCCAAGTTCGGCTACACCGACGACAACGGCGACCCCATCTCGTACCAGCCCAACCTCGCGGTCACCTACTGGGGCTTCCGCCTGATGATCGGCTTCGCCGCCGGGTCGGCCGCGCTCGCGCTCGCCGCGCTGTGGCTCATGCGCAAGGGCCGGCTGCCCGACCAGAAGTGGTTCGGCACGCTCGGGGTCGCCGTCATCGCGACGCCGTTCCTGGCCTCGTCGTTCGGGTGGATCTTCACCGAGATGGGCCGCCAGCCGTGGGTCGTGGCGCCCAACCCCAACCCCTCCGGCGTGGACGGCGTGTGGCTGCTGACCGCGCGCGGCGTGTCCACCGCGCCGGGCGCGGGCGGGATCCTCACGTCGCTGATCGCGTTCACGCTGCTCTACGGCGTGCTCGCGGTGGTCTGGTACCGGCTCATGCACCGGTACGCGATCGAGGGCGTCGCCCCCAGCGAGCACGACCCCAGCCCTGAGGCGCGGCCCGACGACGCCGACCGCCCCCTGTCCTTCGCGTACTGAGGAGCCGCCGCCATGGAGCTCACCACCGTCTGGTTCATCCTCATCGCGGTCCTGTGGACCGGCTACCTCGTGCTCGAGGGCTTCGACTTCGGCGTCGGCATGCTGCTGGGCATCCTGCCCAAGCGCGACGACAAGGAACGCGAGCGCCGCGTCATGATCAACACCATCGGGCCTGTGTGGGACGGCAACGAGGTGTGGCTGCTCACCGCCGGCGGCGCGACGTTCGCGGCGTTCCCCGAGTGGTACGCCACCCTGTTCTCCGGGTTCTACCTGCCGCTGCTGCTGATCCTGCTGGCCTTGATCGTGCGCGTCGTCGCGTTCGAGTGGCGCGGCAAGATCGACGACGACCGGTGGCGCGCCTGGGCGGACCGCGCCCTGATCGTCGGGTCGTGGGTGCCCGCCGTGCTCTGGGGCGTCGCGTTCGGCAACCTGGTGCGCGGTGTCGAGCTCGACTCGTCGCACGAGTACGTCGGCGGGTTCTGGGCCCTGCTCAACCCGTTCGCGCTGCTGGGCGGCGCGACCACCACGCTGCTCTTCCTCACGCACGGCGCGGTGTTCCTGGCGCTCAAGTCCGACGGGCCGCTGCGCGAGCGGGCCGCCGCGTTCGCCGCCCGCTGGTCGTGGGCCACCCTGGTCGTCGCCGGCGCCTTCGCGGTCTGGCTGCAGCTCGCGTACTCCGGCAAGGGATGGACGTGGGCGCCGCTCGTCGTCGCCGCGCTCGCGCTGGCCGCGCTCGTCGCCGCGGCCCGGCTGCGCCGGGAAGGCGCCGCGTTCGTCGCGTCGGCCGTCGCGATCGTCGCGGCGGTGGTGCTGATCTTCGGGTCGCTGTTCCCGGACGTGATGCCGGCGCTCGACCCGGCCAACTCCCTGACAGTCGACAACGCGTCCTCCACGCACTACACGCTGACCGTCATGACGTGGGTCGCCGCCATCCTCACCCCGCTCGTCCTGCTGTACCAGGGCTGGACGTACTGGGTGTTCCGCAAGCGGCTCACCGCCGAGCACATCCCGGCGTCGATCGGGCTCACGTTCGAGAAGGCGGAGCGCTGAGCCCGTCGTCGATGATCGTCCAGTGAAGCCGCTCGACCCCCGCCTGCTGCGGCAGGCGCGCGCCGCCCGCGGCTACGCCGCGCTGACGGCCGTGCTCGGGCTCGTGACCGCGGCGCTCGTCGTCGCGCAGGCTCTGCTCCTGGCGCGCGCGCTGGGGTGGGCGGTCTCGTCGGGGGCGGGCGCCGGCCCGCGCGCCTGGCACTCGGTCGCGCCCCTCGTCGGGTGGCTCGCCGTGGTGGTGCTCGCGCGCGTCGTCGTGACGGGAGCGCAGGAGCGGTACGCGCACCGGGCCGCAGCACGCGCGATCAGCGAGCTGCGCGAGTCCGTCGTCGCGCACGCGGTCGCGCTCGGCCCACGGTGGCTCGGCGCCGGGCGCGGGCCGGGCGTCGTCACCCTCGCGACCCGCGGCCTGGACAACCTCGAGCCCTACTTCGTCCGCTATCTGCCGCAGCTGTTCCTCGCCGCAACCCTCACGCCCGCGACCCTGCTGGTCGTGCTCGGGCTCGACTGGGTCTCCGCCGCGATCCTGGTCGCGGTCCTCCCGCTCGTGCCGATCTTCATGGTGCTGGTCGGGCGCCTCACGCAGGGCCGTTCCGCGCGCGGGCTCGCGACGATGCAGCGGCTCTCCGCCCAGGTGCTCGACCTCGTGGCGGGCCTGCCGACCCTGCGCGGGCTCGGCCGCGAGCGCGGGCCCGCAGCTCGCGTGCGGGCACTCGGGGACGCGCACCGCAGAGCCACGATGGGCACGCTGCGCATCGCGTTCCTGTCCGGCATGGTCCTGGAGCTGCTGTCGACGCTGTCGGTCGCGCTCGTCGCGGTCGGGATCGGGCTCCGGCTGGTCGAGGGCGAGTTCTCGCTGGTCACCGGCCTGGCTGTGCTGGTGCTCGCGCCCGAGGTCTTCGCGCCGCTGCGGGCGGTGGGCGCGCAGTTCCACGCGTCCACCGACGGCGTCGCCGCCGCCGAGGCGGCGTACGCGGTGCTCGACGAGCCGCTGCCGGCCGGCGGGACCCTGCCCGCGCCCGCGCTCGCGTCCTGCGAGATCCGGCTCGACGGGGTGTGCGGACCGTCCGGCGCGACACCCTCGTCGCTCACCCTCATGCTGTCCCCTGGCCGCGTCGTCGCGCTCACCGGGCCGTCGGGCGGCGGGAAGTCGACCACCGTCGACCTGGTGCTGGGACTGCTGCGCCCGTCGTCGGGCCGCGTCGTGCTGGTCTCGCCCGGATCCGAGGTGGACCTCGCCACGGTGGACCTCCCGACCTACTGGGCCCAGGTCGCCTGGCTGCCGCAGCGGGCGATCGTCGAGCCCGGGACGTTGGCAGCCGTCGTCTCGCGCGGCGGCGCGGCCAACCCGTCGGCGCTCGATCGGGCCGCCGCGCTCACCGGGCTCGACGCCGTGGTGGACGGCCTGCCGGACGGCTGGGACACGCGCGTGGGACGCGGTGGCCACGGCCTGTCGGTCGGGCAGGCGCAACGCGTGGCGCTGACCCGCGCGCTCGTCAGCCCCGCGCAGCTCGTCATCCTCGACGAGCCGACCGCGCACCTCGACGCCGCAGGCGAGGCGGTGGTGCTGGCGACGATCGAGGCGCTCCGGGCCCAAGGCCGGACCGTGCTCCTCGTCGCCCACCGCCCCGCCCTCGTGGCCGCCGCCGACACCATCCACCAGCTCCCGGCCCCCACGCCCACGACCCCTCTCGCCGAGCGCGCCTCTCCTGCGCCGAGTGCCCCCAAGACGGGGCCCGCACTCGAGGCAGCGCGGGCGCGCTCGGCGGAACGGGGGCCGAGGTGAGGGGGGATGTGGTGTGGCGGGCGGTGCGGCTGCTCGAGGTGGACCGGCGGCGGTTCGTCGGGGCCGTGGCGCTCGGTGTGCTCGCGCTGGGGTGCGCGGTGGCGTTGGCGGGCGTCTCGGCGTGGCTGATCGCACGCGCGTCCCAGATGCCGCCCGTGCTCACGCTCTCGGTCGCGACCGTCGCGGTGCGCGCCTTCGGCATCGGACGCGGTGTGCTGCGGTACGTCGAGCGACTGGTGTCGCACGACCTCGCGCTGCGGGGCATGACGAACCTGCGGACCACGCTCTACACGCGACTGGCCACCGGCGACCCCGCCGTGGTGCTCGGCGTCCGGCGCGGCGACTTGCTGGCGCGCGTCGGCGCCGATGTCGACGCCGTGGGCGACCTCGTGGTCCGCGCGCTGCTTCCGGCCGCCGTGGCGGGAGTGCTGGGCCTCGCGACGGCAGGCGCGATGACGGCGATCTTCCCGCCCGCCGGGCTCGCGCTCGCGGCATGCCTGCTG
>JAEWOA010000298.1 GCA_023461115.1 Actinomycetes bacterium
GCGCCGCGCGGCTCGCGGCGGGCTCGGCGACCCTGGCCGACGAGCTCGCGGCAGGCGCCCAGCGCATCCCGGCCGACCCGGACGCGCTGCGCGAGCGACGCGCCGCCGCGCTGGCCACACCGGTCGAGCTGCGCAGCACCGACGTCGCGCGTGCCGTGGGCTTCGGCGAGGGCATCGCTCCCCTGTTCCTGCCGATCGCGCTGTTCCTGGGCGGTGTCGTGACGTGGATGATCCTGCGGCCCGTGCCCCCGCGGGCGCTGGCCACTCCCGCGCGCGGCGCCCGGATCGCGCTCGCGGGGTACCTGCCCGCGCTGCTCATGGGCGCCGTGCAGGTCGCCGCGCTCCTGCTGGTGCTGCGGCTCGGCGTCGGGCTCACGCCGTCGCATCCGCTCGGCGCCACCGCGTTCGCGCTGCTCGTCGTCGCCGCGTTCCTGGCGCTGCAGCAGATGCTGCTGGCGGTGCTCGGCCCTGCGGCCGGCCGGGTCGCGACGATCGCGCTGCTCGTGCTCCAGCTCGCGGCCGCCGGTGGGACCTACCCCGTGGAGACCTCGCCCGCGTTCATCCGGGCGATCCACCCGTTCCTCCCGATGAGCTACGGCGTCGACGGCCTGCGCGCGCTGCTCACCGGGGATCCCGGGCACCGCCTCTGGGCCGCGGTCGCGTTCCTGGCCGCGGTGCTCGTCGGGTCGCTCGCGGTGACGTCGTGGCGCGCGGGACGGATGCGCACGTGGACGCTCTCGCGGCTCCACCCGGCACTGACCATCTGAGCGTCGTCGCATCTGAGAGGCTGCCGCCATGCGCGCGAGCACCACCCGCACCCAGATCATCGACGCGACTCTGGCGCTCGTCGCCGAGCGCGGCTATGCCGCGACGTCGGTCGACGACATCGCGGCCGCCGCCGGCGTCGCCAAGGGCAGCGTGTTCTACAACTTCGGCTCCAAGGGCGAGCTGTTCGAGCAGATCCTCGCCGAGGGCGTCGCGCAGATGACGACGACGCTGCGCACGGCGGCGCAGGGCCGCGAGGGGCGCGCCGCGGTCGAGGAGATGGTCCGCGCGCTGTTGGCGCAGGTCCAGGCGCATCCCGACTTCGCCAAGGTGGTCGCGGCCGAGGCGTTCCGCACCGGGCGGCGGTGGCAGGACTCGATCCGCCAGGTGCGCGACGACGCGATCGGGGCGTTCGCCGCGGTCGTCGGCGCGGCCTGGCCCGAGCGCGACGCGCGGCTCACGGCCTCCGCGCTGTTCGGCGCGACGCTGCTCGCGGGCCTCGAGTGGCTGGTGTTCCAGCCTGAGCGGAGCCTCGAGGAGGTCTCCGACGCCGTCCTGGCGACGCTGCGCTGAGGCCGTGGCTGACCCCCACCGGGGACGGCGAAGGGCGGGACGGCATCGCTGCCATCCCGCCCTCCCACTTCGTCAGACGACCAGGCGCCTCATCGCGCCGGTAGCCGGAAAGCTGTGGACTGCTGGGTCACTCCGCCGAGCGCTGCTGCGGCACGCCCTGGAGGAGCTGACGCACCTCGGACTCGTGGAACCGGCGGTGGCCGCCGAGGGTGCGGACCGCGGAGAGCTTGCCGGCCTGCGCCCAGCGCGTGACCGTCTTGGGGTCGACGCGGAAGAGGACCGCCACCTCGCCCGGGGTGAGAAGGGCGCCCTGCGAGAGCGGGGCCTCGGAGTTGGGGGTGGTGATCGCCATGATCATGCTCCTGTCGTTCGGTAGCTCGGCTGACCCGGTGGGCCCCGTGGCTTTGCGTCCCCCCCTCGCGGAGGGTTTGCCGTTTGTCGCTGACAAGATGGAACTATGCATGAAACTGGACACTTGTGCAACAACCGCCCTCTGTACGATTCGCGCGCAATCGGGTGAAAAAATCTCGGGAGAGTTCGGGCGAACTCGACACCGGGCGCGCCGCCGCAGGTCCCGAGCTGGACAAGCGTCCACACAAGCCCCTCAGGGCAGGCCTGCGGGACCGGCTCAGCCCTCCGGACCCAGCTGCGATTGGAGTGCGTTCGCGTCGGCGATGAGTGCCTCGACCCGCGCGCGCTCGGTGGCCGCCGCGGCCTCCTGCGCGGAGAGCGCGTCGTCGCGGACGGCGAGCGCCGCGGCGTCCCGCTCGAGCAGCGCGGCGGCCTTGGCCAGCGTCACGTCCGCGTCCCGCATCGGCAGCCTCGTCCCGTCCCACCACACCCACGACAGGCGCAGCCGGCTGCGCTCGTCGGCGGGCATCGCGGCCACCTCGTCCACCTTCTCGGCGTACGCCGTGCTGTACGCGTCGACGGTCGCCATGTCCGCGCCCAACTGCGAGCGCGCGAGCGAGTTGTCGTACTCGCGCTGCTGCAGCGCCTTGACCGCCTCGTCGATCTCGGCGCTCGTCGTCTCGAGCATCGCGGTCCACGCCGCGTGCACGCCGACGAGCGCCTCGCGGTCGGTGAACACCTCGGCGAACGCGGCCTCCAGCACCGGGTCCAGGCCACCGGGCCGCCACACCTGCGTCCCGAGATAGGCGAACAACTCGGTCGGCCTGTTCTCCTCATGGGCGCCGACCGAGCCCTCGATCTGCTCGCGGATGGGCGCGTCGGCCGGCAACAGCGCCGCCTCCGCCTCCAGGAGCCGCGTGAGCTCGGCCCGATCGTCGGCGCCGAGCCGCGCCCACTGCGCGTGCAGCGTCTCGTGCGCGGCCGTCTCCACCGCGTACGGCCACAGCCGCTCGTCGGCCGGCTGATAGATGACGATCGAGCCGTCGCGCGGCTGGAAGCAGCCGACGCGGCCGTCGGCTGCGAGCGCCCGCCCCTCGACCTCGTCGCCCGGCGCGTCGGCGCACTGACCGGCGAACTCGGCGGCCCCCAGCACGCGCGGGCGCGTCGAGTAGAACAGCTCGCGCCCCTCGGGCGTGAAGAACGCGGCATCCGCGAGCGCGACCGCCGCGGCGGACGGCGGCGGGATGGTCGGCGCCGGCGTGGGCTGCACCCACGGCATCGCGGGCATGTCCGGAAGCTCACGCGAGCCGCCGACTGCCCACCAGGTCGTCGCGGCGATGGCGCCCACCAGCGCGTATGTGAGAACGCGGCCCCAGCGCGCCCCGCGACGGCGGCGCGGCGCCTGCCGCACGGGAGGCGGAACCGGGTCGTCGTACCACGCGTCGGGTGGGGGCGCGCTGCGCCACGGGGACGCCTCCGGCGGGCGTCCACCCGCTTCGTCGAGCACCCACTGCGGGACACGACCGCTCGGCGAACGCGGCACGTCGTCGGGCGGCAGTGTCACGTCGACGATCCCTTTCGGCGGACAGGGGCAGGTGGGCACGGTGGGGCAGGTGGGGCTTGAACCCACGACCCACGGATTATGAGTCCGCTGCTCTGACCGGCTGAGCTACTGCCCCGAGGGCACGATCCTACGGTCCTCGCAGGCGCCGAACGCGTGAGTGGCCGGGGCGTGGCGCCACGGCGAGTACCGTGATCCGGTGCCGTCGTTGACCCGCAACCGCCTGACCGCCGCCGACCAGAGCCGCCTCGCCCTGCGCTCCGGCGACCGGGTGCTCGTCGTCGCGACCCTGGCCGACGGCCGCCGGGCCGCCGCGTCCCGGCTGGCGCTCCACGTCGTCTCGGACGACGCCGTCGTGCGAGCGCCTTGGGCCGACGTGGACCGCGGCAACCTCGACCCCGCGAGCCGCACCCTCACCGTGCGGTGGGTGTGGGGCACCAGCGAGGCCCTCGTCTTCGAGTCCGACCGCGCCTCCGTCCGCTTCACCCAGACCTTCCGCGAGCGCGTCCAGCAGTCTGTGGTGCACGCCACGTCCGTCACGGTCCCGGGCGGCGGCGCCCGCGTCGCGCTGCGCCGCGACGAGGACGGCGCCCTGTTCACGCAGGTGCTTGCCGACGAGGGAGTGGACCTCGCGGACCCGCTGGTGGCCGCGGCCGTCGACGCCGCCGAGGACGCCATCCGGGCCGCGGCCGGCCTGCCCGGCTGAGCGCTCCGTGAGCCGGCCGCAAGCCTGCTCGCGGGACCTCGGTTGGTCTTGGGCACCGCTGACAGGCTGCTAGAGTTTCCGAGCGCGATCCCCCGTAGCTCAATTGGCAGAGCATTCGACTGTTAATCGAAGGGTTACTGGTTCGAGTCCAGTCGGGGGAGCAAAATAGGGCCGCTGACCTGCGAAAACGGGTCAGCGGCCCTTCTGCTTGTCGGGCTACTTGCTGACTTACTTGCTGAGAAATCCCCAGTGAGCCAGCGCGAGCACCAGTGGGTGACCGCCGTCACACTGCTCCGATCAGGTCGACTTCCGCCCACTGTTTGGCCTGCTACGACGACGGCAGCAGTAGCTCGTAGCCGCTTCTAGGAAGTTGGAGGCACTTCTATCTTCCTAGATGCACTTCCAGTATCGTAGAAGCGTGGACTTCGCTGACCCGCTCGCGGTGGTCGTGCCCGGTGTGCACGGACGCGTGCTGAGCGTGCTCGCGCGCTCTGGCCTGCCGCTCTCCGGGAAGCGGGCCGCCGAGCTCGCAGGCACGTCCGTCGAGCGCACACGGCAAGTGCTGCACGGCCTGGTCGACGCGGGCTTCGTCGAGTCGCGACGGGCGGGGCAGGCCGTGTTGTACGACGTGAACCGTGAGCATCTGCTGTGGCCGGCGGTACAGCGACTCGTGACAGACGCCGACCAGGCCGTGTGGGCTGTGAAGCGACGCATCAGCGCCACCATCGAAGACACGCTCGCCCCGGAGGCCGCGGCCCGGGTCACCGCCGCGTTGTTCGGATCCGTCGCTCGCGGCGACGCGCGCCCAGACAGCGACGTCGACGTCCTGCTCATCACACCGGACGACTTCGACGACGCACAGGCTGAAGCGCTGATCGCCGACACCATCCGCGCTGTCGAGGCCACCACTGGCAATGACTGCAACGTGTACCAGGCGAGCCGCGCACGGTTCGACGAGCTCGTCCGGGACGACGATCCGATGGTCCCTTCGTGGACTGCTGACGCCGCCGTGTTCCACGGCCCCGACTTCCGCCGACGACTCAACGGAGCACCATGGGACGAACCCGCAACACCACCGCGAAGGACAACCGCGAGCGAGCCGCCACCGCGCGCGAGCACTACCAGGTAGCCCAGGAGCGGCTCCAGATCGCGCCTGACGGGAACTCGTCCGAGGCGCAAGTCGCCGCCACCGCCGCCGTTCACGCCGTCATCGCCGCCGCTGACGCGATCTGCGGGCATGCGCTCGGTCACCGGTCCGCAGAGCCGGACCACCGAGCCGCCGGGAAGCTCCTCGAGGCCACCGGCCCTGACGGCAAGAAGCTCGCCGCGAAGTTCGTCCGACTCGCGTCCGACAAGACAGCGCTCACATACGGCGGGTGGTGCACGCGCGCCGAAGCAGCGCGGGCCGTGAAGGACGCCGCCGCGTTCGTCGACCTGCTCGACAAGCTCAACCTCTGAGTAGGTCAGGACTGCTAGATGTACTGCCCAGGGACGTTGGTTGAGGGAGTGTGACGACACGCGTTAGCGGTCGTGGACGGCGAAGACCTCCGGTCGTGGAGTGGAGCTGCTGAGGTTCCGTTCCATGACCTGGAGGTCTT
>JAEWOA010000299.1 GCA_023461115.1 Actinomycetes bacterium
CCTCCCGGCCGCGCGGCGCTGGGCCGTGGCGCGCGTCATGGCGTGCACCCGTTCGGCTGGCCCGCCGCCTCGTACGCGACGACCGAGAAGGTCTCGGTCCACTCGGGGGCCTGGGTCGCGAGCCGGATCGCGGGCGCCGAGCAGTCGCTCAGCACCAGGCCCGGCCACCCGCCGGACGTGGTGAGCGACTGCGGCACGAACGCGAACTCGTCGGCCGCGATGTGCACCACGAACTGGAACGCGCCGTGGTAGTCCGCGGGCCGGCTCACGACGAACGTGCCGCGCTGGATGCGTTGCCCGGCGGCGCCCTCGGTGCTGTCGACCGTGAGGGCGGACGTGCACACGAGCGGCGCGCCGGCGCTGTCGTAGCACTCGACGACCGCGATGGGCGGGACGGTCGGCTCGGGCGTCGGGTCCTCGCCGTCCTCGAGCGTCAGGCGCGTCGAGACGACGGTGGTGCTCGTCGGGCCGCCCGCCACGACGATCGTGGTGTCGGTGGCGCCGATCGGGCCGGCGTGCCCGTGGACCGTGGCCAGGATCGCGCCGCCGGCGTCGCGCAGGTCGACGCGCAGGGGCGCGCCGGCGCAGCGGTCGGGCACGTCCTCGACGACGACGCCGGTGACGACGAAGGCTCCCGCGACGAACGAGTGCAGCATGGTGACGGTCGCGGCGCGCTCGCACGGCGCGGTGACGACGCCCGAGGCGATGTCCTGGCCCGACACGCCGAGCCTGCTGGCGGACGCGGACCCGATCCCCGCGGACAGGACGACGAGCAGCGCGGCCGCGGCGGACACCCGCCATGCGACCCGCCGGCTCATGCGTCTGGCGGCCATCGTCGTCCTCATCGGGCGATCGGACTGGCCAGCTCGTCCTGCCGAGCCTGCGGACCGGCCGCCGGTTCCATGATCGGGTCGGGCTCGTCGTCGGGCGCGGGACCCCCGTCCTGCTCGACGATCGCGCGGGTGCGCGCGGGCCACACCAGGACGCCGGCGCCGACGAGCGTGAGCGAGAGCCAAAGGGTGGGGCTCGTCGCGAGCGCGCCGACCGCCGCGGGCACCGTGACGTGCCAGCGGACCACGCCCAGCACGTCGTCGGACGTGGGGCGGAACGGGTCGCGCCAGTCGTTGTTGTCGCCCTGGGTGATCCAGCCGTCGTCGTCCTGGCCGATCACGCGGTGGACGATGTTGCCGCCGAGCTCGGGGACCTCGTAGACGATCACGTCGCCGAGCTGGGCGGGCTCGCGCCAGCCGACGACGACGTCGCCGGTGGCGTAGGTCGGGTCCAT
Source organism: Actinomycetes bacterium (assembly GCA_023461115.1). GTDB lineage: Bacteria > Actinomycetota > Actinomycetes > Actinomycetales > Cellulomonadaceae > Cellulomonas. Next base: position 1,286 of record JAEWOA010000299.1, read on the forward strand.
GGAGTGGCCCCGCACCAGGGTCATGCTGAGGTGGCCGCCGAATGCGGCGGGCCAGAGGAACCAGACGAGCCCCGCGACGACGAGCGCGCCGAGCACGTTCTTGACGGCACGCCAGGCCGTCCGGCCGCGCTTCGTGGGCGCGGCCGGTGCGGCCTGAGTCTGTGGCGTGCTCACCTGGTTGCTCGGGGGGTCACTTGATGACGACGGCGATCTTGACGACGTCGAAGTTGGTGACGGTGTCCGCCACGGGGATGCTGATCGTGCCGCCGGCGGCCTTGTCGTAGGCGGCCTCGTCGGTGGTCAGGACGCCGTCCGTCTTGTCCAGGGTGTAGACCGTGACGGTCTTGCCGTCGCACTTGTCGTCGATGCCCGCGACGTCGACCGACGCGATGTCGAACGAGCCGTTCGCGTTCAGGTCGCTGGCGACGACGTACTCGGCGTCGACCTCGTCGTCGCACACGGGGATGGGCTCGCTCACGCCCGAGGCGACGTCCTTGACCGAGTTCACGCCGAGCTTGGACGCGGACGCCGCGGTGATCCCGACGACGCCGAGCGCGATCAGGGCGGTGGCGACGACGCGCTTGCGGTTCGTGGTCTTCGTGGTGCGCATGGTGAGTATGTCCTTCGCTCAGGGTGAGTGCCTGGTGCGGCTACACCCGAGTATTCGGTTGCGTATACACGAATTCGCAGGACGTTTGTCCTGCGAGAGGGTAAATGCGCAGGTCAAAGTCGTGGATGAATTGGTGGATTACGCATAGGTCCTTGACGAACTGGCGGCGCGGGACTGAGCCGCTTTCGTCGTCGCGCACGTCACGTCCTCGCGGCGCGCCAAGGCCCGGGCGGCCGCGGCAGAATGTGCCGGTGACTTCGCAGAACACCCCCCGCTGGACCAGGTACGTCGCGATCGGCGACTCGTTCACGGAGGGGCTCTGGGACTCCCCCGGCGGGCTCCACGAGCCCGACCGCCCGCAGCGCGGCTGGGCCGACCAGCTCGCCGTCCACCTGTCCGCACGGCGCACTCACACGGGCCAGGCCCCCCTTGAGTACGCCAACCTCGCGATCCGCGGCCGGCTGCTGCGCCCGATCCTCACCGAGCAGGTCCCCGCGGCGCTCGCCCTGGAGCCGGACCTCGTCAGCGTCATCGGCGGCGGGAACGACATCCTGCGGCCCACGGCCGACATCGACCGGCTCGCGCGCAACCTCGAGGCCACGGTGGTGAAGCTGCGCTCCGCCGGGATCGACGTGCTGCTCGGCACCGGGTTCGACTCCGTCAACAGCCCGCTCGTGAAGAGCACCCGCTCGCGAGTCGCCGTCTTCAACTCGCACGTGTGGTCGATCGCGCGGCGCCACGACGCGTACGTCCTGGACGTGTGGGGCATGCGATCGCTCCAGGACTGGCGCATGTGGGCCTCCGACCGCATCCACCTCACGCCCGACGGGCACACGCGCGTCGCGCAGGCCGCGCTCGTCGCGCTCGGCCTGGAGCCCGACGACGAGCGCTGGGACGACCCGCTCGCGCCGCTGCCGCCCGCGCCGCGCCTCGAGCGCATGCGCGCCGACGCCGTGTGGCTGCGCGAGCACGTCTACCCGTGGGCCACCCGCCGCCTCCACGGCCGCAGCTCCGGCGACGCCCGACTCCCGAAGCGCCCGACCCCGGAAACCGTCGTGGAGGCGGCGACACAGAGCCGCGGGGTCAGCTGACGCAGACCGTCATCGTCCGCGAGACCGCGGCGACACCCGGACCGGCGGCGCGGACGCCCCATTGGTCGGAGGACGACGCGACAATGCGGTAGACGGTGCCACTCAGCAGCGACAGCGACGTTCCGGAGGTTCGCAGCGACACCGTGTCAGCCGACAGGCCGTTCGATGTTCGGAGCGTGACTAGCGGGCCGAGGTCGACGTCCGCCCTCCATCCGTAGTAGAACGGCGACCCGTTGGCCACGCCCACGGAGACGTCAGCGCACGCGTTCCACTTGTCGTTGGCGTACGAGACGGTCTGGGAGTAGCCCATGCTCGGGATGTACGGGGGGGCGGGCAGGTTGCGATTGCAGAGGCGGAAGCTCGTCGACGACGGGAACCCTGACGCCGCATTGGTGGAGAGCCTGCGGCGCGGGTCCGTCGTCGACTGCTTCGCGCTGAACTGGATCAGCCCCGCGCTCGGCGTGTTGTCGAGTCGCTCCATCCAGCCGTTGTCGCCCTCCACTACGTAGTGGCTCATCACCGTGTCGCCACGGAACGGCAGAGCCGTCATGTCGATCTGGGCGTACCACTGCACGGGCTCATACGACGTCGTCGAGACCTGGACATCGACGCATGTCTGCACGTTGGAGATCACATCCCACGTGAGCTGCGTGACGGTCGAGCTCGACGTGCCGGGGAACACCGCATCGGAGCCCGCCATGGTGCCGCAGTCGCGCACCTTCACGCGCGTGCCCGTCCATCCTGTCCCGTTGGTCCCAAAGAGCGTGAACGTGCGCGGCGACGCGCTGGCGACGGTGCGGTTGGCGCTGGTCGCGCCGCTCGCCCGCGCCACCGCATCGGAACGGCACGCGGCACCGGCTCGCTGGATCTGCCCCGTGCCGTCGTCGAGCACGTACACCGGCACGTACGGAAAGACCGAGGTGTCCGAGAGCGCCAGGTTGACCACCCACGTCACCGGTGTGCTAGACGAGGTCTTGACCACCAGCTGCCGACTGAAGGCCGCGGGTCCGCCGACGGAGGCGACGTCGCTCTTGACGCCGACGTCCACCCAGCACGTGCCTGCGGGCAGGAGCGCGCCGGTCGACGTGTCGTAGGCGTCGCAACGTAGACCGCTGGTCGTCGACTGCCCCCACGACGCCGAGCGGACCGTGCCGGTGAGTGCGACGCCGTCCTGCCAGGCGGCACTCGTCTCCGAGGTGGCGTGACCCAGCACGGCGCCGGCGACGAGCAACAGGAGCGCGACGACGGCGCCCGCTGTTCGGCGCGCAGAACGGCGCATCGGACCTCCCCTGGCTCCTCGGACGTAGCTCGACATGGCTCGATCAGGGAGCCGGGCTGACGGTCGTTCCCTGGACGATGACCTGCAATGGAGCCTCCTTGTTGGCGCAGGTCGCCTGGGCCGCGTTGGGCTGCATCGTGAGTGTCACCGTCGCGGTCGCCTTACTGGCCGCATCGACCCCCGTCGGGTCGCCTGCGAGCGTGCCTGTCGGCAAAGTCGAGTACGCCACCGTGACGCATGACGCGGCGATGAGAGTCGCGGGGTTGTTCGAGTCCCATGCGAGTTTCAGCGGCGCCGAGCCGGCGTTCCAGAGCTCGATCGTCTTGACCACGGAGACGCCCGGAACCATGTCGGCGACCGTGCCGAGGTCGACCGCCACTCCCGTCGCCGCCGAGTCGGCGGCCAGGTATGTCGACGAACCGGAGAGCCGGCCACGCAAGTCGACGGACGCGCTCTTCGCCTTGCCGGTGAAGTAGGCGTTGTCCGTCCAGGCGGCAGAGGTCGCGGCCGCGCCCATGCCGACGAGCGCGCCCGCGGCGAGCGTGAGCTTAAGGACCGTCGCGAGGCGCGAACGGCGCTGGCGGCCAATCGTGGCGGTCATGGCGTCGTCTCCGGGATCGTGCGTGAGCTGGCGGGCGTGGTGGTGGCTGCAGGTTCGTCGTCGAGCGCCCGGCGCCGTCGGCCGAGCGCGGCCAGGAGGATCCCCGCGGCGGCGGCCGCGCCCGCGAGTGCGGCGAGTGTGGAAGCGGCCGTGCCCGTGGCCGCCAGTGGCCCCGCTTCGCGTTCCGAGAGCAGGTACCGCGCCTCGAGCGACTGCGTGTCGCCCGGGTCGAGGTCGACCATCGTCACACCCACTCGGAGCGTGTAGACCCCCGCCGGGATCGAGGTACCCCGGACTGCGGCAAGCAAGTTGATGCAGGCCGCACCGCTGCTCGGGCACAGCGTGGCGGTCCAGCGCGCGACGCCAGTGCCGGTGCGAGTCACCGCGACCTGCGCGACCTGCGCGTGCCGAGGGACCGCTAGTGCCCACGACGTGCTGGCCGAACTACCCGGCCGCAGGTCGCGAAAGTGGACCTCCACCGGCATGGCGCGCGGCAGCGCCTGCGCGCTCGTCGCCCCGGCCACCGTCGACGCCAGGGCGAGCGCGGCCGCGGCCGCGAAGCTCGCAGTCATCGCCCGGCCACCGCGCCCGCTGGTCACAGCCCGACGCTCACCGGCTCGGGAGCCACGTCGACCTCCGGCATTGACCGCCTCCCGCGCTTGGGTTCTGTCGGCGGCAGCAGCGACAGGCCGAGCAGGCACAGCAGCGTGAAGCCGAGCGGGATCGCGACCGAGGGGCGCGTGATCGTGGTGATCGCGTACCCGCCGCCCGAGATCTGCAGGGCCGGCTGCCACACGTGGTCGCCGACGATGTACTCGCCGCCGTCCTCGCTCTGGTTGGCGTCGCCCTTCATGCGGATCGACCAGTGGCCGTCGCCGGTCGGCTCGACCCCGACGATGCGGTGCGACACCAGGTTGCCCGTGATGTCGCTGAAGATCGACGTCACCTGCCCGACCTCGACCTGCGCCGTCGGCTTGCGCACGTCCACCAGCAAGTCGCCGGTCATGATCCCGGGCTCCATCGAGCCCGAGATCACGACCAGCGGCTTCAGGTAGCCCAGCTGGGTGGCGCCCCACACGAGCACGCTCAGCAGACCGACTGCGGCGACGAGCCACAGCACGACGTTGCCGACGAGTTTCAGCACGCGCATGGGGAACCTCCCTTCTCAGTGCGTCGAGTCGCGGCCGGGCCGGGTTCGGGGGCGCCCCGGCCGGCCGCGTGTCGGTAGCTCAGTCGCGGTTGGCGATCGAGCCCTGGAACTTCACGACGACGGACCCATCCAAGCCGCCGAACGAGCTGGAGGCGTCAGCCGCGAGCGCAATCGTGAGGGTCGCGGCAACCGGGGCGCTTCCAGCGGCGAGCGTCGCCGGCGCACCGGTGATCGTGGCTGTAGCACCGTTGTCCGCGAACAGCTCTCCGGCAGCGATCACTGTCGGCGACGCGATCACCAGGTCGGAGGTACCCGAGTTGTTGAGCCACACGGGCACAGAGATCGAGTCCCCCGCGGTGAGGTTCTCGAACGCCTCCGGAGGAACGGTCACGAAGTCTGTGTTGCCCGCGTCGCGCGGGTCCTCGTCCGTCGGAGCATCGAAGTCGTCGGAGTCCGGGGTGGCGCCATCGGCCACATAGAGGCCTCGGAGGTCGATAGCGGTCTCCGGGTCGACCGACGTGGCCGAAGCCTTGAACCACGCGTCGTCGGTCCATGCGGCCGAGGTTGCCGCGGCCGCCATGCCGACCAGAGCAGCACCGGCGAGGGAGAACTTGACGATCGCGGCGCGCTTGCGCTTGCGCTCGTCCTTGCGGTCGTCGTCGACCGGGGTGATCTGGGTCGTCATGTCAGGCTCCTGAGTGGGCTACTTTCCGGTGGCCGGCGCAGATACGTGGCCGAGCGTGAAAGTACGGAACCTTTGGGCGCGGTCCACTCCCCCCCGGGGGTGCCTCCACCCAGGGCGCCCGAAGTGCCCACTTCTTTCACCCAGGAAATTTCGGCCTCAAGGGGCGCCAAACCGCCAATTCGGGCGGGCGCATATCACATTCGCGATTGGTCCGATCGGGTGACGGCTCGTCTCACGCCCTACCGAGCGGTAACCACGCCTCAAGACGAGCGCCCGCCGCGTCGCCCGGCCGGAGCTCCACGCGGCCGCCCACGAGCGAGAGCCGGTCGCGCAGGCGCGCCGTGCCGGACGCCACCCCGGCGGAGTCCGGGTCGAAGAGCGCGCCGTCGTTCTCGACGAGGAGGCGGAGCTCGCCGGACTCGTAGGACAACGCCACCGCGATGCTCGTCGCGAGCCCGTTCTTCAACGCGTTGGTGACGGCCTCCTCGACCACGCGCACGGCCAACAGCCGCTCGTTCACGGTCAGCGTGCCCTGCGCGGGGTCGTCGAGCACGCGCACCTGCGGGGAGGCGGTCAGGCGCGTGGCGATCGTGGCGGGCAGCCTGCCCAGCAGCGCCCGGACCGCGGGGACGAGGCCGAGCTCCAGCCGGTCCGGGTACAGGATCCGGCTCATCTGCCGGACGTCGATCTCCCGCGACACCTCGAGCTCGTCGCGCACCCAGCCGATCGTCGCGAGGTCGTCGGCGGACCACCCGGACGCGGCGCCGTGCGCCGCGAGCTCCGCGAGGCGCGCGTCGACGACGACGAGCTTGCTCTGCAACGTGCCGTGCAGGCCCTCGGCGACCTCGCGGCGTACCCGGATCTCCTCGTCCTCGAGCGCGCGGACGGCGAGCTCGACGTGCACGACGTCGCGCTCGGCCCTGCGGACCGCGGCGCGGCTGCGGCGCCGCGTGAACACCGCCCACACGCCGATCACCGCGGACACCATCGCGATCACGAACCCGGCGATCAGCTCGGAGTCGCGCGTCGCCTCGCCGGGGTGGACGTAGACGTCGAGGCCGAGCTGCAGCAGGTAGCGGGTCACCGAGCACGCCGCGGACGCGATCGCGGCGCCGGCGACCATGCGCGGCCAGGACGACCACCGGTACACGCGCAACGCCCACATGGCGGCGATCAGCACGACGACGGCCGCGATGTTCGCGACGAGCCGCGTCCACAGCGGGACGTCGGCCCACTCCGGCACGAGCCGCGCGTAGACGTACGCCGACTGCACCGACGCGCCCACCGCGTAACCCGTGGCGACGATCGCCGTGGAGCGCAGCAGCGCCAGGCGGTCCGCGGCGACGTCCCCCGGGCGCCTCAAGGCGTCAGCCGGCTGATCCGTCATCGAACTCCCTCGTCGAGCACCGGGCGACACGCGGCCCGCCGCGCACTCCGCGCCGGCCGGGGACGACGATACTGACACCGATGAGCACGCCCCCCACCGCGCCGGTGCGAGTCGCCGTCGTCGAAGACCAGCCGCTGTTCCGGTCCATGCTGGAGCGCACCCTCGGCGAGACCGCGGGTCTGCAGGTCGTCGCGTCGATGGGCACGGCGACCGAGGCGCTGCGGGCGGTGCGGCCAGGTGTGGCGGACGTCGCAGTGCTGGACATCGACCTGCCCGACGGCAACGGCATCGCGTTGGGCGTGACGTTGCGCCGCCAGCAGCCCGGGCTCGGGATCCTGCTGCTCTCGGCGCACGACGCGATGGACCTGCTCCTGGACCTGCCGCCCGACGTCGCCGCCGGCTGGGGCTACCTGTCCAAGAACTCCTCGACGAGCGAGGAAGTGCTGATCACGGCTGTGCGCGGCGCCGCCGTCGGCGAGACGGTGCTCGATCCGGCGCTGCTGGACCGCGTGCAGCCGCGGGCCGGCTCGGACGTGGCGCGGCTGACCGACCGCCAGTACGAGGTGCTGCGGCTGCTGTCCACCGGGCTGTCGAACGCCGGCATCGGGGTGAAGCTCGGCATCACCGAGAAGTCGGTGCAGAACCACGTCAACGCGATGTACGCGACGCTCGGCATCGACGCCGACCCCACGCGCAACCCGCGCGTCACCGCGGCCTTGCGCCTGTTGGAGGAGACCGGCCCGGCCGCCTGAGCCGCCGGCACGGGCGAACACGACGAATCAGACCCGGCCACCCGTGCCCGGCGAACGAGTCGGTAGGCTGTGCGCCGACTCGCCTCCTTAGCTCAGTTGGCCAGAGCACCTGTCTTGTAAACAGGGGGTCGTCGGTTCGAATCCGACAGGGGGCTCGCGAGGGCTCCACGACGAAGGAGCGGTGACCCCGAGAGGTCACCGCTCCTTCGTCGTCGCCGGCCGGGCTCAGCCCTTCGCGGCCACCGCGTCCTCCACGGCCTGCTTCAAAGCGCCCTGGGTGTAGAGCAGCTGGCTGTCACCGTCGCCCGGCCACTCCTTGCCGTCGATGAAGATCTTCGGCGTGCCGACCTGGGTCTCCTTGGCCATCTGGCCGGTCGAGGCGGCCGCCCACGGCGCGAAGACGCGCCACGTGCCGCTCTCCTCCTTGTCGCCGACCTTGAAGGTGCCGTCGACGGTGTCCGTGAACTTCGCGGCGACCGCGGCGGGGACGCCGAGGTCGGTCGCGATCTTCGCGATCTCGTCGTCGGACAGGCCCTTCGTGTTCTCCTTGGGCTGGTTCGCGTACAGCGCGGTGATGAACGCCTGCACGTGCTCGGGGTCCTCGTCGGCGACGACACCGAGCGCGTTCATGGCGCGCGTCGAGTAGTGCGTGTCGCGCGACATGTGGTCGAGGAAGGACACCGGGCGGTACAGCACGGTCACACCGTCCTCCGCGGCGAGCGTCGTGAGGTCGGCGGCGTTCGCCTGGTCGAACAGCCCGCAGTAGGGGCACATGAAGTCGAAGAACACCGACACGACGACGTCGTCGTCACCCGTGACCCCGACGCCCTCGTCGCTCACCGGGACGCCCCCGGTCTCCTGGTCCGCGGTCTTGGGCAGCTTCACGTCGGAGATCGCAGGCGCCTGGACCTCGCCGCTGGCGCTGCCGGCGAACGCGACGTCGCGGTACTGGGCCTGCGTGTCGGCCTTGTTCATGAACGTGAAGACCACGGCGCCGACGAGCGCGACGACCAGCACACCGATCGTGGTGCCCGCGATGATCTTGTTCCGCTTGGCCTTGCGCTCCTGCTCGATGCGCAGCGCGCGCGCCTTCTCACGCGCCTCGTCGCGGCGCTGCGACTTGCTCTGCCGCGGGTCGTTTGTCGGCACTGATCGTCTCCCTTGTCGTTGGCTCGTCGTCTCCCGGGCCCCCTGCTCGCGGCCATCGGCACGTACTGCCGGCGCCACGCTATGCCGCGAACCTGGGCGTTCGCTGAAAGGAGCCTGGCGGTTCGGTCACGGAATCGTCGGCGTCGGCGCGGGCGTCCACACGATGTCCGCGCCGTTGGAGATCAGCGTGGCCACGACGAGCGCCGCCGCCAGGCACACGCCCACCAGCACCAACGCGCCGATCCGGCCCGGCGCCGCCACCGCGAGCAGGCGCCGCGCGCCCAACCGCGTCATGCGCGACAACGGCCCCCACCACACCACCATGACGCCGAGGAACACGAGCGCGCCCACGTACACCGCGGCGGCCGTGCCCTGCAGCGGGTCGCCCGAGGACAGGTCGCCGATGTGCAGGGTCTCCTGCTCGACGAGCCAGACGAGCACGCCCCCGACGACGAGCATCACGCACATTCCCACGACGAGCGACGGGATCATCCCCAGCACCGTGCGGACGAAGTGCCAGGGACTCGTCGCGATCGCGAACACGGCGTCGCTCGGCCGCACCCCGGCCCGCTCGCGGCGCGCGTGCATGGACTCCACCGCGGTGCCGTAGGTGCGCTCGACGAGCATGAGGATCCCGACGACGAGCAACGTGATCGTCGGCGCGAGCGCGCCCGCGACGCCGACGAGCAGCGCGATCGCGAGCAGCGACCCGTACCGGCGCTCGACCGCGGGCCGCGCGTAGCCCGAGCCCTCGGCCTGCACGCCCTCGCTGGCGTCGAGGTCGTCCTCGATCCACTCGACGGTCGCGTCGTGGTAGATCAGGCGGCCGCGCTTGTCGTACTCCTCGTCACCGTCGGAGTCCTCGTCGTCGAACTCGTCGTCGTCGAAACCGTCGTGGTCGTCGTCGTACTCGTCGGGGCTCTCGTCGTCGGCCGGGTCCAGGTCGACGAGCGTCTCGCCCGCCTCGACCGCCATCACCCGGGTATTGCCGTCATTCACGGGCGCGCCGACGCTCGCCTTGGGCGCACCCTTGCCGCCGGGCTTGCCGCCGGACGTGCGGGCGACCGCGACAGTCGCCGCCGCTGCGGCCATCACCTCGGTCGCGTCGACACCCTCGTCCGGATCGTCGTCGCCCTCGTCGTCGTCCATCGCGAGCGCGAGCGTGCGGTCCAGGTCGGGCTCGTCGCCCTCGGCGGCGGCCAACGCGAGCGCGGCGACGAGGTCGTCGGGGTCCAGCCGCTCGTCGGGGTCGGCGGCCAACGCGTCCGCGAGCGCGCCCGCCGTCACGGGCCCGAGCCCGTCCAGGTCGACGTCGCCCTTGCCGGCGCGCGCGAGCACCACCTCGACCGGGCGGACGCCGAAGGGCGCGCGGCCGGTCGCCGCGAACGCGAGGACGGCCGCCCAGCCCCACAGGTCTGTGGCGGGGGTCGGGTCGGCGCCCGCGAGCAGCTCCGGCGCCAGGTACCCCGGCGTCCCGACGACGAGGCCCGTGGACGTCACGTCGGCGTCGTCGCCGGCGGCGCGCGCGACACCGAAGTCGATCAGCACCGGGCCGTGCTCGGCCACGATCACGTTGGACGGCTTGAGGTCGCGGTGCACCACCCCCGCGTCGTGGACCGCCGCGAGCGCGTCGCGCAGCCCGGCGGCCAGCTCGTGCAGCTCGTCGGCGGACAACGGGCCCTTGGCCCGCACGTGGTCCGCCAGGTTCAGCCCGTCGACCAGTTCGGTGACCAGGAACGCCTCGGTGGAGTCGGCCTCGGCGTCGAGCACCGCTGCGATCGCGGGGTGCTTGAGGCGTTGCAGCGCGACGACCTCTCGGCGCAGACGCTCACGTGCCTGCGCGTCCGCCCCGATCTGCGGGTGCAGCAGCTTGAGCGCGACCGCCGCGCCGCCGTCGTCGACCGCGCGGTACACCGTGCCCATGCCGCCGGAGCCGAGGGGCGCGACGATCGTGTAGCCGCCGATCTGAGATCCCGGCTCCAACCCGATGCGCTCCATGCCCCGCACGGTAGTCGCCAGGCACGCTCTTGGTCGGCGCTTTGCCGTCGAAGTCGCGCAGCGGCGCCGAAATGTGATGATCGCCCGAGCCTGGGCGGGTCCAGGCGCCAGCGGCTAGGGTCGGGGGCACCGACCCCTCTGGAGCCACACTTTGTCGCCCGACCTGCGCCAACGCCATTCGTTCGTCGTGATCGCCAACCGCCTGCCCGTCGATGTCACGGTCGCCGAGGACGGATCAGTGGACTGGACGCGCTCGCCCGGCGGCCTCGTCACCGCGCTGGCGCCGGTGATGGCAGACGCGGACGGCGCCTGGGTGGGCTGGGGCGGCGCCGCGGACCTCGAGCTCGAGCCGTTCGACGTGGACGGGACCCACCTGGTGCCGGTCTCCCTGAGCGAGGACGACCTCGAGAAGTTCTACGAGGGCTTCGCCAACGACACCCTGTGGCCGCTGTACCACGACGTCATCTCGGCGCCCGCGTTCCACCGGCAGTGGTGGGACGCCTACCAGCGGGTCAACCAGCGGTTCGCGGACGCGGCGGCGCACCAGGCGGCGCCCGGCGCGACCGTGTGGGTGCACGACTACCAGCTGCAGCTGGTGCCCAAGATGCTGCGCGAGCAGCGCCCTGACCTGCGGATCGGGTACTTCCACCACATCCCGTTCCCGCCGCTGGAGATCTTCGCGCAGCTCCCGTGGCGCAAGCAGGTGGTCGAAGGGCTGCTGGGGGCGGACCTGATCGGGTTCCAGCGGGGCGGGGACGCCGCGAACTTCGTGCGTGTGGTGCGGCGGCTCACGGACCTGACCACGCGCGGCCAGGTGGTGACGCTGACGAAGCACGGCCGCGTCGAGCGGCACGTGCGCGCGGCGGCGTTCCCGATCTCGATCGACTCGGGCGCGTTCGACGAGCTGGCGCGCACGCCCGAGGTCCAGGCGCGCGCCAAGGAGATCCGCACCGAGCTCGGCAACCCCAAGACGCTGCTGCTGGGCGTCGACCGCCTCGACTACACCAAGGGCATCCGGCACCGCATCAAGGCGTACGGCGAGTTGTTGGCGGACGGGCGGCTCTCGGCGAGCGACACCACCTTGGTGCAGGTCGCGAGCCCGTCACGGGAGAACGTCGACGCCTACGCACAGCTACGCGACGAGGTCGAGCTGCTGGTGGGGCGCATCAACGGCGACCACGGCGTCGTCGGGACCGCGCCCGTGCAGTACCTCCACCAGTCGTTCCCCATGGAGGAGATGGCGGCGCTGTACCTCGCGGCCGACGTCATGCTCGTCACCGCACTGCGCGACGGCATGAACCTCGTCGCCAAGGAGTACGTCGCCGCCCGGTCCGACGACCGGGGGGCACTGGTCCTGTCGGAGTTCACGGGCGCGGCCGACGAGCTGCACGGCGCGATCCTGGTGAACCCGCACGACATCGACGGCATGAAGGACGCCATCACCTACGCGGTGCACCTGGACGCGCGCGAGGCCCGCAAGCGGATGCGCCGCCTGCGCCGCCGCGTGCTGGGGCACGACGTGCAGGCCTGGTCGCGCGAGTTCCTCGCGGTCCTGACCGCTGTGCCCGCGCGGGGCGAGCATGTCTGACGCGCGCGACGAAGTCGGCCCCCGCGTGGTCGACGACGAGGGCGGGACGCTCGACGACGCGCTCGCCCGTCTGGCCCGCCGACGGCCGCTGCTGGTCGCGCTCGACTTCGACGGCACGCTCGCGCCGCTGCAGGACGACCCCGCCCGGTCACGCGTGATCCCGCAGGGCGTGCCGGTGCTCGCGCGGGTCGCGGCGGCCCCCGACGTCGCGCTCGCGCTGGTCTCCGGCCGCGCGCTGGGTGACCTGCACAAGCTCGCCGAGGTCCCCGCGGGCACGTACCTGATCGGCAGCCACGGCGCCGAGCGCGCGCGCGTCACCAAGCACGGGCTCGACCGCGACGTCGTGCGGCTCACCGACGACCAGGCCGACCGCCTCGCGACCCTCGGCGCCCAGGCGTCCCAGATAGCGCGCGGGCGCGACGGGGTGTGGGTGGAGGCCAAGCCGACCGCGGTCGTCGTGCACACCCGCCTGGCCGAGCGGTCCGACGCGGCGGCGGCCGAGCGGGAGGCGCTCGCGCTGGGCGAGCGCGTGGGCACCGGCGTGCTGCACGGCAAGGACGTCGTGGAGATCACCGTGCTGCGCGCCGACAAGGGCTCGGCGCTGGCCGCGCTGCGCGACGAGCTCGGCGCGCGCGGCGTGCTGTACGCGGGCGACGACGTGACCGACGAGCACGCGTTCGCGGTCCTGGCCGACGACGACGTGACGATCAAGGTGGGCGACGGCCCGACGGCCGCGCGCTTCCGGGTGGAGACCCCCACCGCACTCGTCGCCCACCTGGCCACGCTCACCTGACCCCTGCCGGCCCGGCGCGTTACCGTGCAGGGGTGGCCGGCCGGATGGTCGCGGTGCAGCTCGACGAACAGCTCGACGAGGAGCAGTCGGGCGGGCCGCGCTCGGCCCGCGCACGGTCCGGCCTGCGCGCCGTGCGCTGGTGGATGTGGTGCTGCGCGGTGCTCGTCGTCGGCGCGCTCGTCGGCGCCCAAGCGCTGCTGGACGCGCGCGACCGCGAGCGCACGGCCCGTCTGGCGGACGTCCCCGGCGTGCTGCGGCCCGTAGCGGCGCCGCTGCGCGCGCTGTGGCACATCTCCGAGGAC
>JAEWOA010000300.1 GCA_023461115.1 Actinomycetes bacterium
GGGCGGGCGTCGGCGTCACGCGGGCCATCATGCCTGGTCCGCGAGGGCCTGCACGCGCGCGGCCCGCTCGCGCCAGCGGACGTCGAGCCCAGGTGGAGCGGCCAGCGCGGCCAGGTGAGCGGCGTCGGGCTCGGGACGCCGCACGGCGATGGCGCCGCCCACGGGCAGGAGCGGCTCGGCGACGACATCCGCGGTCAGCAGGTGCGCGGTGGCGAGCCCACACGCGTACGGGAGCTCGGGGAGCGCGGCCGCGAGCGCGAGCCCCGCCGCCAAGCCGACCGACGACTCGAGCGCCGACGAGACGACCACCGGCAGCCCGATCCGCTCGGCCAGCTCCAGGCACGCGCGCACGCCGCCCAGCGGCTGGACCTTGAGCACCACGACGTCCGCCGCGTGCGCCCGCGCGACCGCGAGTGGGTCCGTGGCGCGGCGGATCGACTCGTCGGCGGCAATGGGCACGTGCGTGCGTCTGCGCAGGTGGGCGAGGTCCTCGACCGTGGCGACGGGCTGCTCGGCGTACTCCAGCCCTGCCGCGGCGCGGTCCAGCGCCTTGAGCCTCGTGGTCGCCTCGTCGAGGTCCCATGCCGCGTTGGCGTCGACGCGGATAGCGCCGCCGGGGCCCAGCGCGTCCCGGACCGCCTCCAGGCGGGCGATCTCGTCGCCGAGGCTCTGCCCCCGCTCCGCGACCTTGACCTTCGCGGTGCGGCAGCCGCCCGACTCCGCGACGATCCGGTGGGCCGCCTCCGGGCCGACCGCGGGGACCGTCACGTTGACCGGGATGCTCGTGCGCACCGGCTCCGGCCAGCCGTCGTCGGCCGCCTCACGCGCCGCGCGCCACCATGCGAGCGCCTCGTCGTCGTCGTACTCCCAGAACGGCGAGAACTCGCCCCACCCGGCGTCGCCGCGCACCAGCACGCCGTCGCGCGCGTCCAGCCCACGGAACCGGGTGCGCAACGGCACCGACCACACCTTCAGCACCCCCCCAGGCTAGGCCGACCGGCCCGCGCCCCGGTCCGACCCCGTGCCCCCGGACCGGGTTCACCGCCCCGGACCGGGGTATGCCACGGTCCGGCGCCGTGGATCCGGTCCGGCGCAGGGAATCCGGTCCGGCGCCGGGCCGGCCCTAGGGTGGTGCCGTGAGTGAGCTGCCGCGGCGCGTGTCCGACACCTTCGACCCCTCGCGGTGGCGGACCGTCGCCGGCTTCGAGGGGCTGACCGACCTCACGTACCACCGGGGCGTCGACCGCACGGGCGGCGGCGAGCGCGACCTCCCCGTGGTCCGCGTGGCCTTCGACCGGCCCGAGGTCCGCAACGCGTTCCGCCCCCACACGGTCGACGAGCTGTACCGGGTGCTGGACCACGCGCGCACCACGTCGAGCGTCGGCACGGTGCTGCTCACCGGCAACGGGCCGTCCCCCAAGGACGGTGTGTGGGCGTTCTGCAGCGGCGGCGACCAGCGCATCCGCGGCCGCGACGGCTACCGCTACACCGGCTCGCCCGACGAGGAGTCCGCGGCGGGCATCGACCCCGCCCGCGCCGGGCGCCTGCACATCCTCGAGGTCCAGCGGCTCATGCGGACCATGCCGAAGGTCGTCGTCGCGCTGGTCAACGGGTGGGCCGCGGGCGGTGGGCACTCGCTGCACGTCGTCGCGGACCTGACGATCGCGAGCCGCGAGCACGCGCGGTTCATGCAGACCGACGCCAACGTCGGCTCGTTCGACGGCGGCTACGGCTCGGCGCTGCTGGCCCGTCAGGTGGGCGACAAGCGCGCCCGCGAGATCTTCTTCCTGGCCCGCGAGTACTCCGCCGAGCAGGCGCACGCGTGGGGCGCGGTCAACGACGTCGTCGCGCACGACGAGCTGGAGGACGCCGGCCTGGAGTACGCGCGGATCGTCGCGACCAAGTCGCCCCAAGCCATCCGCATGCTCAAGTTCGCGTTCAACCTGGCCGACGACGGCCTGGCCGGCCAGCAGGTGTTCGCGGGCGAGGCCACGCGCCTGGCCTACATGACCGACGAGGCAGTCGAGGGCCGCGACGCGTTCCTGGAGCGCCGCGACCCGGACTGGACCCGGTTCCCGTACGCGTTCTGACGGCCCGCCACGCGCGGGGCGGTCACTTGACGGTCAGCGACCCGTCGCCCTTCGGCACGAGCTCCACCCACGTGTTGCCCGGCGCGAGCAGCGCGGGCGTGCCGTCGGGCAGGAACAGCCGCAGCGGCTGGTCCTGCGCGTCCTTCTTCCAGACGACAGCGATGGTCTTGCCGCCGGTGGCGATGGTCCCGGCGCCCGTCCCGACCAGCTCGTAGGTCGGCACGGCTGCGCCGCCCTGGGCGCGGTAGCGCGTCGCGGGGTGCTTGGCGACGATCGAGACGACGTTGACCGCCGCGAGCCGCTGCCCGCTGCGCGCGCTGGAGGGCTTGTCCCGCTCGGAGCGCAGCCACGTGCCGGACTTCGCGTCCCACGTCCAGGTGGGGCTCGACGCCGCCGAGAGCCGGAAGGCGAGCGTGGTGGCAGGCGTCCCGCCGACGAGTGCAGCGGCCTTGTCCGCGGTCCGCGCGAACTGGAACTGCTCGCCGGGCGACGCCTGGTGGGACGCGTTGGCGAGCCCCCAGAACGTCGCCGGGTCGCCGTACACGTTGTGCGGCGCGGGACGGTCGTGCGAGCGGTACATGCCGGGCGTGCCGGCGTCGTGGCTCAACAGCTGAAGGCCGGACTGCTGGGCGAGCGCGAGGATGCCCGCCTGACCGCCCGAGAAGGCGAGCAGTCCGTGCGTGGGCGCGATGATCACGGGGTCCATGGGGCGCACGGACCGGATGGGCCCGACCTCCTTGGGCACCTGCGAGTGGTACACCGCGATCAGCCGGGACACCTGGAACTCGACGATCGTCTCCCACACGACGTCGGCCTGCTCGAGCCCGGTCTGCGGGCGGGCGGCGGACGTGTTCTCGATCTTGACCGCGAGCGCGGGCCGCTCGACCAGCTCGCCCGCGACGCCGGTGAGCGGCCAGACGGGCGGGATCGAGGGCGTCGGCACCGGGCCCTTGTCGGGCACGATGGTCGGGCCGAGGACGACGGGCTCCGGCTGCTCGACGGGCTCGGCCCCGGCGCAGCCCGCGAGCGCGAGCGCCCCGGCGACGACCGCCGCCAGCGTCCACGTCCCACGAGTGCCCCGCCGGTGGTGGGTTGTTGTGCGCGTCATCGTCTCCCCTGTCGCCTTGCTCGCGCTCCAAGCGTGCCACGGCCCACACCGAAGCCCGCATTCTCGACGCGCCGGGCCGCCTAGGCTGACCCCGTGACCCGGCCGCTGCGTGACGTGCCCGCGGCCGTGGGCGGCCTGATCCCCGCGCTCGCCGCCGCGCTCGACGGCGCCGGTCCGGCGGTCCGTCCGCTCGCGCCGGGCAGGACCACCGGGGCCGAGCCCTCGTTCGTCGACGACGACGTGGCGCTCGTGGTCGCGACCTCGGGCTCCACGGGCGACGCGCGGGAGGTCCTGCTGACCGCGGCGGCGTTGCGCGCGTCCGCGGCAGCGACACGGGACCGCCTGGGCGGCGACGGGCAGTGGCTGCTCGCGCTGCCGTTGGACCACATCGCGGGCCTGCAGGTGCTGTGCCGCTCGCTCCTCGGTGGCGACGAGCCCGTGGCGCTGCCTCCCGGCCCGTTCACCGCGGCGGCCTTCACGCAGGCGGCGCGCGCGCTGCACGGCCCCCGCCGCCACACGTCCTTGGTCCCGACGCAGCTCGCGCGGCTGCTCGACGACGCCGCCGCGGTGGACGCGCTCCGGTCCTTCGACGCGGTGCTGCTCGGCGGCGCCGCGGCGCCCGAGGCGTTGGTCTCCCGCGCCGCCGCGCTCGAGGTCCCCGTGGTCCGCACGTACGGCATGACCGAGACGTGCGGCGGCTGCGTGTACGACGGCGTCCCGCTCCCGGGCGTCGGTGTGCTCGTCGACGACGAGGGCCGCATCCACCTGGCCGGTCCCATGCTCGCGGCGGGCTACCGGGGCCGCCCCGACCTCGACGCGGCGGCGTTCTCGACGATCGACGGCGTCCGGCGCCTGCGCACTTCGGACCTCGGGCGGCTCGACGACGGCGTGCTGCGCGTGCTCGGCCGCGCCGACGACGTGATCGTGACCGGCGGGGTCAAGGTCGCGCCGGTGGCAGTCGAGAACGTGCTCGGCGCGATGCCCGGGCTCGCGGAGGCGCTGGTCGTGCCCGTGCCCGACGCGCAGTGGGGGCAGCTCGCGGTCGCGCTGGTCGTGCCGGCCCGCTCGGCGCGGACCTCGTC
>JAEWOA010000301.1 GCA_023461115.1 Actinomycetes bacterium
GTGCACGCCGTCGCGGCGCTGTTCGAGCCGCCGGGTCGCGGGGCCAGCGGGGGTGAGCGTGGCCTGCCAGATCGCGCCGTCGGGCGTCGTCGCCCACGCGGGATCGCCGGCGCCCCGCCGCAGCGTCGCGACGATCAGGCGCACGTCGAGCGGGCGCGCGGGCCGGTAGACGCTCGTGACGGGCGGGGCGTCGGTGTCGTCGACGAGGGTCGTCATCCCCGGCCGCGCAGCTTGTCGAGCTGGCGGCGGTCACGCTTGGTCGGGCGGCCCGCGCCGCGGTCGCGCATGGCGGCCACCGCGACCTGCTCGCGGGGCACGGGCGCCGGTGAGCGGTCGAGGTAGCACGCGACCGCGGCGTCGGCGGACACGCGCTTGACGATGGTGCGCTGCACGATGACGATCCGCTCGCGCGCGCCCCCGCGCACGTGCACCTCGTCGCCCGGCACGACGATCTGCGCGGGCTTGGCGCGCTCGCCGTTGACGCGCACGTGGCCCGCGCGGCACGCGGCCCCGGCGGCGGACCGGGTGGGGAACAGCCGCACGGCCCAGCACCACGCGTCGACGCGCGCCCGGACGACTTCGCTCACCCGCCCACCTTCGCACACCCGCGAGAGAGAGATTGGCCTGTCCACGGTCCCGCCGAACCGTGGGATGCCGCGACCCCGAGCGGTCAGCAGGAGGAGGAAGTCTGCCGCTCGGGGTCACGGTGTCCTAACGCGCCGGGAGTGCGGCGCTTCCTCGACGGTAGGCGGGCGCCGGGGCTCACCTCGCGGCCAATGGTCCCGTGGGGTGGTGAGGGGGTGTGTTTGGGGTGCCGGTGCGGCAGGATCGGGCGTGCCCACGACGCACGGCGGGAGGCCGACATGGACATCGAGCTGGCGCAGGTGCCGGACCTGACTCTCGCGGTGGTCCGCGGGCGCGTGCCCTTCGCGGAGTTGCCCGCGTTCTACGACTCGGCGTACACCGCGGTGGCCGCGGCGCTCGCGGCGGCCGGCTCGCCGCCCAGCGGCTCCGCGTACGGCTGGTACGCGGCGATGCCGACGAGCGACGTGGACCTGGCGGCGGGCTTCGGCGCCCCGGTCGGCACGCCGCTCGACGACGAGCGCGTCGAGCTCCAGACGATCCCGGGCGGCTCGGCGGTCGTCGCGACGTTCGTCGGGCCCTACGACCAGCTCACCGCCGCGTGGCAGCAGGTCGAGTCGTGGCGCGCGACGACGAACGCGGGCACGCCGCGCGGCGACTTCTACGAGGAGTACGTCACCGAGCCGTCGCCTGACGGCGACCCGTCCCAGAACGTCACGCGCCTGGTGCTGCCGGTCGTCTGACGCCAGGTCGTCCGGCGGCCGCGGCGTCGTCGTGGAGAGTCTGAACCGGGCCTGACGTGCCGGGAGGGCCGAGCCGACCGGCCCGGCCCTCCCGCGACTCGTGCTCACGCCTGGCGTGTGAGCCTCACGTGCCACGCCTCGGGCCCGTCGACGAGCACCTCGACCTCGAGCGGCGCCCGCTCGGCGAGCTGCGCGATCAGCGGCCGCGGCAGGTGCGGCGCGATGATGACGAGCGACTCGCCCGGCTTGATCGCGTCGAACGCGCCGAACACGGTCGCGTGGCGGATCGCGTGCGGGATGGGGCGGACGTCGAGCACCGGGTCGGCCTCGTCGTGCCCGCCGCACCCGCACGAGTGCGCCTCGGGCTCGGGCGCGTGTGGCGCGCTGGTCAGGATCTCGACGTGCTCTGCGGTCATGGGGTTCTCCTCGGTTGTCTCTAGCGGGGCAGGGTGGGGGCGCCGGGGCGCTCGACGCGCTCCCAGCCGGGCCGCGTGGCCCGGGTGCCCATGCGGTCGTCGCGCGAGCGGTAGACGATGTACGGCCTGGTCAGGTAGCCGAGCGGCGCCGAGAACACGTGCACCAGGCGCGTGAACGGCCACAGCGCGAACAGCGCGGTCGCGCACAGGATGTGCAGCTGGAACATCAGCGGCACTCCGGCCATGAGCGACGCGTCCGGCTGGAAGGTCAGCAGCGACCGGATCCAGGGCGACACCGAGCCGCGGTAGTCGTAGGCGTCGCCCAGGAGCTGGAACATCACGGTCGCGGCGGTGCCGAACGCGAGCGTCACGCCCAGCACCACGTACATCAGCTTGTCCATGCGCGTGGTCGCCAGGAACACCGGCCCGACCGTGCGTCGTCGGTAGATCAGGATCGCGAGCCCCGCGAGCGTGAGCGCCGCCGCGAGCGTGCCCGCATAGGTCGCGACCAGGTGGTACGCGTGCTCGCTGACGCCGATCGACTCCAGCCACTCCTTGGGGATCAGCAGCCCGACGACGTGCCCGCCGATCACCATGAGCATCCCGATGTGGAACATCGGCGAGCCCAGGCGCAGCAGGCGCGACTCGTAGACCTGCGACGAGCGCGTCGTCCAGCCGAACCGGTCGTAGCGGTACCGCCACACGTGCCCGACGACGAACACCGCCATCGCGATGTACTGCAGGACAGTCCAGAGCAGCACGTCCTTGGTGGTCATGCCGGCACCTCCGACGGTCGGGTGGTGGGGAAGGGGAGCAGCGGCGCGGACAGCCCGACCATCTCGGCGGGCGGCCCGGCCGCGACGAGCTCCGCGAACCGCGCCGCGGTCTCGGCGTCCACCGCGGGGAGCGTCAGGCAGACGGCGTCGAGAAGATGCGCGTACGGGCTCGACGCGTGGTGCAGCGCCGAGCGGAGCACCTCGATGCCCTCGCGGTGGGCGCCCAGCACGGCGGCGGCGACCACGGCCTCGTCGCCCGACGACGTGCGCGCCGAGAGCTCGAGCACGCTCGGCAGGTAGTCGGGGAGCTCGTCGTCGCGCGGCACGAACCCGCACGCCTTGTATGCCTCGACGAACGTCACCAGCGCCATGCCGCGCCGCCGCGTGTCCCCGGCCGTGTAGTACGTCAGGTACAGCGCGCACCGGCGCTTGAGGTCGAACGTCGCGACGTAGTGCGCCTGCTGTTCCTCGAGCGGCCAGCGCACGGTCGAGTCGAGGAAGTCGTGCAGCGCGTCACGCACCTCGGCAGGCATCCCGTCGGCGACCTCCCGCAGCAGGCCGTACGACGCGCGGAGCTGCGGGCTCGGGTAGTCGAGCAGGCGGGACGCGGCGAGGTGCGCGAGCGCGCGCTCGTCGGGAGCCACGCGCACGGGCTCGAGGAACGGCAGGTCCGGGGCCTTGCGCGACGAGCGCCCGAGCAGCGGATTCTCCGACCGGGGCTGGCGGCTCATGCGTGCGCCTCCGGTCCGTCGCCGTAGCCGTTCTGGCCGGCCTTGGGCGGGAACAGCCCCGGTGGGGCTCCGTTGCCGTCCCAGTTGAGCAGGTTGACGCGGCTCGGGGTGGCCGAGCCCGCGGGAGTGTCGGCGGTCTGGCGGGACTTCAGCGCGTGGAACGTCTCGACCGCGACGCGCGGCGGGCGTCCCGACGACGAGCCGAACGGGCCCGCTCCACCCATGCCCGGGCCACCCTCGGTGTCGAGCGAGCACCCCGTCGCGGTCTCCTCCAACGCGCGCGCCGACTCGGCGTGCGCGGCGGGGATGACGTACCGGTCCTCGTACTTGGCGATCGCCAGCAGCCGGTACATGGCCTCCAGCTCGCGGCCCGTCATGCCGACCGACGCCGCGATCGCCGGGTCCTGCTCGAGGCCGAGGTTCACGTTGCGCATGTGCGCGCGCATGGCCGCGAGCCGCGCGAGCGTGTCCTTGACGGGCACGGTGTCACCCGCGGTGAACAGCCCCGCCAGGTACTCGATCGGGATGCGGAGCTGGTCGATGGCCGCGAACAGCGTGCGCGCGTCCTCGCCGTCGTTGCCCGAGCCTGTCACCACGTCGACCACCGGCGACAGCGGCGGGATGTACCAGACCATCGGCATGGTCCGGTACTCGGGGTGTAGCGGGAGCGCCACCTGGTACGTCGAGATCAGCGCCCAGATGGGCGAGCGCTGCGCGGCCGTGATCCAGTCGCGCGGGATGCCCTCGGCCTCGGCGGCGGCGACCACCTCGGGGTCGTGGGGGTCCAGCAGCACCGAGCGCTGCGCGTCGAGCAGGTCCTGGGGGTCCTCCACCGACGCGGCCTCCAGCACGCGGTCGGCGTCGTACAGCACGAGCCCGAGGTACCGCAGCCGGCCCACGCACGTCTCCGAGCACACGGTGGGCAACCCGACCTCGAGGCGCGGGTAGCACATCGTGCACTTCTCGGCCTTGCCGGTCTTGTGGTTGAAGTAGACCTTCTTGTAAGGGCAGCCCGAGATGCACATGCGCCAGCCGCGGCACTGGTCCTGGTCCACCAGCACGATGCCGTCCTCGGCCCGCTTGTACATGGCGCCCGACGGGCACGACGCGACGCACGACGGGTTGAGGCAGTGCTCGCAGATGCGCGGCAGGTAGAACATGAACGCCTGCTCGAACTCCGCGGCCACCTGCTGGCTCATCTGCTTGAGCACCGGGTCGTCGGCCATGGTCTCGCCCGAGCCGCCCAGGTTGTCGTCCCAGTTGGCCGACCACGAGATCTTCAGGTCGTCGCCCGTGAGCAGGCTCTTGGGCCGCGCGACGGGCGTGTGCTCGCCCTGCGGCGCCGAGAGCAGCACGTCGTACTCGTACGTCCACGGCTCGTAGTAGTCGTGGATCTCCGGCAGCTTGGGGTTGCTGAAGATGTGCGCGAGCTTGCTGAACCGCCCACCCGAGCGCAGCTTGAGCCGGCCCTTCTTGTTGCGGACCCAGCCGCCGCCCCAGCGCTCCTGGTCCTCGTACGTGCGCGGGTAGCCGACGCCCGGCCGCGTCTCCACGTTGTTGAACCAGACGTACTCGACGCCCGTGCGGTTGGTCCAGGCTTGCTTGCAGGTGACCGAGCACGTGTGGCACCCGATGCACTTGTCGAGGTTCATCACCATCGCCATCTGAGCCATGACGCGCATCAGTAGGTCACCTCCTGGCTCCGGCGGCGGATAGTGGTCACTTCGTCCCGTTGGTTCCCGGTGGGGCCCAGGTAGTTGAACGCGAACGAGAGCTGCGCGTAGCCGCCGATCAGGTGCGACGGCTTGAGCAGCACGCGGGTCAGCGAGTTGTGGATGCCACCCCGCATGCCGCTCGTCTCGGACCGCGGCACATCCACCGTGCGGTCCTTCGCGTGGTACATGTACACGGTCCCGGCGGGCATGCGGTGCGAGACGATCGCGCGCGCGACGACCACGCCGTTGCGGTTGTACGCCTCGATCCAGTCGTTGTCCCGCACCCCGATCGCGCCCGCGTCCTGCGGCGACATCCAGATGGTCGGGCCGCCGCGCGAGAGCGACAGCATGAACAGGTTGTCCTGGTACTCGGAGTGGATGGACCACTTGGAGTGCGGCGTGAGGTAGCGCACCGCGACCTCGGCGTGGCCGTCCGACGAGGGCGCCCCCGACGGCGCCGTGGAGCCCACGCGCGCGTCCCCGAACAGCCGGTGCATGTCGAGCGGCGGCCGGTAGACCGGCAGGTTCTCCCCGAGCTCGGCCATCCAGTCGTGGTCCAGGTAGAAGTGCTGGCGGCCCGTGAGCGTGTGCCACGGCTTGAGGTGCTCGACGTTGATCGCGAACGCCGTGTAGCGCCGCCCGCCGTGCTCCGACCCCGACCACTCGGGCGACGTGATCACCGGGACCGGCCGCGCCTGCACGTCCGGGAACGTGATCCGCTTGCCCTCGTGGTCGCGCGCCAGGTGCGCGATCTGCGTGCCGGTCCTGGCCTCGATGCGCTCGAAGCCCTGGACCGCGAGGCGGCCGTTCGTCGTGCCCGACAGCGCGAGGATCGTCTCGCACACGTGCTGCGCTGTCGCCAGACGAGGCCGCCCCGCGGCCGGTCCGTCCGCGACCACACCGTTGAGGCGGGCCAGCTCGGCCACCTCGACGTCCGGCGTGAACGCGACTCCCTTGGTGACCATGCCGGCGCTCGCGGTGAGCGGCCCGAGCGCGGTCATGCGGTCCGCGATCGTCGTGTAGTCGCGCTTCACGACGACGAGCTTCGGCATGGTCAGCCCCGGCACGGGCGCCACGTCGTCGCGCACCGAGCCGTGCGGCACCGCCAGCTCGTCGGGTGTGTCGTGCAGCAGCGGGACGGCGACGAGGTCCTCGCGCTCGCCCAGGTGGCCCTCTGCCACGCGTTGCACGGCCTGCGCGAGCGTGACGTAGATGTCGAAGTCCGTGCGCGTCTGCCACGGCGGCGCGATCGCGGGGTTGAACGAGTGCACGTACGGGTGCATGTCCGTGGTGGACAGGTCGTGCTTCTCGTACCAGGTGGCGGCCGGGAGCACGACGTCGCTGAACAGCGTGGTCGACGTCATGCGGAAGTCGCTCGTCACCAGCAGGTCGAGCTTGCCGCGCGGCGCCTCGTCGTGCCACGCCATGCTCTGGGGCCGGCGGCCGGGCTCGGACTCCGGCGCCATCACCGCGGCGTCGGTGCCGAGCAGGTGGCGCAGGAAGTACTCGTTGCCCTTGCCCGACGAGCCCAGCAGGTTCGCGCGCCAGATGTTGAGCACGCGCGGGAAGTTGGCGGGGTCGTCGGGGTCCTCGCACGCGTACCGCAGGCTGCCCTCCTGCAGTTGCTCGACGACGTACGCGGCCGGGTCCTTGCCCGCGGCGCGCGCCTCGTCCACCAGGTCGAGCGGGTTGCGGTCGAAGGTCGGGTAGCTGGGCATCCAGCCGCGTTTGGCGCTCTCGACGAGGCAGTCGGCGGTCGTCTTGCCCGCGAACTGGCCCGTGGCCAGCGACGACGCGAGCGCGTCCGCCGGCAGGCCGTCGTAGCGCCACTGGTCGGTGGCCAGGTACCAGAACGCCGTGCCGATCATCTGGCGCGGCGGGCGCACCCAGTCCAGGCCGAACGCGTACTGCGCCCAGCCCGTGACCGGGCGGCACTTCTCCTGGCCCACGTAGTGCGCCCAGCCGCCGCCGTTGACGCCCTGGCAGCCGGTCATCGTCACGAGCGCCAGGAACGTGCGGTAGATCGTGTCGGAGTGGAACCAGTGGTTGGTGCCCGCGCCCATGAGGATCATCGAGCGCCCGCCCGACGCCTCGGCGTTGGCCGCGAACTCGCGCCCGATGCGGGCGGCGGCGGCGGCCGGGACCGACGTGATCTCCTCCTGCCACGCGGGTGTGCCGGGCGTGCTCGGGTCGTCGTAGCCCGCGGGCCACGTGCCGGGCAAGCCATCACGGCCGACCCCGTACTGCGCGAGCAGCAGGTCGAACACCGTCGTGACGAGTTGTCCTCCGACGCGGAACGTCGGCACGCCGCGGCGCACCGAGCCCGCGCCGCCGGTGTGGGCATTCTGGTCGTCGACGCCCTCGTCGGCGGCCGTTCCCGCGACGTCGAAGCGCGGCAGGTCCACCGCGGCGCCGGCGCCGTCGTAGCCCGCCAGGTCCGCGACCGAGAGGACGGGCGCCACGTCGCCCAGGTCCAGGTTCCAGTTGCCGGCCTCGGCCGGGTCGAACCGGTGGCCCAGCGTGCCGTTCGGCACGTGCGGCGTGCCGGCCCCGTCGAGCACGACCGTCTTGAACGCGGCGTCGCGCCCGTGGTCCGGCCCGAGCGCGTCGGCCGTCAGGAACTTGCCCGGCACGTAGGCGTCGCCGCGCTCGTCGAGCGTCACCAGGTGGGGCGCGTCGGTGAACTTGGTGACGTAGTCGACGAACCGCGGCGTGCGCTTCTCGACGAAGAACTCGCGCAGCACCACGTGGCCCATCGCCATCGCGAGCGCGGCGTCGGTGCCGGGGTGCGGCGCGAGCCACTCGTCGGCGAACTTGGTGTTGTCCGCGTAGTCGGGGGAGACCGTGACGACCTTCTGGCCGCGGTAGCGCGCCTCGGTCATGAAGTGCGCGTCGGGCGTGCGCGTCACCGGGACGTTGGAGCCCCACATCATCAGGTAGCTCGCGTTGAACCAGTCGGCGGACTCCGGCACGTCGGTCTGGTCGCCGAACACCTGCGGGGACGCCACCGGCAGGTCCGCGTACCAGTCGTAGAAGCTCAGCATGGTGCCGCCGAGCATCGAGACGAAGCGCGCGCCGACGCCGTGGCTGACCATCGACATCGCGGGGATGGGGGAGAAGCCGGCCACCCGGTCCGGCCCGTACTCCTTGATGGTGTGCACGTGCGCGGCCGCGACGATCTCCGCGGCCTCCTCCCACGTGGCCCGCACCAGGCCGCCCTTGCCGCGCGCGGACTTGTAGGACCGCGCGGTCTCGTCGTCGCCCGTCACACGCGCCCACGCGAGCACGGGGTCCCCGCCCACCTCGGCCTTCGCGGCGCGGTACGCCCGCAGCAGCGCGCCGCGCACGTACGGGTAGCGGATGCGCGTGGGCGAGTACGTGTACCAGGAGAACGCGGCGCCGCGCGGACAGCCGCGGGGCTCGTACTCGGGGGAGTCCGGGCCCACCGACGGGTAGTCCGTCTGCTGCGTCTCCCACGTGATGATGCCGTCCTTGACGTACACCTTCCACGAGCACGAGCCCGTGCAGTTCACGCCGTGCGTCGAGCGCACCACCTTGTCGTGCGACCACCGGTCCCGGTAGAACGCGTCGCCCGACCGGCCGCCCGCCAGGAACAGCGCGCGCAGGTCGTCGGACGTCTTGCCGGGCCGCAGGTGCGAGCCGAGCTTGAGCAAGGCGTCCATCGCCTTGTTGTCTGTTCCTGCCGGGGGTGGGGGAGTGCGAGTCACGTGGACCTCCGGTTGGTGCGGGTGGTGCCGACGAGGGCTGGAGCCGGTGTCAGCTGGGCTTGGGGGCGCCCGGTCTCGCGTACTGCCACCAGGTCAGGACGGTGCACAGCGCGAAGTAGACGGCGGCGCCGACGAAGAACGTCTTCGGCGCCAGCAGGGAGAGCAGGATCCCGACGATGAACGGGCCGAAGGCCGCGATCGACGACGTGAAGCCGATGACGCCCCCTGCGCGCCGCCGGTCGAAGATCATGGGCATCTGCTTGAAGGTGCCCGCGTTGCCGATGCCGGCGAAGGTGAAGATCGCGAGCATGCCCGTCAGGAACAGCCCGAACGTGCTGGTGTCGGTCGGCTCGAGCCAGAACACCGTGAACACCGTGGCCGCGGTCATGCCGACGCCGGAGACCAGCGTCCAGACGGCGCCGCCGTACTTGTCGCACAGCGGGCCCCAGGCCGCGCGGGTCAGGCTGCCGAGCAACGGGCCGAGCCACGCGTACTTCAGGGGGTCGGGCGCGCCCTCCATGCCCGCGTACATGTTCTTGATCAGCAAGCCGAGCTGCGCGGCGAAGCCCGAGAACGCGCCGAACGTCATGAGGTAGATCGCGGTCATGTACCAGGTGTGGCGCTCGCCGAAGATGTCCAGCTGCTCACGGAAGTTGGCCTTGACCGGCACCCGGCGCAGGTAGACCGCGGCCAGGACCATGCCGAGCACCACCCACGGGATCAGCACCAGGCCCGCGTTGTGCAGCCAGATCGTGTCGCCCTCGACCGTCTGCTGCGGCTGGATCGCCGCGGTGCCGAGCAGGCCGAAGCCCACCACCCACGGCACCAGGAACTGGATCAGGCTGACGCCGAAGTTGCCGATGCCCGCCTGCAGGCCCAGAGCCGTGCCGGACATCTTCTTGGGGAAGAAGTAGCTGGTGGACGGCATGAAGCCCGCGAAGGCGCCGCCGCCCACGCCCGCCATCGCGGCCAGCAGGATCAGCACCGAGTACGGCGTCGAGCTGTCCCGGACCACCGCGGCCCAGCCGATCATCGGCAGCAGCATGAGCGTCGCCGAGCCGCCGACCAGTGTCCGCGTCCCGACGATCGGCGGGAGGAACATGTAGATCAGCCGGAACGTGCCGCCGGCCAAGCCCGGGACCGCCGTGAGCCAGTAGAGCTGGCTCGCGGACAGGTCGTAGCCGATGTCGTTCAAGCGCGGCGCGATGGCGCTCACCAGGTACCAGACGCAGAACGCGAGCGTCAGGTTGTACGTGGTGATCCACAGCGTGCGCCAGGCGACGCGGCTGCTCCAGCGGTCCGGGTTCTCCGGGTCCCAGTTGGACAGGTCCGGCCGGAGTTCGGTCGCGACGGTCATGCCATGCCTCCGTGGGGGCGAAGGTGGGGCCGGCTCTGGCCCTCGAGCCGAGCATGGTCCTGCCCGGCGCCGCTCGCGAGGGGAAACACCGTGGAAAACCCCCCGCGCCCGAGCTCAGGTGGGTGTGCGCTGAAGTTCGAGGATGCAGTGCTCGCGTCCGACGAACGGGCGCAGCCGACGGGTCACGACCGGTCCGCCCGCCGTCTCCAGCACACCGTTCGCGAGCCCGAGGTGGACGTTGCAGACGACGTCGGGCCGATCGAGCGCGAGCGACAGGAACGGGCAGCGCCACAAGTGGAACCGCATGGGCTCGGCCTCGAACTCGGGGTCGAAGCCGAGGCGGTCCAGGTGGCCCTCGAGCGCGTGGAGCTGGCGCGTCTCGGCGCGGCTGTCGGGCTCGTCACCGCGTTCGTCACCGTGCTCGTCACCGTGCTCCCCACCGCGCTCGTCGGGCGGCAGCTCCAAAGGCCCGCCCGGCTGGGCCAGCGCGCGGCCCGCCTGGCGCGCCGCCTCGGGCGTGTCGCCGACGTCGCGGCCGTACCCGCCGAGCAGCACCTTCGTCAGCGCGACGTGCGCGATCGCCTCCTCGAGGCGGCCGATCGCGAGCGGGTCCGCGCGGGCGTCGTCGGCCGACGTGGCGCGGTACAGCATGCGCGGGCGGCCGCGCACGGTGCGGTGCTCGGGCTCGCGCACCGCGAACCCATCGCGCACCAGGCGCTGCAAGTGCTCGCGCGTGGTGTTCTCGTGCAGGCCCGCCGCCTCCGCGAGCTCGGCGATCGTGTGGCGCCCGCCCTCCTGCAGCAGGTGCAGCAGGGCGACGCGGCTGCCGGACGCGAGCGTCCGAGCCGCGGGTGTCCTGCGTTCGCCCGTCATGCCATGAAGTATCCGCGCGCGCGGCGCCGTCGTGGAGGGGGACCGAAGTCCCAGATCGAAGGTCCCAGGAGAAAACTAGGTTCGGGCCGTGGAAAACGCGGCACTCGAGTCCCGTGCGGCGCCGCCGGCGCGGCTCATCCTCCTGGTCCCCGCCGGCGTCGCGATGCTCGCGGGGCTCGACGCCGCGCTCCTGCTCCTCGGGCTTCCCGCGCCAGTGCGGGCCGAGCGGCTCCCCGACGTCCACGGCTTCCTCATGGTGCTGGGGTTCGTCGGGACGCTCGTGGCCCTCGAGCGAGCGGTCGCCCTCGGCCGCCGGGACGGCGCTGGCCCACGTCCTGGCGGCCGGGCGCGGCCGTGGGTCTGGGCCGCGCCCGCGCTGCTCGGGGCCGGTGGACTCCTGCTCGTCTCACCCGCGCCGCTCCTGGTCGGTCAGTGGTGCCAGGCATCAGGCGCCGCCGTCCTCGTCGCGGTGTATGGCGCCGCCTGGCGCCGCCGCGCCGACGCCGCGATCGCGGTGCAGGGC
>JAEWOA010000302.1 GCA_023461115.1 Actinomycetes bacterium
GACCACGGCGTCGAGGTCGCCGGGCCCGTGCGTCGAGCCGGCGACCCGGCCGAGCCGCGTGTCCACGTTGCCGCGGATGTCGACGATCGCCAGGTCGGGCCGGGCCGCGAGGAGCTGCGCGGCGCGCCGCGGCGAGCCGGTGCCGACGCGGGAGCCCGCGGGTAG
The DNA here is from genome assembly GCA_023461115.1 of Actinomycetes bacterium. Lineage (GTDB taxonomy): Bacteria > Actinomycetota > Actinomycetes > Actinomycetales > Cellulomonadaceae > Cellulomonas. The sequence goes on from JAEWOA010000302.1 coordinate 166, forward strand.
TTCGTCGAGCCGCAGGCCGTCGCGCGCGCACAGCACGTCGCGTGGGTCGTGACGGACGGGGATCGCGGCGATCGTGAGGCCGTCGGCGTCGCCGGTGGGCAGGTCCTTGAGGGAGTGGACGGCGACGTCGCAGCGGCCGTCCAGGAGCGCGTCGCGCAGCGCCGTGACGAACACGCCGGTGCCGCCGAGGCTCGCGAGGCTGCCGGTCAGGCGGTCGCCGTCGGTGCGGACGCGGACCGTCTCGATGTCGAGGCCGCCGTGCGCGCCACCGAGGCGCGCGAGGTCGTCGGCGACGTGGCCGGTCTGTGTGAGGGCGAGCGCGGACGCGCGCGTGCCGATCCGGACGGCGGTGGACATGGGTGCCAGTGTCCCCCGGGCGGTGGTGGCGTGTCGAAGTCGCCCGGAAAGGTGACGAGAAACTGACACGCCGTCAGATTGACCGTCATTTCTCGGCGCTATTTTCCGACACATTGTCAGATCCCATCGCCGCGCGCGCAAAGCCCTCCCGGCGACAGTGCGGTTATCCCGGGAATGCCTTGCGATACCGAGCCTCACCGCACCCCTCGGCGGAGGGTTCCGGGTGGTGGTCGCAGGGGTCAGAGGAGGGAGCGGGCCGCCCTCTGGGCGTCGGGGATGACGCTCGCCAGGCCGTTGCCCGCGAGCCACGCGCCGCATGCGGCCACGCCGGGGGTCGAGGCCACCGCCGCGCGCACCTGATCCACCGTGTCGCGGTGTCGCGCCGACGGGCGTGGGAGTGCCTGCGTCCAGCGTGTGAAGGCGTAGCCGGTCACGTCGTCGTCGGTGAGCGCGCAGCCCAGGAGTGTGGCGGCGTCGGCGACGGCACGGGCCAGCAGCGGCGCCGGCGGAGCGTCGGCCGGGCGCGTGCCGCCGGACCAGCCCGCGGCGGCGACAGTCTCGGCCAGGAGGGCGTCGGTGCCGTCGTCGGCTCCGGCGCGGCCGTACGACAGGCGGACCACCTCCGCGCCGTCGGCCCGCGCAGCGAGCCATGGCCACTTGGCGGTCGCGTGCGTGAGCGCTTTGGCCGTCACGTCGGTGGCGTCGCGCCCGACGAGCACGCCTGTGCCCCGCGGCGCCCCGACGACGGCGCCGGGCCGCAGCACGAGCGTGACCAGCGTGATCGCGGCGCCCGGGTCGGCGGCGAGGCCAGTGGACAGGGTCCCTTCGGGGCACAGGCCGGCGATGAGGCCGACATCAGGCACGGCGACGACAACCCGCTCAGCGACGACGACCCCCCCACCGACTCGCACGACAAAGCCCCCCGGCCCACCTCCCCCGTCCCCCCCAACTCCGCCGAGTTCGGCGGGTTGCGGCGAGGTCGTCGGAGATACCCGACGAACTGGCGGATCGTCGACGAACTCGGCGGGGGTGCGGGGTGGGGGGTGGGGGTGGGCTGTTGTTGAGAGGCGGAGTTCGGTGTGGGTGGTGGTGAGGGAGTTGACCAGGGTGTCTGTGAGGGTGTGTAGGCCGCCCATCAGGCCCTGGACTGCCGAGCCGGCGGGGGCCGACGCCCTGAGCCGGCGAACCGCGCGCGCGAGCGAGTGGTTGTCCCGCACGGCGGCGGCGAGCCCAGGCGCGACGGCGTCGATCGCCAGGTCGTCGGGTTCCGCGGCGTGCACACCGCCGACGATCGGGCGCACCAGCCGGTCCAGCACGCGGCTGCCCATGCGCGCGCGGACCAGGCCGGCGAGCGTCGTCGCGCCCGCCCCCACACGCGCGGGCAGGACGAGGTCCAGGCTCGCGCGTGCGGCGCCGAGCCACCCGAGCGTGCGCCGCACATCCGCCGACCAGGGCGTGGACGGGATGCCCAGCAAGCCAGTGCGCGGCAGCGGGCCGTCGCCGGACGGCAGATGGACCCACGAGCCCAGTGGCGCGGGGGCCACGATCTGCTCGTCGAGCCCGAGTTCCCGCAGGTAGGCCGCGACGACGCCGCCTCTCGTCGCGAAGGACTCCGCGCCCGCGTCCAGACGCAGCCCGCCGACGGTATGCCCGCGCACAACTCCGCCGGGCACGTCCCGCGCCTCGACGACGAGCGTCCGCACCCCACCCAACGCAAGCTCCCGCGCGGCAACCAGCCCAGCAACCCCCGCACCGACAACAAGAGCCCCCCACCGCTCCCCCCCAGCCCCCCCAGCCCCTCCAACCCCCGCCGAGTTCGTCGACGATCCGCCAGTTCGTCGGAGATCTCCGACGACCTCCGCGGGCTCCGACGAACTCGGCGGGGGTGGGGTGGGGGGTGTGGTGGGCATCTACAGGGTGTGGATGAGGGCCACTAGGTCGGTGAGGACCTGAGGGCTTGTTGTGGGGGGGACGCCGTGGCCCAGGTTCACCACGTGTGACGGGGCTTGGCGGCCGCGCTCGACCACGTCGCGGACGTGGGCCTCCAGCACCGGCCAGGGGGCGGCGAGCAGCGCCGGGTCGATGTTGCCCTGGACCGGGGTGGCGCCGCCGAGTCGCCGGGACGCCTCGTCGAGCGGGATGCGGTAGTCGACTCCGACGACGTCGGCGCCCGCGTCGCGCATCGCCGCGAGCAGCTCGCCGGTCCCGGTGCCGAAGTGCACGCGGCGCACCGGCAGGTCGCTGACGTGCGAGAACGCGCGCGCCGACGCCGGCGCCACGCGCGCGGCGTAGTCCGCGAGCGACAGCGAGCCCGCCCACGAGTCGAAGAGCTGGGCGGCCGAAGCCCCCGCCATCACCTGCGCGCGCAGGAATGCGCCCGTCACGTCGGCGGCCCACTCGGTGAGCGCCCGCCACGTCTCCGGGTCGGCGTGCATGAGCGTGCGCGCGGCCAGGTGGTCACGGGACGGCCCACCCTCGACGAGGTACGCGGCCAGCGTGAAGGGCGCCCCCGCGAAGCCGATCACAGGGGTGTCGCCCAAGCCGGCCACCGTGAGCGCCACGCCCTCCGACACCGGCGCCAGGTCCTCGTCGGACAGCGTGAGGTCACGCAGCCGCGCGACGTCGTCGGCGGTCCGCACCGGCGCGCCCATGACCGGCCCGACCCCCGGCTTGATCTCCACGTCGACGCCCGCGAGCTTGAGCGGCACCACGATGTCGGAGAAGAAGATCGCGGCGTCCACGCCGTGCCGGCGCACCGGCTGCAGCGTGATCTCCGCGGCGAGCTCCGGCGTCAGGCACGCGTCCAGCATCCGCGTGGACCCCCGCGCCTCCCGGTACTCCGGCAGCGACCGGCCGGCCTGCCGCATGAACCACACCGGAAGGCGCTCCGGGCGGTCCGAGGAATACGCGCGCACCAAATCAGAATGTGAGGTGCGCGACAGAAGTGGGTGTCCAGAAGGAAGCGGCACGCGTCGATTGTGCCCGATGAAAATGCGGGTGATTGAATCAGCACCGTGGTGCTGCTGTCGCTCGTCGCGTCGCACCGCGAACTCGACCTAGCCGTGCTCGAACGTCTCTCGTCGGATGTGCACGCCGTAGGCCGAGAACTCGTGGCCGCGTCCCCTGCCGTGTCCGGTGCCGTCGTCGTCGCGACGTGCAACCGGTACGAGCTGTACCTGGACGTCGACGACGCGGCGCACACGCCCGCGGCCCGCACCGCCGCGGCGGCGACGGTCGCGGCACGCTCCGGGTACGCCGCCGACGACGTCGCACGCCACATGGCGGCGCTCACCGGCCCCGAGGCCGTGGGCCACCTGTTCGCGGTGGCCAGCGGACTGGAGTCGATGGTCGTCGGGGAGCGCGAGATCGCCGGGCAGATCCGCCGCGCGCTGGCCACCGCGCGCAAGGACGGCACCACCACCGGCGCCCTCGAGGGCCTGTTCCAGGCGGCCTCACGCGTCTCGCGCTCGGTGGAGGGGCGCACCGGGCTCGGCTCGACGGGCCGCTCCGTGGTGGGGGTGGCCCTGGACATCGCCGAGACCGAGCTCAAGCCCTGGCAGGACGTGCGCTGCGTGCTGATCGGCACCGGCTCCTACGCGGGCGCCTCGCTCGCGGCCCTCAAGGCCCGCGGCTGCCGCGACATCCGCGTGTACTCGCCCAGCGGCCGCGCCGGGCAGTTCGCCGCCGCGCGAGGCGTGCGGGCCGTGCCCGCAAGCGCCGACCTGGCTGCCGAGCTGGGCGAGGTCGACCTCGTCGTCGCGTGCTCCGGCGCCGCCGGCGCCGTGCTGGAGGTCGACGCGTTGGCGGCTGCGCGGGCGTCGTCGCCCCACCCGTTGACGGTGGTGGACCTCGCGCTGCGGCACGACATCGACCCCGGGGTGCGGGAGTTGCCGGGCGTGCGGCTCGTGTCCCTCACGACCGTGGCGGAACACGCGCCCGCCGAGCACGCCGCGGTGCTCGAGGCGCGGTCGGTCGTGGTGTCCGCCGCGGAGGCGTTCGAGGCCGAGCAGCGCGTGCGGGACTGGAACCCGGCGGTCGTCGACGAGCGCACGCGTGTGCTGGGCGGGCTCGAGGCCGCGATCAGCGCGCTTGCCGACGACGAACGTGACGAGCGCGCCGAGCGGTCCGTGCGGCGGCGCACCCGAGCCCTGCTGCACGGTCCCACGATCCGCGCCCGCGAGGCTGCCCGGGCGGGTGACGCCGCGGCGTACGCGGCCGCGCTCGCGGGTCTGGCCGCCGTGCCGGTGCCGGAGGTCGCGCCGCACCGCTGAAGTGCACGCTCACGGCTGGAGTGCACGCTCGCGGCTGGAGTGCACGCTCGCGGCTGGAGTGCACGCTCGCGGGCTAGTGGTACAGAGCCGGGCGCTGGCGGGTGGGGGCTGCTGGGCCGGGGGACCAGGTGTGGGGGACCACCTGGTTGGTCTGGATGTCGGTGAGCTCGGCGGCGTAGACGACCGCCTCGTAGACGCCCGCCTCGACTCGGTCCAGGCGCAGGGCCTCGGCGCGGTCCAGGTCGTCGCCCAGGTGCGAGATGCGCGCGACGACGTACCGCTGCGCGTCCTGCCACTGGTCGACGACTCGCACGGACAGGCCGTTCCACCGCGCGGTCAGGTCCAACTCGAACAGCTCCGAGACGTCCTCCCGCGCGACGCGCCGGTACCACCGGCCGGACGGCGCCTGGTGAAACCCCGTCTCCGCGAGCGGCGGGTTGGCCAGCGCGAGCACCACGGTGTGCCCGCCGTCGACGAGGTCGGCCTCCAGGTAGGCGCCGTGCCACTTGGCCACCGGCCCGACGCACCGGGACAGGGACGCGAGCGCGGGCCGGTGCCCGAGCGCCGTGACCGACCAGCCGGTGCCGACATCGCCATACCTCGCCAGCAGCGTCTGCGACCCGTCCGCGTGCACGCGGACCAGCTCGGCGCCCGGGGTCAGGCGTGAGTGGCGCAGCCACCACAGCGGGACGATGTAGCCGGGCACGTCCCGGTACTGCAGCTGCGGGCCGGACTCGAAGCGCAGCAGGTCCACGTACGCGGCATTCGCTCGGAACGGTGACCCGGGGTAGCCCAGGCCGTGCACCTCGAAGAGCGCTGCGGGCGTCGTCGCGAACGCGACGTCCTCGGCACGCACGACGTACCCGGCCATCCTGTCGTGGCCAGCGGTCAGGTGCGCATGCGTCTGCGCAGGCGTGACCGCCTTCTGCATGAGCGTCATGGGCTTCCTCGCCTACAACTCGGGGGGTCCTTACTCGTCGAAATGCGACAAGTCGGGACGAGTGTGCAGGGAAACCTTACGAGTGTCCAGATCGGAACCAGTCCCCGGACGCGCTTCCACGCTCGCGAGTGACCCGGACTGCCCGAGCGAATCGTTCCATCCGGGACCGTGGTCCTACTCGGGCGGGTTGCGGCCGCCGTCAGGCAAGTTTCGGAGTGAGTGCGCTGGTCAGTCGTCGAGGTACGCGACGAGGGACGCCGCCAGGCCCGTGTACGACGACGGGCTGAGCGCCGCCAAGCGCTCCTCCACGTCGGCCGGCAGGCCGAGGCCCGCGACGAACTCGCGCATGTCGTCGGCAGTCAGCCGCCGCCCCCGCGTGAGCTCCTTGAGCCGCTCGTACGGGTTCTCCATGCCCTCGACGCCCGCGACCGACGCCGCGCGCATGGCCGACTGCACGGGCTCGCCCAGCACCTCCCAGTTCTGGTCGAGCTCACGGGCCAGCAGGGCCTCGTCGACCGCGAGCGCGCGCATGCCGCGCCGCACGTTGTCGATGGCCAGCAGGCTGTGGCCGAACGCGGGGCCGATGTTGCGCTGGGTCGTCGAGTCCGTGAGGTCGCGCTGCAGGCGGGACGTGACGAGGGTCGCGGCGAGCGTGTCCAGCAGCGCGCTCGAGATCTCGAGGTTGGCCTCGGCGTTCTCGAAGCGGATGGGGTTGACCTTGTGCGGCATGGTCGACGAGCCGGTCGCGCCCGCCACCGGGATCTGGATGAACACGCCGCGGCTGATGTACGTCCACACGTCGGTGGCCAGGTTGTGCAGCACGCGGTTGAAGCGCGCGACGTCCGCGTACAGCTCGGCCTGCCAGTCGTGCGACTCGATCTGCGTGGTCAGCGGGTTCCACGTCAGGCCCAGGTGCTCGACGAAGGCCCTGGACACGGCCGGCCAGTCCGCGCCGGGCACCGCGACCGCGTGGGCGCCGTACGTGCCGGTGGCGCCGTTGAGCTTGCCCAGCACCTCGTCGGACTCGATGCGGCGCAGCTGCCGACGCAGCCGGTGCGCCACCACCGCGAGCTCCTTGCCGAGCGTCGTCGGCGTCGCGGGCTGGCCGTGCGTGAGCGCGAGCATCGGCTGCTCGGCGTGCTCACGGGCCAGCGCGGCAACCTCGTCGACAAGCCCGTGCGCCGCCGGGAGCCACACGTCGTGCACCGCGCCGCGCACCATGAGCGCGTACGACAGGTTGTTGATGTCCTCGCTGGTGCACGCGAAGTGGACCAGCTCGCCGACCTGCGGGAGCACGGTGTCGTCGCCGAGCACGCCCGGCGCGGCCTCGAGGCGGCGCTTGAGGAAGTACTCGACCGCCTTGACGTCGTGCACCGTGACGCGCTCGATCTCCGCGAGCTCGGCCACCTCCGCGGCGCCGAACGTCGCGACGACGTCGCGCAGGTAGCGCTGCTCGTCGTCGGACAGCTGAGGTGCGCCGGGGACCACGCTGTTCGTCGCCAGGTGGATCAGCCACTCGACCTCCACGTGCACGCGCTCGCGGTTGAGCGCGGCCTCCGAGAGATGGTCGACGAGCGGCGCGACCGCGGCGCGGTAGCGGCCGTCGAGCGGGCCGAGGGCGATGGGCGGGGTGACATCGGCGAGGCTGACGCGGGAGGTCATGCGCGCCATCATCCCAGGCGCACGCCGGCGGGCGGACACGGCGGGGTGATTCGCCCACGGCCCTCCCGCAATGTCAGCCGCGGTCGCTAGCGTGTGCCGGGCTCGGGCAGGCTGGACTCGCGAGGGGGCTATGAAGCACGTCGAGGCGAGAGTGATGGCGCTGGGCGCGAGCGTGCTCGTGGTCCTCGCGGTGCTCGCCGGCGCGCTCGCGGGGCGCTGGCACCCCCAGCAGCGCCCGGACTACGGGTGGGGCGCGATCGAGCTGCCGATGCCGACGATGCCCGCAGTCTCCGAGCCCACGCCCAGCGCGACCCCGGTCACTGTGCCGTCCGAGTCGGAGCCGCTGCCGCCGTGGGTCACCGCGCTGCTGATCGTCGTCGCGCTCGTGCTCCTGTTCTTCCTGGGCCGGTGGGCCACCCGCAGGGTCCGCGCGTGGCTCGCCGAGCAGCGGCTCGCGGCCGACCAGGGCGGGCCCAGCGGCGAGTTCCGCGGCGCCATCGCGGACCTCGCGATCCCCGCGCTCGACGACGCGCTCACGCACGCGGCCGACGCGCTCGACCGGCCAGACGTGCCACCGGGCGACGCCGTGATCGCCGCGTGGGTCGCGCTCGAGCACGCTGCCGAGCGCAGCGGGTTGGAGCGGGACCCGGCAGCCACCGCCACCGAGTTCACGCTCGAGCTGCTCGACGCCACGCAGGCCGACCCCGGCGCCTCGCGCACGTTGCTCGACCTCTACCTGGCCGCGCGGTACAGCGACCACCGGGTGACGCCCGCCGACGTCGAGGTGGCGCGCGGCGCGCTCGCGCAGATCACGCGGGGTGTGCGGCGGTCGCGGTCCGCCGACGAGACCGAGCCGGATGACGACACCGAGCCCGCTGACGAGAGCGAGCCCGACGACGAGAGCGAGGCGCTGCCGTGAGGCGTTGGTGGCGTGCGGTGTGGCGTGAGGTCGTGGGCTTCGCCATCGGCTTCGCGGCGGCGTGGGTGCTCGTGGGCTGGCAGTGGTGGGCCTGCGTGATCGCCGGAGTCGCGGTCGTCGTCGGGGTGGTCGTCGGACGGCGGCTTCCCGACGAGGACGAGCCGCGGTGGGAGCGCGAGCGCCGCAGCCGCCGGGACGGCGCCCGCAGCGACCTGCAGGACCTCGCGTGGGCGATGGTCGGGCGGGACGGCCGCACCGGCGAGCGCACGCAGCGCCGCGTGCGGGAGATCGCTGCCGTCCGGTTGGCCCGCCACGGCGTCGATCTGGCCGACCCGGCGCAGGCCGCCGCCGCGCGCGAGCTCCTGGGCCAGCGCGCGCACGCCGCGATCCTGCGCCGCCAGAGCCCGCTGCCGACCCTCGGCGACCTGCGGCACACCATCACCGTGCTCGAGCGGATCGGACCCGGTGGCGGACGCCCGACGTTCGTCGTCCGCGACCTCGACGCGCCACCTGACGAGAACCCGACCCCCAGCCCCGACCGGAGGACCGCATGACCGAGACGCCTCACATCCAGCCGCTCAGCGCCGCCGAGGTCGCCGCGGCCGGACGGACCGTACTCGACGAGGTCGGCACCGTCGTCGTCGGCATGCGCGAGCCGTTGCAGGTCGCGCTCGCGGCGATCCTGGCCGGCGGGCACGTGCTGTTCGAGGACGTGCCCGGGCTCGGCAAGACGCTCGCCGCGCGGTCGCTCGCCACCGCGCTCGGGCTCGAGTTCCGCCGCGTGCAGTGCACGCCCGACCTCCTGCCGTCGGACATCACGGGCTCGTCGGTGTTCGACCCCGCGACGACGAGCTTCGAGTTCCGTCCCGGCCCGGTGTTCGCGGGACTGCTGCTGGCCGACGAGATCAACCGCACCGCGCCCAAGACGCAGTCCGCGCTGCTCGAGGCGATGGCCGAGCGGCAGGTCACGGTCGACGGCGTGACGCGGCGGCTGCCGGAGCCGTTCCACGTCGTCGCGACCTCCAACCCCGTGGAGTACGAGGGCACGTACCCACTGCCCGAGGCGCAGCTCGACCGGTTCATGGTGCGGCTCGCGGTGGGCTACCCGGACCGCGGCGCCGAGGTCGACGTGCTGTCGCGCCGGCTCGAGCGCCGCCAGGAGGCCGCGCCCGTGCGGACCGTGGTGAACGCCCTGACGTTGCTCGCGATGCAGGCGGGGACCGAGGCCGTGTCCGTCGAGCCGGATGTCCTGGGGTACTGCGTGGACCTGGCCGCGGCGACTCGTCGGCACGAGGCGGTCGAGGTGGGCGCCTCTCCGCGTGGGTCGCAGGCGCTCGTGCTCGTCGCGCGCGGGCTCGCGGTGCTGCGTGGCCGCGACTTCGTCACCCCCGAGGACGTCAAGGCGGTCGGCGTCGCGGCGCTCGCGCACCGCATCTCGCTCACGCCCCAGGCGTGGGCGTCCGGCCTCGCGCCGCAGAAGGTCGTCGAGGACGTGCTGCGGCACGTCCCGGGCCCCACGACGGCGCGACGGGTGGACGCGTCGGCATGACGACCCCCGACGGCGCGGCCGCCACGTGGACGCGCGCACGCGGCGCGGCGATCACGGCCGTCGCGTGCGTCGTGCTGCTCGCGGCCGGCGTGCTGCTCGGGCGGCCCGAGGCCGCGGTGCTGGGC
>JAEWOA010000303.1 GCA_023461115.1 Actinomycetes bacterium
GGCCCGGCCTGCCGTCGTCGGGCCCGCCCGGCCCGGGCGCGCTGGACCCGGGCGCACTGGACCTGGGCGCACTGGACTTGCCCGTGCCGCGGCAGGCCGAGTCGGACGTCGGCGCGCCGGCGCCCGAGCCTGAGCGGGCGGCTGAGCCCACGCTCGACGAGCTGCTCGCCGAGCTCGAGGGCCTGATCGGTCTGGGCCGCGTGAAGCGGGAGGTCCGTCGGCAGGCGCAGCTGCTGCGCGTCGAGCGGTTGCGCGTGGACGCCGGGCTGACCTCGCCGGCCATCACGCGCCACCTGGTGTTCCTCGGGAACCCCGGCACCGGCAAGACGACGGTCGCGCGCCTCGTCGCGGGCATCTACCGGGCCTTGGGGTTGCTGGAGAAGGGCCATCTCGTCGAGGTCGACCGGTCCGAGCTGGTCGCCGGGTACCTGGGCCAGACGGCGGAGAAGACGACCGCGGTGGTGCAGTCCGCGCTCGGGGGCGTCTTGTTCATCGACGAGGCGTACGGCCTGGCGGCCGACCAGTACGGCGCCGAGGCGGTCGACACGCTCGTGAAGGACATGGAGGACCACCGCGAGGACCTCGTCGTCATCGTCGCGGGCTATCCGCTGCCGATGGCGGGCTTCCTGGCCACCAACCCGGGCCTGGAGAGCCGGTTCGCGACGACGATCTCCTTCGAGGACTACACCGACGACGAGCTGCGCCGGATCTTCGAGCGCTCGGCGCGCGCCGCCGACTTCGAGCCCACGGCTCTGTGCCTCGAGCGGTTCCAGGAGCTCGCCGCCGGCCAGTCGCGGGACGACGGCTTCGGCAACGGCCGTTGGGCGCGCAACGTGCTCGACCAGGCGGTGACCCGCCACGCCTGGCGTCTGCGCGACGTCGAGGCGCCGACGATCGAGCAGTTGCGCACGCTGCTTCCGGAGGACCTGGACGACCACCCGGACGACGACCCCTTCGACGATCCTTCCGACGCGCTGGCCGGCGAGCCCGTCGGCGCATCCGACGAGAAGACCGACCTCGCACCCCAGGAGTCCGCGTGACAGCCACCGCTCCAGCGCCCACGACGGTGGCCGCACCACCCCAGCAGCCCGCGGCGGGCGGCGTCGCGGCCGCGCGGCCGACCGGCACGGTCCAGGCGAGCCGCCGGATGCGCGGCGCGCTGCGCAAGACGCCGGGCAAGTTGTGGGTCGCGGCCGTGATCGCATCGCTCGCGGGGCTCAGCGTCGGGCTCGTCGGGCTCGTCGGCGCGCTCGGCCAGTCGGGGCAGCTCGAGGAGGCGGCCGCCGCGACGCAGCAGCTCGTCGGGGCGCAGGACGTGCGCAACTCGCTCGTCGGCGCGGACGCGACGGCCACGAACGCGTTCCTGGTGGGCGGCCTGGAGCCCGCGCAGGAGCGCGCGCGGTACGACGCACAGGTCGACGACGCGGCCGTGAGCATCGCGGGCCTCGCGGCCGCCGAGCCGCAGGACGCCGGCCCGCTCGGCGTCGCGACGAGCGGCTTGACCCTCTACACGGGGCTCGTCGAGCAGGCGCGCGCCAACAACCGCCAGGGTTTCCCGGTCGGCGCCGCGTACCTCGACCAGGCGTCGGTCGAGTTGCGCGCGGGGCTCCTCCCGGCGCTCGACACGGTCTCGGGCGACAGCACGGACCGGGTGGCAGGGGCGGTCGCCGCCGCGGGCGCCGCGTCGGGGCCGGGCATCGCGGCGGTCGTCGCGGGCCTGGCGCTGGTGTGCGTGATGATCTGGCTGGCCCGGCGCACGCGTCGCCGGCTGAACGGTGGACTGGTGCTGTCGTTCGTCGTGGTCGTCGCGACCGGCGTGCTCGGCACCGTGCTGTTGGGCACGGTCGGCTCGCGCGCGCAGGACATCCGCGACCACGAGTTCCAGTCGACGCTCGACGTCTCGCAGGCGTTGGCCCTGGCGACCGACGCCAAGTCGATGGAGTCGTTCACGCTCATCAAGCGCGGCTCGGGGCAGAAGTACGAGGAGACGTTCCAGTCGAACGTGGCGGCCGCGAGTGAGGCGCTGACGCACTCCGGCGAGGTCGACCCGCAGCTCGCGACGTTGTTGGACGAGTGGGTGGGCGCGCACCAGGAGATCCGCTCGCTCGACGACGGCGGTGACTGGGACGCCGCGGTCGCACTCGCGACCGACACGTCCGAGGGCTCGCCGAACGCCGACTTCCGGGCGTTCGCCGACGCAGCGGGGCAGGACGTCGAGGCGAGCGCCGCGGCCACCGACGACGCGCTGGCCAGCGCGCGGACGATGGCGCTCGTGTTCGGCGCGCTGCTGCTGGTCGCGGGCGTGATCGCCGCCGGGGCGGCGTTGCGGGGATTCAACGCGCGACTGAAGGAGTACCGCTGATGCGACGGCCCACCCACGTCCGCGCCCTGCGACTCGTGCTCGCGGGGGCCGTGCTCGCGGTCGTCGCGGCCTGCGCCGCGAGCCCCGACGGAGTCGTGCCGTCGGCCACGCCGAGCCCGACGGCCACGGCGGGCGCCGCGCCGGCCCCGGCGACCGCCGAGTGCGACGACCCGACGACGTCGTACGCTCCCGACGCCGGGCTCACGGTCGCGGCGGGAAGCACGATGGCGCGGATCAAGGAGCGCGGGTCGCTCGTCGTCGGAGTCTCGTCGGACACGCTGCTCATGGGCGCGCGCGACCCGATCGGCGGATCGATCGAGGGCTTCGACATCGACCTGTTGCGGGAGGTCTCCCGCGCGCTGTTCGGCACGCCCGACCGCCTGCAGTTCCGCGTCATCACCTCCGCGCAGCGCATCGACGTGCTGAAGGCGGGGGAGGTGGACCTGGTCGCGCGCGCGTTCACCATGAACTGCGACCGGTGGACGCAGATCGCGTTCTCCGCCGAGTACCTGCACGCCGGGCAGAAGGTGCTGGTCACGCGCGACTCCGAGGCCACGGGCATGGCCGATCTCGACGGCAAGCGCGTGTGCGCGCCCGCGGGGACGACGACGCTGGAGCGCCTGACGCAGTACACCGGAGTCGAGGCCGTCCCCGCCGACACGCACACGGGGTGCCTGGTGCTGTTCCAACAAGGCAAGGTCGACGCGATCACGGGCGACGACACCATCCTGGCCGGTTTCGCCGCGCAGGACCCGTACGCCAAGGTGGTGGGCGACGCGATCTCCGACGAGCCGTACGGCATCGGCGTGAACGCCCAGCAGGTCGACCTGGTGCGGTACGTCAACGCGGTGTTGGACCAGGCCAAGGACGACGGCACGTGGGCCACGCTGTACGCCAAGTGGCTCGGCGCGCTGGGCCCGGCCCCGACGCCGCCGGTCTCGGTGTACGGGCGAGTTCCCGGGACGGGCGCGTGAGCAAGGCGCGCCCGGTCGACCCGCCGGCCGCCCCCGGGCGCCTCGGTGAGGCGATCCCGTCCGACGAGCTGCTGGCGTACCTCGACGCACTGCGCACCTGGGTCTACGACCGGCGCACGCAGCTCACGCACCTCGACGACGCGGCCCGCGCGTCCGCGACGCCGGACTCCTTCACGGGCGACCTGGTGCTCGCGCTCGGCATGTGGCAGTCGATCAAGACGAGGTACGACGAGCTCGTCGAGCGCTGGGACTCGGGCCGCGTGGACGCGGTGATCCGGGAGCAGATGTCGCAGCTCATCTGGGGCCGCCTCGAGTCGGGACACGGCGCCGCACTGGTGTCGGTGGTCGAGGCGGTTCGGCTCTGTGACGCGATGATCGACCAGCTCCGGGAGCGGCTGGCGCTGGACCCGGACTCCGCGGACGAGGCCGCGCGGCTGCGTGGTGTGCGCGCCGCGATCGTGCGGTGCGAGGACCTCGCCGCGACCGACGCCGCGTTGCGGGACCGGGTGGCGCCGTGGCGGGCGCGCGAGCAGGGGCTGACCTCACGGGCCGCGCGCGGCGCCGACATCGGCGGCCCGCTCGCCGAGCTCGAGCGGGACGTGGCCCGTGGCGAGCGGGACCTGATCGTGGAGGTGTCCCAGGCCCGCACGCTCGTGCGGCAGCGCGCCGACGCCGCGGCGCTCCAGCAGTCGCTCGAGGACCGCGAGCCGACGCTGCACCAGTTGGCGCAGCGGTGCCGGCGCGAGGTCGTCTCGCCGCCCAAGCTCGCGGTGCCCGACGTCTCGCGCCTCGGCGCCGTGCCGGAGTCACGGGTGGAGGTCGAGGCGTTCGTCGAGCGGCTGCGGACGGTCTCGCGCGCGTTCGACACCGTCGCCGAGGCGTACAGCGCGCCGCTTCGTGAGCGCGCCGAGCTCCGCTACCGCCTCGAGGGCTACCGCGCCGCAGCGGACGCCAACGGCCGCAGCGCGTCACCGACCACGCGTGCCGGGTACGACGAGGCACAGGCCGCGGTCGAGGCGAGCCCGTGCGACGTCGTGCTCGCGCGCTTCTACGTCGAGCAGTACCAGTTCCTGACCCGCGACCTGCCCGCCCACGGGCCTGAGGGGACCCCGCGATGAGGTGCACCGAGTTCGGCTGCGTCGGCACGTACGAGGACGGCTACTGCAACGTGTGCGGCTCGCCGCAGCGCGCGGCTGCGACGGCCCCGGCGCCGGTCGGGCCGGCGAGCGGCGAGGCCGGCTCGTCGGTCGTCTCGCCCT
>JAEWOA010000304.1 GCA_023461115.1 Actinomycetes bacterium
TCGCGCGTGCCGCCAACCAGGCCGCGCGCGGCGAGCCAGGGGGCCACGACGGCCCGCGCCGCGCGCAGCGGAAGCGGGCGATGCGCCGCTTCCTTCGGAGCCGACGCACGCAAGTCGACGACCTGCACGTCAGCGCCCGCCGCGGCCAGGGTGCCGGTGTGGGCCGCGATCACCTCGTCAGGGGTGCGGGGATCGGAGAACACCAGGACAGTGGAGGTCATCGCACGAGGCCTTCGGTGAGCGCGGTGATCCGCGGGGTGAGCTGGTGGTCGCGACGGTAGGACTGCGCGAGCGCCTGCACTCGGGCGTCATCGTCAGGTGTGCTCTCGTGCGCCATCCGGGCACCTTCGGCGAGCGCTGTGGCGACGCTCGCGGCATCCACCGCGTCGACGCGCGCGACCAGGGGATGGTCCGCGAGCACCGAGGTGGTGGCGTTGTGCTCGTCGTGCACCGCGACGATCGGCCGGCCCGCCGCGACGTACTCGTAGACCTTGCCGCTGGTCACGTACCTGCCGCTGCCGAGGGCGAGCACGAGCACGTCGGCGTCCTCGTAGAAAGCGCCGACCGCGGCCTTCGCCACGGGTCCGACGTAGCTCACGCCGTCGTCGGCCGCGCCGGAGACGAGGTCCGACAGCCGCCCCTGCGGAACCGCGAAGTAGCCGAGGTGTCCGCCGATGGTGAGCGTCGAGCCCGCGGGGATGGCGCCCTCGGCGAGTGCGAGGCGCCAGCCGTCGAGCACCTCGGCGAGCGGCACCTTGGGCGTGACGGTGCCGAGATATGCGTAGCGCAGGCCCCGGCCGGCCACGGCGGCGCGCTGGACGGGGAAGTCCAGGAGGGTGGGATCCCAGCCGTTGGCGACGACATGCATGGCGTTGGCGTGCGCCGGGTCCTGCTCGGCGTGCCACGCGCGGATCGGCTCGTTGACGAACCACACCTCGCGTGCGGCGGCGATCATGCGAGCCTCGGCGCGGCCGACGCGCGACCCGCGGCTCTTGGTCTCGACGCCCGTGAACACGTCGAGGCGCCACGCGTCGCGGTAGTCCATGACGAAGGGCACGCCGTGCCGCCGCTGCAGGCCGTGCGCCGCCGCGAACGTGACGTGCGGGTTCGCGGTCGCGATGGTCAAGTCCACCGGTGTGCGGCGGTGGATCGCCGTCGCGGCCTCGAGGAGCGGCGGCAGCCACGGCCCGTAGGACGGCTCCGGGAACCGCACCTGGTCCAGTGCCCGGCGCACCCGCACCCACAGCGGAGGGAGCGCGACCCGGAGCCAGGAGTAGCGGCGGACGTCGGTGTCCTGCGCCGGCCATTGGAACGGCACTCGAACGACGTCGACGCCGGGTGCCACCTGCGCCTCGAGCGAGACGTCCGCGCCGGTGTAGCGCGCGTAGGTCTCGCGGTCGGCGGTCAGCACCGTGACGCGCCAGCCTTGCGCGGCGAACGCGTTCACCGTGGCCAGCGCCCGGTACACACCGCCAGCGCGCGACGGTGGGAAGCCCCAGGCGATGTAGAGCAGGTGGGGCGCGTTCGTCATGCAGACCTCATGGTGGACCAGCGGCGCGTGCCGTCGTGTGAAGATGGGCGTTCCGCCACTCGGCAGAAAGGGGTGACGTGTGGGCTCGGGCCTGCTGAGATCGGTCGGCCGGAACGTGACGACCCAACGCCACAGACTACCTGGCTGGCTCGACCGGACCGTCGAGCGCGCGAAGTGGGCGAGCGTCAAGCGCCCCCCGGGCCTGTACGTCCCGCCGCCGCTCACGACCGCAGCCGGAGAGCGTGCCCGGGTGCTGATCGCCCCGGCGAACTTCGCGGGCCAGGGCTGGCAGTGGGCGCAGGCGCTCGGGCGCGCGGGAGTCCCCACTGTCGCGTGGGCCTACTCCGCGAGCTCGACGTTCGCCTTCCCCGCCGACCACGCGATCTCGCTCGCGGCGGCCAACACCGCTCCGCGGGCTCAGCAGCGGGCCGCGTTCGAGCGCGTCGTCGAGACGGTCGACGCCGTCGTCCTCGAGGCAGGTCGACCGATCTTCGGGGCGATGTTCGGCTTCGACCCGGTCGCGGAGGCGCGCGCTCTCCAGGAGCGAGGCGTGCGGGTCGCGCTGCTCTGGCACGGCACGGACATCCGTGTCCCGAGCCAGCACGCCGCCACTCACGGCACCTCGCCCTACGCTCTGTCCGCGCAGCGTGGGACCACCCGCGCTCTTGAGGCGGTCGCGCTGCGGAACCGGCAGAGGCTCGCGTCGTTCAGCGGTCCCGTGCTCGTCTCGACCCCCGACCTCGTGCCCCACGTGCCGCGCGCGCGGTGGTGCCCCGTGGTCGTCGACACGCACCCGGCGCAGGCGGGCACGGGCGTCTTCGAGGGCAGCGGGCCGCCCACGGTGGTCCACATCCCCTCGAACCCGTGGCTCAAGGGCACCGAGCTGATCCATCCGACGCTCGACGCGATGCAGCGCGCCGGCCAGATTCGCTACCGGTCAGCGACCGGGCTCACCTCGCGTGAGGTCGGCGTGCTGGTCGCGAGCGCGGACGTCGTCCTCGACCAGTTCCGGTTGGGCATCTACGGGGTCGGCGCCTGCGAGGCGCTCGTCGCTGGCCGCGTCGTCGTGAGCGACGTGGACGACGAGGTGCGCGAGACGGTCCGGGCCAGCACCGGCCTGGACCTGCCGATTGTGCAGTCGAGCGCCACCGAGCTCGGCGACAGACTTTGTGGACTCATCGACGATCCGGCTGCGGCGCGTGAGCTGGCGGCGCGCGGACCCGGGTTCGTGGCCGAAGTCCACGACGGAAGGCGCGCGGCGAGCGTCCTGCGGGACGCCCTCGACGTCTAGGCCCCGCGCGCGACGAGCCTCTCGACGACCTCGCTTGCGCCCGCGGCCGGGTGGCAGGGCGCTCCTGCGCGCGCGGCCACGAGGTCGGCGAATGCGCGGGAGGCGGCGCCCGGCGCCGAGACGACGGCGGCGCAGCCCGTAGC
>JAEWOA010000305.1 GCA_023461115.1 Actinomycetes bacterium
GCTGGGCGTAGAGCGCCTCGCCGATCTTCTGGCTCGCGGTCAGCAGGGCCGAGTGCTTGGCCTTGACGTCGTCGAGGTCGGTGCCCTCGAGCGCCGTCTTGAGGTCGGTCACCGCACCGGAGACCTCACCCTTGACGTCGTCGGACAGCTTGTCGCCGTTGTCGGCCAGCAGCTTCTCCGTCTGGTAGACGAGCTGCTCCGCGGAGTTGCGGGTCTCGGCCTCCTCGCGGCGCTTCTTGTCCTCGGCGGCGTGCTCCTCGGCGTCCTTCACCATGCGGTCGATGTCCTCCTTGGGGAGGGCCGACCCGCCGGTGATCGTCATCGACTGCTCCTTGCCCGTGCCGCGGTCCTTGGCGGACACGTGCACGATGCCGTTCGCGTCGATGTCGAACGTGACCTCGATCTGCGGCACGCCGCGCGGCGCGGGCGCGATGCCCGTGAGCTCGAACGTGCCGAGCGGCTTGTTGTCCCGCGCGAACTCCCGCTCGCCCTGGAACACCTGGATGAGGACGGACGGCTGGTTGTCCTCGGCCGTGGAGAAGATCTCCGACCGCTTGGTGGGGATGGCCGTGTTGCGCTCGATGAGCTTGGTCATCACGCCGCCCTTGGTCTCGATGCCGAGCGACAGCGGGGTGACGTCGATGAGCAGGACGTCCTTGCGGTCGCCCTTCATGACGCCGGCCTGGAGCGCGGCGCCGACGGCCACGACCTCGTCGGGGTTGACGCCCTTGTTGGGCTCCTGGCCGCCCGTGAGCTCCTTGACCACCTCGGTGACCGCGGGCATGCGGGTGGAGCCGCCGACGAGCACGACGTGGTCGATGTCCGCGAGCTTGATGCCCGCGTCCTTGATGACCTGGTTGAACGGCGCCTTGGTGCGGTCGATCAGGTCCTGCGTCATCTCCTGGAACTTGGCGCGCGTGAGCTTGGTGTCCAGGTGGACGGGGCCGTTCTCGCTCATGCTCAGGTACTGCAGCGAGATGTTGGTGCTGGTCGCGGACGACAGCTCCTTCTTGGCCTGCTCCGCGGCCTCACGCAGACGCTGCAGCGCGATCTCGTCCTTCGACAGGTCGACGCCCGTGGTGTTCTTCACCTCGGCCACCAGGAACTCGACGATCCGGTTGTCCCAGTCGTCGCCGCCCAGGCGGTTATCGCCGTGCGTGGCGCGGACCTCGATCGTCGAGAAGCCGTCGTCGTCCTTGCCGACCTCCAGGAGGGACACGTCGAACGTGCCGCCGCCGAGGTCGAAGACGAGGATCAGCTCGTCCTCCTTGCCCTTCTCCAGGCCGTACGCGAGCGCGGCCGCCGTGGGCTCGTTGATGATGCGCAGGACGTTGAGGCCCGCGATGGCGCCCGCGTCCTTCGTCGCCTGGCGCTCGGCGTCGTTGAAGTACGCCGGGACCGTGATGACCGCGTCGGTGACGGGCTCGCCCAGGTACGCCTCGGCGTCGCGCTTGAGCTTGCCGAGCACACGCGCGGAGATCTCCTGCGGCGTGTACTTCTTGTCGTCGACCGCCTGCGTCCAGTCCGTGCCCATGTGGCGCTTGACGGACGCGATCGTGCGGTCGACGTTGGTGACGGCCTGGCGCTTGGCGATCTCGCCGACCAGGACCTCACCGGTCTTGGAGAACGCGACCACCGACGGCGTCGTGCGCGACCCCTCCGCGTTGGCGATGACCGTGGGCTCGCCACCCTCGAGGACCGAGACGACGGAGTTCGTCGTGCCGAGGTCGATGCCGACTGCTCGTGCCATGTGTGTGCCTTCTTTCGTGCTGGTTGCTGCTGGTGTGGGCTGCTCTTGAGCCCGCCGCGCTCAATCTTGCGTCTCGACGAGAGACGACGCAACTGCCGCACGGCGAACTTGAGTCCACCAGGCTCAACTCTCGAGACTCCGGCCCCATTCCCCAGGGTTGCTGTCGGCGCCACGATCTGGACTCCAGCGACTCCAGGACGCGGGCCTCGTCGTTTGGGAAGGTCAGTCACCCAAGGACCCCCGAGCAGCTTGGCGACTGACGTGACGCACGGAACTGGAGCATCTACTGCGACACGCCTTTTGCAGTAGATGTTCCAGTACCCCGAGCGGGCCGAGGTGCGCGAGCTTGTCAGGGGTTTGTGACGCTCCCATCCCGGTCGCGCACGATCGCGCCCGGCTGACCGTTGATCTCCCGCCCCCCAACCGTTCGGTGCGACGATCGGGCCATGGCTTGGCTCCCCTCGACGAAAGACGACCCCTCCGCGGAGCTCGGCGTTGCGGAGGGCCGGTGAAGGCCGTCGTCCAGGACCGGTACGGCGGCCCGGAGGTGCTGCGGGTCACCGAGGTGCCCGTGCCGCGACCAGCCGCCGGGCAGGTCCTGCTGCGCGTCGCGGCGGCGTCGATCAACCTCAGCGACTGGGAGTCCCTGCGCGGGTCGCCCGCCTATGCCCGGCTCGGCGGGCTGCGCCGCCCGCGGCTCACGATCCTCGGCTCCGACATCGCCGGGACCGTCGAGGCCGTCGGCCCCGGGGTCGACCGGTTCGCGCCGGGCGACGAGCTGTACGGCGACAACCTCGAGCTGAAGGGCGGCTTCGCGCAGTACGCGGTGGTCCGAGCGTCGGCGCTCGCGGTCAAGCCCACCGGGCTGACGTTCGCCCAGGCGTCGACCATCCCGCAGGCGGGCGCGATCGCGCTGCAGGGGACCGCGGGCGCCGGACCCGGGCGTCGCGTCCTCGTCAACGGCGGCGGCGGCGGCTCCGGCACGTTCGCGATCCAGCTGGCCAAGCGCCTCGGCGCGCACGTCACCGGCGTCGACAACGCGCACAAGCTGGAGCACATGCGCGCGCTGGGGGCCGACGAGGTTGTCGACTTCCGCCGCGCCGACTTCACGCGCGACTTCGAGCCCTACGACCTCGTCCTCGATCTGGTCGCCCACAGATCCGTCTTCGCTTACCGTCGCGCGCTCGCCCGTGGCGGCCACTACCGGTGCGTCGGCGGTTCGGTCCGCGCGCTGCTCAGGGTGCTGACGGTGGGTGCGGCCGTGGGTGCCGTCACGGGACGATCCCTCCGCGTCCTCGCGGTCAAGGCAGGCCCGCCCCACTTCCAGCCGTTGACCGACCTCTGCGTCGCCGGCGAGGTGGCGACGCACATCGATCGAGCGGTCGGGCTCGACGACGTGCCCGACGCACTCGCCCTGGTCGGCGCCGGCCGTGCGCTCGGAAAGGTCGTCGTCACTCCGACGTGATCCCGCGCCGGGCGTGGGACGCCTCCCGGAGGATCACTTGAGCGTCCGCGAGCGGGCCGAGGTGCGCGAGCTTGTCGGGGTTCGTGACGCTGCGGATCACCTGGACATGCCCGTCGGCGATGTCGAGCACCACCGCCACCACGACGTTCCCGTCCCGGTCGCGCACGATCGCGCCCGGCTGACCGTTGATCTCCCGCTCGTCGAGCACGATCCCGATGGCCGTGAGTGAGGGCGCGGTGGCGAGGATGAGCCGGGACACGTTCTCGAACCCGAGGAACATCCCCTTGCCCCACATCGGGCCCTTGCCACCGGAGTCGGCGACCATCTGCACGTCGCCGGCCAGCACCTCGCGCAGCCCGTCCACGTCACCCGCGCGCAGCGCGTCGAAGAAGCGGCGGGCGAGCTCGTCACGCTCGCGCCGGTCGACGTCGAACCGGGGCCGACCGTCCTGCATGTGGCGGCGCGCCCGCGCGGCGAGCTGGCGGCAGGCCGGCGCGCTGCGGCCGAGCGCGGTCGCGATCTCGCCGAAGTCGAACCCGAAGACGTCGCGCAGCACGAAGGCGGCGCGCTCGAGCGGGGTGAGCCGCTCCAAGAGCAGCAGGGCGGCGGTCGAGAGGGAGTCGGCGAGCTCCGCGGACCGCTCGGGCTCCTGGTACGGGTCCTCGAGCAGGGGCTCCGGGAACCACGGCCCCGGGTATGCCTCGCGGCGCACGCGGGCGGAGCGCAGCACGTCGACCGACACCCGCGTGACGATGGCCGACAGGTAGGACTTCACCGACACCGGGGTGGTGTCCGACGCGTGCCACCGCAACCACGTCTCCTGCACGGCGTCCTCCGCCTCCGCGACGCTGCCGAGCAGGCGGTAGGCGATGGAGAACAGCAGCGGGCGCAGCTCCTCGAACTCCTCGACGCGGCTCACCCGACCACCTTGGCCTGCGCGGGCGCCGGCGTCGCGCCGGTCGCGCCGGTCGCGCGCCGCAGCGTGGCGGCACGGGCCTTCGACGACGACGGCTGCGACATCGATCCCGGCCGGCGCGCCTCGCGCGCGAGGGCCCGGACGGTCTGCCGGGTGACCGTCTCCTTGAGCACCGAGCTGGCGCGGCCGGACACGTGCAGGCCGACGGCCGTGTCGTCGGGGCGGGCAGCCTGGAACGTGCCGGCCCGTCGTCCCAGCGCGACGCACTGCCCGAAGAACACGTTGTCCAGCGGGTCCGGCGTCCGGCCCTCGAGGCGGGCGAGCAGCGTCTCGGCGGCCCGCAGGCCGAGCGGGATGGCCGCCTGGCAGCTCGCGCGCGGCGGCACGCCGGACGGCGCGACAGCGTCACCCGCGCCCACCACGCGGTCGTCGTCGACGCACGTCAGCGTCTCGTCGGTGAGCAGGCGACCGTCCGCGTCGGTCGTCAGGCCACTGCGCCGCGCGAGGTCCGAGGGGCGGAACCCCGCGGCCCACACGGCGAGGCCCATGAGCTCGCGGCCGTCCTCGAGGACGACCGACCCGCGCCGCACCTCCGCCGCGCGTGCCTGCTGGAGCACGGTCACCCCCAGCCGCGCGAGCCGCCGGGCCAGCGACCGCCGGGCCGCGGGCCGGAAGTACGGCGCGAGGACCCCGCCGCACACGAGCGTGACGTCCCGGCCCGATTCCGCCAGCTCGGCGGCGGTCTCGATCCCGGTCGGACCGCCACCCACGACGACAATCGGTGTGCCCGGCGCATCGGCGAGCACCGTGTGCAGACGTGTGGCGTCCTCGAACGTCGCGACCCCGAGCGCGTGCTCGACGACGCCCGGGACGCCGAGGTCCGCGGTGCTGCTGCCCACCGCGTACACCAGCCGGTCGTAGCCCAGCTCGGCGCCGCCCGCGAGCAGCACCCGGTGTCCCGCGACGTCGATGCGGGTCGCCGCGTCGACCACGACGCGCACACCGTCGGCGAGCACCTCCGCGTAGTCGTGCAGCCCGCGGTGGGTCCCGGCCGCGACCTGGTGCAGCCGCACCCGCTCGACGAAGCGGGGGCGAGGGTTGACGAGCGTGACGGCGACGTCCGCGCGCTGTGAGAGGCGGTCGGCCGCCATGACGCCGGCGTATCCGCCGCCGAGGACCAGGACCTGCGTGCTCATGAGGTGTCTCCCGTCGGGCCGGAGCACCCTGTCGGCGCTCGTACACCCGAGACGAGACGGGTCGTCGTCGTGTGACATCAGTGGACCGATCCGGCCGAGCCGGGGCTCCGCAAGGCCGCGTCGGTCGATTTCGAGGTGGCTCGCGCGTCAGAGTGGTGACACGCCACACCCGGCACAGGAGGAGCGCCATGCCGCAGTACGCCATCTACTTCCACCAGCAGTGGGTCGGCGACCACCCGGCCGAGTGGTTCCAGTCCCGCGTGGAACCCAGCACGGCGGTCGTCCGTGACATGGAGGCAGCCGGGGTACTGGTCTTCGCCGGCGGGTTGGAGGAGGACCTGGCCGACGCGTTCAGCGCCGACGCGACGAGCGGGACCCTGTCGATCACCGACGGCCCGTACGCCGAGACCGTCGAGCAGCTGGGCGGGATCACCATCATCGACGTGCCCGACCTGGAGACCGCCAAGGTGTGGGCAGGCAGGGTCGCCGAGGGGTGCGGCTGGCCGCAGGAGGTCCGGGTCGTCAAGTAGCCGGCGGCCGCTGACGCCGTCGTCGTCGAGAGGGCCTTCGTCGCGGCGTGCGGTAGAAAGCGGCTGTGACGACGTCGGCGAGCCTGCGCGAGGCGCGAGGCTTCGCGCGCCTGTGGACCGCCGCCACCACCTCCGCGTTCGGGAGCTACGTCACGATCCTCGCGGTCCAGGTGCTGGTGGTCGACGTGCTGGCGGGCGACGCCGTGGACGTCGGGCTCGTCAACGCCGCGCGGTGGGCGCCGTACCTGATCTTCGGGCTGCTCGCCGGGGTGTTCGTCGACCGCGTGCGCCGCCGCCCCGTGCTCGTCGCGACCGACCTGCTCAGCGCGTTGGCGCTGTCGGCGATCCCCGTGCTGTTCGCCGCGAAGTGGTTGACGGTCGGGTGGTTGGCCGTCCTGATGGCGATCTTCGGGCTGTGCACGCTGGTGGGCGACGCGGCCTTCCAGTCGTTCGTCCCGAGGCTCGTCCCGACGCGGCTGCTCGGACCCGCGAATGCCCGGCTGGACCAGGCGGACGCGGTGGCGCAGGCCAGCGGGCCCGCGGTCGCCGGCGGCCTCGTGCAACTCCTCGGCGCGCCCGTCGCGGTGCTCGTCGACGCGGCGAGCTACCTCGTCTCAGCGGTCCTCCTCGCCACGGTGAAGATCGACGAGCCCAGGACCAGCTCGAAGCCCCGAGTCCGGGAGATCGGGCCCGAGATCGGCGAAGGGCTCCGGTGGATCTACCGCCATCCGACGCTGCGCCCCTTGGCGATCTCGACCCACGCGTGGTTCGCGTGCTCGGCGGTGGCCGGCGCCGTCATGACGGCCTTCGCGCTGCGGACGCTCCACCTCAGCCCCGCGACCTTGGGCATCGCGCTCGCCGGCGCCGGCCTCGGGGCCTTGGCGGGCGCCTCGGTCGCGGTCCGCCTCGGCAACCGGTGGGGCGTCGGGCGCGTCGTCATCGGCGCGCGCCTCGGCACGGGGGCAGCCTGGGTGGTGATGGCCGCGTCGGCGCTGCTGGTCCCTGCCGGGCCGGCCGACGGGACCTGGGGCGGCGGACGAGCCTGGGCGCTCTTCGCGCTCGGCCACCTGCTCCTCGGGCTGTGCATGGGCGCCGAGAACGCGAACGAGATGGCGTACTGGCAGACCGCGACGCCCGACCGCCTGCAGGGCCGGACGAACGCCACGAGGCGGTCCGTCAACCGCGCGGTCATCGTCGCCGCGGCGCCCCTGGGAGGGCTGCTCGGCGACGCCGTCGGCTACGGCGCCGCCCTCGCAGCGGCCGGGGCGACGTTGGTGCTCGTCGCGGCCGTCTCGAGCGCCACCGGCGTGCGGCGGGCGCGGCTCGGCGACGCCCACACCCAGGAACAGGCCGCCTGAGGACGAGCGCGCGTGGGTGCTGCCCGCCGCGCGGCGGTGCTCAGCCCAGGAGCATCCGGACGTCGTCGGCGGTGAGGCGGGCGGACGCGAGCTCGCCACCGCCGACGACCGCGTCGAACAACGCCGCCTTCCCGGCCTTCAGGGCCATCACCTTCTCCTCGATCGTGCCCTTGGCGACGAGCCGATAGACCATGACGGTGCGCGTCTGCCCGATCCGGTGCGCGCGGTCGACGGCCTGCGCCTCTACCGCCGGGTTCCACCACGGGTCGAGCACGACGACGTAGTCCGCCTCCGTGAGGGTCAGGCCGGCGCCGCCGGCTTTCAGGCTGATGAGGAACACCGGGTCGTCGCCCGTGCGGAACCTCTCGACGACGGCCGCGCGCCGCCTGGTCGAGCCGTCGAGGTAGGAGTACCGCAGGGAGCGCGCGTCGAGTCGCGCGCGGACGCGGTCGAGCACGGTCGTGAACTGGGAGAACACGAGCACGCGGTGGCCGTCGGCGACGATCTCGTCGAGCAGGTCGTCGAGCGCGTCGAGTTTGGAGGCGGGCACTCTCGCGTGCGCGTCGTCGACGAGGGACGCGTCGATCGCCATGCGCCGCAGCAGGGTGAGAGAGCGGAACACCTCGATGCGGTGCTGGTCGAGGTTGGTCAGCAGCCCGAGCACCTTCTGGCGTTCGCGTTGCAGCTGACGGTCGTAGACCGTGCGGTGCCGCGGCAGGAGGTCGATCTCGAGCACGGTCTCGACGCGCGGAGGCAGGTCGTCCGCGACCTCCTCCTTGGTGCGCCGCAGCACGAGCGGCCGGATCCGGCGCCGCAGCAGTCCGAGCCGTTCGGCGTCGCCGTCGCGCTCGATCGGCGTGCGGTAGAACTCGGTGAACCGCTGCCGGGACGGGAACAGCCCGGGGGCCGCGATGCCGAGCAGGGCCCACAGCTCGAGCACCGAGTTCTCCAGTGGCGTGCCGGTGACGGCGATCTTGACGGGCGCGGGCAGCGTGCGCGCGCACGCGTAGGTGCGGGCCTCGTGGTTCTTGACCGCCTGCGCCTCGTCGAGCACCAGCAGGGACCATGCGCGCGCGGCGTACTCCTCGTGGTCGAGCCGCAGCAGCGCGTAGGTGGTGACCACCAGGTCCGCGCCCGCGATCTCGTCGGCGAGCGGCGTGCCGCGCTTGGCGCGCGTGCGGTCGAGCGTCACCACGCGCAGGTGCGGCACGAACGTCGCGGCCTCGTGCGCCCACGTCCCGACGACGGACGTCGGCGCGACGACGAGCACAGGCGGCGCGTCCGCGTCCTGTTCACGGCGGTGCGCGACGAGCGTCAGCACCTGCAGCGTCTTGCCCAGGCCCATGTCGTCGGCGAGCACGCCGCCGAGCCCCGCGTCCGTGAGGCGCGCGAGCCAGCCGAAGCCCGCGCGCTGGTAGGGCCGCAGCGTCGCGCGCACGCTCGCGGGGACCGGGACGTCGTCGGGCGCATGCTCGAGCGCCGCGAGCTGCTCCGCGGCCGCACGCCACGCGGCCGCCTGCTCGACGACGACGCCCAGCTCCTCGAGCTCGGCCCACGCGCCGGCTTGGAACCGGCTGACGCGGAGGCCGGCGGAGGGCCGGTCGGTGAGCGCGCGTGCCTCCTCGACGAGCGCCCGGAGCGCCGCGAGCGCCGGGGTGTCGACCGGCAGCCACAGCCCGTCGGGCAGCAGCAGGCGGGTGTCCCCCACCGCGAGCGCCGCGATCAGGTGCGGCAGCGGGACCGCGTGCCCGTCGACCTCGACGGCCACCTGGAGGTCGAACCAGTCGCGGCCTCCGAGCGGCCCCTGCTCGTCGGCCGGCGTCGTCGTCACCCGGACCTCGGGCATGTTCACGGCACGGCGGTAGTCGGCGAGGTCGCCGAGGACGCGGACGTCGACGCCGTCGAGCTGCCGCAGGCGCGGCAGCACGTCGGTCGCCCAGTCGACCGTCTCCCATTGCGCGAGGGTCCGGCCGGCCAGCGAGCCCGCGACGGCCGCGGCCGCGGCGTGCAGCCGCTCCTCGTCGGCAGGCGAGCGCCACAGCCCGCTGGTGGGGCCGCCCAGCGGCAGCGCATGCACCAGGGCGCCGTCCTCGTCGCGGTACTCCCACGACCACGTGAGCCGCACGACGTGCTCGGGCAGCGCGTCGACCTCGAGCACGAGCACCGCCCGCGGCGGGTCGGGCGGTGTCACGGACCCGTCCGACGACCCGACGGGCATGCGCGCCGCGAGCCGCGGGTGGTAGGCGTGCAGGAATCGAGCCGACTCCTGCGCGGGGACCGACACGTGCCTGCCGGACCGGGCGAGCTCGGCGAGGCCCGCGGGCGCCGGCGCGTCGAGCCGTGCGAGCACCACGTCAGCCACACTGGAGCGCGGATCGCCCGTCCAGGCGACCAGCCCGGTGGGCTCGCCCGCGCCGAGCAGAGCGAAAGTCCCGGGCTCGAGCCGCACGCCGGCCAGGTCCGCATCGACCGCGAGCTCGACGTCCCCGGCGGCCGTCCGCGTCAGGTCGGCGCGCAGGCTGGCAGGCTCGAGTGGCGTGGCCACGGGCGCAGGATCGCGGCCGACGAGGACGACGGCCACGCCCGCGCGGCGCATGTCGTCGAGCGCGGCCCACAGTCCCGAGCCGGCGCCCTCGTCGAGCCACACCCAGCCGCCCTGCGACGAGGTGCGGTAGCCGGTCCAGGGCGGCAGCGGCTGCTCGACGCCGTGCAGCAGCGCGCCGAGTGCCGCGAGGTGCGCGGGGTCGTGCCCGTAGGAGTACGCGCGCCGCACGGAGTCCCACGAGATCCCGGAGCGCACCCACCGCGCGTGCGGGTCCGGCGCACGCCGGGCCCCGATCGGCGACGCGGCGCCACGCGAGACCGGCCGCCCGCGCAGCCGCACGGGACGCGCGGGATCGTCGGCCGCGACGAGTTCGACCTGCAGCGCGAGCGGCAAGCCGTCGGCG
>JAEWOA010000306.1 GCA_023461115.1 Actinomycetes bacterium
CCCTCCGTGGGCGCGGGCGGGGCGACGGCCGCCTGCGCCGGCCCGAACGTCAGGACGGCGGCGAGGCCGAGCGCGAGCGCGGACACCGCGGGGGCGAGCCTCGTCCGTCGCGGTCGTCGCGCATGCCGTCCGGCCACCCGGCCACGGTAAGCCCGCGAATCGGACATCCGCACGGCTGAAATCGACCGGTGTGCGAACCGTTGGCGAACTGTGCCCGCATGGGCGCCGCCCGGCGCCCGATCAGCCCTGCTGCGTGGCCGGTGTCGGGCTGGCCGTCGCCGGGCTCGTCGGGCCGGGAGCCGGCGGCGCGAGCGTCGGCCTCGTCGGGCCCGGCCACGTGGGCACGAGGGGCTGGATCGGCGGCCACGCGATGCGCGGCGCGACCGTCACGGTCGCCTGCGGCGTCACCGTGACGAGCTGGTAGTCGACGAGGCGCCGCGCCCCGCGGTCGAACCGCAGCACGGTCATCTCGGCGTCGCCGTGCAGCGGCCCGAGCGTCGGCTGCCCGAGCCTCGCGCCCGCGCTGCTGCTGTTGACGTAGCGGATCCCGAGCCCGATCTGCTCGGGGTCGTGCCGCGTGTGCAGGTGGCCGGAGACCTGCGCGGGGACGCAGCCGCGCCGCAGGCCCGGCAGCCCGACGTCGGGCGTGTGGATCAGCAGCAGGTCGACTCCGTCGCCGTCCGAGCACGCGACGTCCGCGAGCCGGCGGGCCTCGTCGGACAGCGACTCGCCGCTCGACGACGTGCCCTGGCCGAGCCGCGTCTGGTTGGGGTCGGAGTCCCCGAGGATGCGGACGCCCTCGACGTCGAGGACCTCGCCGGCCAGCACGGTCGCGCCCGCCGCGGCGTACATCGCGGAGGTCTCGGCCGAGTCGTGGTTCCCGGGCGAGGTCACGAGCCGGACGCCCGAGGGGATCGCGCGCGCGAACGACGAGACGCAGTACCGCTCGACCGTCGTGCCGTTCATGGTGGTGTCACCGGCGTCGAGCACGACGTCGGCGCCCGCACTCGTCGCCAGCGTCGTGATCAGCGGCGCCATGCCGACGTTGCAGTGCAGGTCGGAGACCACGACGAGCACGGCGTAGTCGCCCTCGGGCTCCGGGCTGCCCAGGTTCCGCTCGCGTCGCTCGCGCGTCGCCCAGGCCGTCGCGAGCGCCTCGTCGGCGCGCTGGTAGAAGGCCTGGTTCTCGCGGTAGGCGGCCAGCGCCTGCGCGCCGTAGGTGTCGATGACGCCGCCGAGGCGCCCGGTGACGCGCGCGCCCTCGAGCGGCGTGCCGGCGAACACGGGCGACGAGGGCCTCGACTCAGCCGGCCGCTGACCGGGCTCGACGCTCGACGTGGCGACGACCGCGACAGTCAGCGCGAGAGCCGCGCCCAGCGCGATGCGGGCACGCTGCGGCCGGATCCGGTCCGCGAGCTCGGCGCGCCGGGCGGCGCCCAGCAGCGCGCTCACCGCGAACCACCCGCCCACCAGCACGGCCGCCGCCAGCAGCGTGCGCACCGCGGCGTCGGCCGCGAGCTCCTCGGCGGCGTCGCGGACCGTGGTCTGCGGCGCCGAGAAGAACTGGACGTAGGCGTCGAGGTCGCCGGTCAGCGCCTGGAGGGTCGTCGGGCGGTCGAGCTCGGCGAACGACGCCGGGATCTCCTGCACCGTGACGCGCGCGCCGAGCGTCAACGGCAGCGGCGAGTCGATCTGGAGCGTCCCGAGGGGCCCGAGGTCCACCGTGACCAGGTCGTCCGTGGTGATCGAGTACTGCGCCTCGTGCGGCCCGAAGCTGCCCTCGACCGACGCCGTGGTGACGCCGAACGTGAGCGCGGCGATCGCGACGAGCACCCCCGCGACGACGCGCGAGGGCCATCGTCGGGATCGGGCGGGCTCGCTCGTCGGTTCAGCCATCACCTCCGAGCCTAGACTCAGGCCCGTGCCACGGCCGTACCGCCTGAGCTCGACGTGGCGCCTCCCCGCGCCCCCGGAAGCGTGCTGGCGCGTGCTCGCGGACCCGGCGATGAGCTGGCCGCGATGGTGGCCGGGGGTCAGCGCGGACGCGGTCCGGCCGGCTCCGGACGGGCTCGTCGGCAGCGCGGCGCTGGTGGCGTTCCGCGCGCCGGGCGGCTACCGACTGCGGCTCGGGTTGACCGTCGTGGCCGCGGAGCCGCCGCACTCGGTCCGGCTCGCTGCCGACGGCGACCTCGTCGGGACTGCCGAGGTCACGCTCACGCCCGACGACGCGGGCTGCCGTGTGCGGATCGGCTGGGACGTCGAGCCCGCGCGCGGCTGGATGCGCGTGAGCGGACCCTTGCTGCGCGGCGGCTTCCAGGCGTCCCACCGCGCGGTGATGCGGGCCGGTGAGCGCGGGCTCGTCGCCGAGCTCGCGGGGCCCGCTACTGGTAGGTGACCAGGTCGGGGATCGGCGCGACCCGGTAGGTCTGCTGCGGAGTGAGCATCGGATGGTCCTCGTCGACGAAGTTCTTCCAGCCCCAGCGCACGGCCGGAGCGCCCGCGCGGATCGCCTTCCAGGTGCCGGCCTTGGCGGGCTGCCCGCCCTGCCCGTCGACGTGGATCAGCAGCGCCAGCTCGTCGTGCGTGGTCACCAGGCGGTCCCGGTCGACGATCATGCGCAGCGAGAACTGGTGCAGCACCAGCATCTTCTGCGGCAGCCGCTTGCTGGCCGTGAGCTGCGCGAGCCAGTCCGCGACCGCGTTGAGCTCGTCGATCCCGACGCTGCCGATCTGCCGCAGGTGCACCTGGTCGGGCTTGAGCCGCCACTCCGGGTCGAGCGCGAGGCCCACGTGCGGAAGCTCGAGCAGCTCGGTGTAGAGCTTGGCCTGCGTCAGGAAGTCCGTGCGGCCCGGCTGCAGGTCGAGCAGCACCAGCTGCCCCGCGGCGCCCGCCGCGTCGACGAGCGGCCGCAGCTCGGCCACCGACCGCTCCTCGGAGTAGTTGCCGTCCTTGCCGGGCCCCGCCGACGCGATCGTCGCGATGATCTCGACCGCCGGCACCACGGTGTCCTTGGTCAACGGCGTGTAGAGGCGGCCGAACTTCGCGGCGCGCGCGACGGTCGCGGGCACGTCCTGCTCGCCGAGCAGGCCGAGCGCTCCGGAGCCGGGCGTGCCGTAGAGCGCGACGTACTTCTTGTGCGGCACGCCGGGCGCGTCCGGGAAGACCAGCTGTCCGCCGCCCGGCGCGAGGGCCCCCGTGGCGGCGGTCGCGACGCGCGCGGTCAGCCGGTCCGGCGCACCGAACGCCGCGCCCAGCGCGATCACGTGCCGCGGGCTCGCGGCGGCGATCGCCTCGACTGTCGCGGTGGCCGCGCGGGGGT
>JAEWOA010000307.1 GCA_023461115.1 Actinomycetes bacterium
ACCGTCGGCAGCGCGGCGCCGTCGTCGTCCGCGAGCGGCCGCGACGCGAGGACGAGCGCGGCGCCGGACGCGACCGCGCGCGCCGCGTAGTCGTGCCCGTCGACGTGCTCCCCGGGGAGCGCGACGAACAGCGCGCCCGGCCCGGCCTCACGCGAGTCCGTCACCACGGCGCCGGCCACGACCAGCGTGTGGTCGACTCCGTGCAACGTGCCTCCGGTCGCCGCTGCGACCTCGGCGGCGGTCAGCGCGATCACGCGTCACCCCCGGCGGCGACGATGCCGTCGGCCAGCGCGGCGAGGTACACGTCACGGTCGTTGTACCGGTGGAACACTCCGGCGATCTCCTGGGTCGGCTCGTGGCCCTTGCCCGTGGTGATCACGGTGTCGCCCTCACGGGCGAGGGCGAGGGCGTCGCGCACGGCCTGCGCGCGCGGCGCGACCTCGTGCACGTCGGTCAGGTCGGGCCGCTGGGCCCGCACGCCCTCGAGGATCGCGGCGCGGATGCTCGCGGGCTCCTCCGAGCGCGGGTTCTCGTCGGTCACGACGAGCACGTCGGCCAGGCGTGCCGCGATCTCGCCCATGATCGGGCGTTTGCCGCGGTCGCGGTCGCCGTCCGAGCCGAACACGATGATCAGCCGGCCGGGCGTGATCGGCCGCACCGCCTCGAGAGCGAGCACGAGCGCGTCCGGGGTGTGCGCGTAGTCGACGAGCCCGAGCGGACGGCCCGGCGCACGCTCGATCACACGCTCCATGCGGCCGGGGATCGCGTGCGCGCCCGCGACCGCGGTGATCGCGACGTCGAGGTCGACGCCCGCGGCTTGCGCCAGGACGATCGCGAGCGCGGCGTTGGACACGTTGACCAAGCCCGGCAGCGGGCTCACGGCGGCGTGCTCGCGCCCGTCCGGGCCACGCAGTGTGAACGTCGAGCCGACGCCGTCGAGCCCGACCTCGGCCGCGACGACCGCCCAGTCGGCCGTCGTCGCCGCGGCGCCGTCGACACGCGTCGAGACCGTCTCCACCGGGATCCGCGCCTGCGCGGCGAGCCGCCGGCCCCACTCGTCGTCGACGACCACGACGCCGCGGCGGGCCTGCCCGGGCGCGAACAAGCGCGCCTTGTCCGCGAAGTAGCCCTCCATGTCGCCGTGGAAGTCCAGGTGGTCGCGCTGCAGGTTGGTGAAGCCCGCGACGTCGAAGACCGTGCCCTCGACCCGGTGCAGCGCGAGCGCATGCGACGAGACCTCCATCGCCACCGCGCTGGCGCCGCGCTCGAGCGCGAGCGCGAGGACGCCCTGCAGCACCGGCGCCTCGACAGTCGTGCGGGGGCTCTCGATGCCCTCGTCGCCCACCCGCAGCTCGACCGTCCCGAGCACGGCTGTGGTCGGGTGCACCGCGCGCAGCGCGGCCTCGACGAAGTACATGGTGGTCGTCTTGCCGTTGGTGCCGGTGACGCCCACCGCCACGAGCCGCTCGGCGGGGTGCCCGTGGACCTCGGCCGCGACACGGCCCGCGAGCACGCGCGGGTCGTCGCCGACGAGGACCGGCACCCGCCCGGCGAGCTCGCCGAGCTGGGCCGCGCCCGCGTCGTCGGTCAGCACCGCGACGGCGCCGGAGTCGACTGCCGAGGCGGCGTACGCGGCGCCGTGCGCGTGGGCGCCAGGGACCGCGACGAACAGGTCACCGGGGGCGATGTCGGTGCTCGACACGCTCACGCCGGACACCACGAGGTCGTCGAGCGGGGCGCCGCGCGTGGCCAGCGCGAACGCCTGCGCCAACGCGTCGAGCCGACGGCCCGCCGGATGCGCGGGGCGCATCGGGGCCGGGGAAGTCATGGTGAGGAATCTACCGCGCGAGCCGTGCCCGGCTGGCGCCGCGGCGGGCCCGGTGGGGGCAGGAGTGAGCGTCCTCACCACGTCGTCGGGAAGAGCGTGGCCTTGGTGCCCGACGGCGGGATCGCGAGCTCGCTCAGCGCGTACGAGGCGACGTCACGGAACACCGGGCCCGCGACGGACCCGCCGTAGATCGTCGTCTGGGGCTCGTGCACGATCACCGCGACCGCGATCCGCGGGTTGTCGGCCGGCACGACGCCGATGAACGACGCCGTGATGCCCTGGTGCCCGTTGCCGTGCATCCAGTTCTGCGCCGTGCCGGTCTTGCCCGCCACCCGGTAGCCGGGGATCGCGGCGATCGAGCCCGTGCCGTCGTCGACCACGCTCTCCATCATCGACAGCACGGTCGCGGCGGTCTTCTCCGAGATCACGCGCGTGCTCGGCGCGTCCGGCTCGGGCGTGTAGACGCCGTCCGGGCTGGTCCAGCCCTCGATCACGTGCGGCTGGACGCGCACCCCGCCGTTGCCGATCGTCGCGAACACCTGCGCGGCCTGGATCGCCGTGACCGACACACCTTGGCCGAACAGCACGTTCCACTTGGTGCGGCCGTCCCACTTCTCGACCGGGTGCAGCAGGCCCGCCGACTCCCCCGGCAGCTCGATGCCCGTGCGCGAGCCGAAGCCGAACCGTGAGAGCCACTGGTAGCGCTGCGCGGGCGTGAGCTTCGAGCCGATCTGGACGGTTCCGGTGTTAGACGACTCCGCGAGGACGCCCGTCGTAGTCAGGCGCAAGGTCGGGTGCTCGTGCGAGTCGTGGATGACCTGGTTGTTGTCGGTCTTGAACGCGTACGGCACGGTCCACTGGTCGGTCGGGCTCACCAGGCCGGACTCGAGCACCGCGGACATCGTGATGACCTTGCCGGTCGAGCCCGGCTCGAACACGTCCGACACCGAGCTCGCGAGCGAGCCGCCCTGCGACACTCCCGGGTTGTTGGGGTCGCGCGACGCCGAGTCGGCGAGCGCCAGCACCTCGCCGGTCTTCACGTCGAGCACGACGACCGTGCCGCTCGCGGCCTTCACGTCCGCGACCCGCTTGTCCAGCAGGCTCTGCGCCTTCCACTGGATGTCCGCGTCGATCGTCAGCCTGGCGGACGACCCGTTGCCCGCCGGAGTGTCGTTCGAGTACCCGCCGGGCACGGGCTGCCCGTGGCGGCCGCGCTCGTAGGTCTCCAGGCCGGGCGTCGACTTGAGCTGGTCGTCGAGCGCCGCCTCGAGCCCCTCGAGGCCCTGGCCGTTGGAGTTGACGAAGCCGATGACGTTCCCGGCCAGATTGCCGTTGGGATAGACGCGGTCCGCGACCTTGTCCACTCCGATGCACGGCAGCCGCAGCTCACGGATGTCCCGCGCGACCTCGGGGAGCACCCCCTTGCGCAGGTACTTCAGGCCGCGGTCCCCGACGAGGAGCCCGCCCAGCTCGGCGGTGTCCATCCCGAGCAGCGGCGCGAGCCTGCGCGCCACGCCGACCGCCCCCGGCGGGTCCTCCTTGGTCCCGTTGCCCTTGTACTCGGCGACCTGGCGCTGGTTGACCCACACGTCGTACCGCTCGACGGAGGTCGCCAACGCCACGCCGTTGCGGTCCGTGATCTGGCCGCGCACCCCGATCAACGGCACCGACGAGAGGCGCTTGGCCTGCGCGTCCGCCGCGATGCTCTTGCCCGCGACCGCCTGGATGTAGAACAGCTTGCCCGCGCAGAGCGTGAGCACGAGCAGGACGACCACCGTGAGCACGAGCATGCGCCGGCGGCTCGCGACGCGCGGCGGCCCCGGCGGGCGGCGCGGACC
>JAEWOA010000308.1 GCA_023461115.1 Actinomycetes bacterium
CACGGGCCGTAAAGCCCAACAGATGCCCCCCGACCTCGTCATTCGAGAGCAGCGTTTCGGCGCCTTCATAATCGCCGACCATCGCACGTGCCAAGGCCAGGTGGTAGTTCACCATCGGCGCGACGCCAGAACTTTTGGTCAGCGTTTCAAAGGATTCCAGCGCCTCTTGCGCGCGACCGGCACCGAGTTCAGCCCAAGCGCGTAGCATGCCGTAAAGAAGATCGCCCTCGGGCGCGGCGCTTTCTGGCTTTTTGTCAAGGCTGGTCAGCAGGCCTTCCCAATCACCCTTGTGAACCAGCTCGGCAGATTGCACCAATTGCGACAGTTCCGTTGGCGCGCCTTCGGTGGCGATCTGGTCGGCCAGCTGGACTGCGCGATCCAGATTTCCCGCCGAGACGAGCGCGACAAGCGCGCTGTCTTGCAGGTAGCGGTCCTGCGGGTCATGGGCGACAGCCTCGACATAATACCGCGCTGCGGCCTGAAAATCGCTTTCAACCGTCGCCATCCGGGCAGCTAGGAACGGCCCGGCCAAACCAAACGTCAAAGGCGCCGGAGGCGTCTTTTCAGGCTTTTCATCGCCCGCATTCGCGGCAGGCGGCGTCGGGCGCGGTTCGGGCCGATCCTGCGCGGTGGCAGGCAGCGACAAGCCAGCAAGCAAGGCAGCAATCAGGGCCAGATTCGGGCGGGTCAAATTCAAGGGGGCCATCCCGGATAGTTCACGTTCTTGTTTCGCGGACCCTAACGTGCGGAAAAGGGTCAGGCAATCATTACGCCTGACCCCTCAGTTCACATATTCGGGTAATTGGGTCCGTCACCGCCCTGTGGCGTGGTCCAGTTGATGTTCTGCGAGGGATCCTTGATGTCGCAGGTCTTGCAGTGGACGCAGTTCTGGAAGTTGATCTGGAACTTCGGCCCGTCAGCGCCTTCCAGCACCTCATAGACTCCTGCCGGGCAGTAACGCTGCGCGGGTTCGGCATATTCAGGCAGGTTCACCGCGATCGGGATCGAGGGATCCTTCAGCTTCAAATGGCAGGGCTGGCTTTCCTCGTGGTTGGTAAAGCTGAAGGCCACGTTGGTCAGCCGGTCGAAGGACAGTTTGCCATCTGGACGCGGATAATCGATCGGCTTGAAATTCTTGGCCTTGCCGGTCGCCTGCGCGTCATTCTTGCCATGATGCCAGGTGCCAAGCGGGTTCAGCCCCGTCAGGTTCGACACCCACATGTCAAAGCCACCCAGCATCAGGCTGGGCCAGAGACCAAGCTTGGACCAGATCGGCTTGACGTTACGAACCCGCTTCAGATCCTTGGCGATCTCACCGCCGCGCACGGCGCGATCATATTCTTCCAACCGGTCGCCTTCGCGGCCTGCGGCAATCGCGGCGGCGGCGGCTTCGGCAGCCTCGATCCCCGACAGCATCGCGTTATGGTTTCCTTTGATGCGCGGCACGTTCACCAGCCCGGCCGAGCAGCCCAGCAGAACGCCCCCGTCAAAGGACAATTCAGGGATAGACTGCAAGCCGCCCTCACTAATGGCCCGTGCGCCATAAGCGACGCGTTTACCGCCCTCCAACAGGTCCGCCACCATCGGATGATGCTTGAAGCGCTGGAACTCCATATAGGGATACAGATAGGGGTTTTCGTAGTTCAGGTGGACAACGAAACCGACCAGAACCTGGTTGTCCTCAAGGTGATAGATAAAGCTGCCGCCACCGGCATTCTTGCCCAAGGGCCAGCCCATCGTATGCACGACCCGGCCTTTGTGGAATTTCTCGGGCGAGACCTCCCAGATCTCTTTCATCCCAAGACCGAATTTCTGCGGATCGTGTCCTTCGGACAGGTTCAGCTTCGACATGATCTCTTTAGCGAGGCTGCCGCGCACGCCTTCAGCGATGAAGACGTATTTGCCATGCAGTTCCATCCCCGGCTCATACATTGGGCCGGGGGTGCCATCGGCTTCCAGCCCCATCTCACCTGCGACGACGCCTTTAACGCGATTGCCGTCCCAGACGATCTGGCTGGCGGCCATGCCGGGGAAAATTTCGACGCCCAAGGCTTCGGCCTGTTCGGCCAGCCAGCGGCAGACATTGCCCATGCTGACGATGTAATTGCCGTGGTTCGACATCAGGGGCGGCATCGGCCAGTTCGGCACCCGCATCTGTCCGCCTTCGCCCAACACATAGAAATTGTCGTCGACGACTTCGGTGTTCAGCGGCGCACCCTTTTCCTTCCAGTCCGGGATCAGCCGGTTCAACCCGACCGGGTCCAGCACCGCGCCAGACAGAATATGCGCACCGATTTCGGACCCTTTTTCCAGCACTACGACCTGTAGTTCTGGATCGATCTGTTTTAATCGAATCGCTGCCGACAGACCCGACGGTCCACCTCCGACGATTACCACGTCATATTCCATTGATTCACGAAGAGGCGCGCTGGCATCCGTCATAGCTGGTAGACCTCGTCTTGCTTTTGGACCTGTAGCAAACAGCACTAGCGCGCCCATCCCTGATGGGCAATCAGAACTCTAGGTGGGAAACGGCTGAAATCGGCCAGTAGGACCTTTAGGAGGCTTGCAAAGTCCCCCGATATGCAGTCACGATAGCCTCAGGATAACTCGTGCGCCCCTGCCATATTGATGGCGGGGGCGTTCGATTAGCATTTGTTAACCACTTGAAGATCCTGAAGGACAGGGTGCGATGGAAAAGATACCAATGACCCAGGGCGGCTTTGCGTCGCTTGAGCGTGAACTGGGCGAGCTGCGGTCGAAAGAACGGCCC
>JAEWOA010000309.1 GCA_023461115.1 Actinomycetes bacterium
ACCGGGTCGAGCTTGCCGTCGCGGGCCGCCTGCGTGAGGTTGCGGCCGAACTGGTCGAGCACGGCCGAGCCGGAGGGCTGCCCCTCCTGCGGCCCTCCGGCGGCGACCGGCTCCTTGCCCTGGTAGCCCGAGACCAGCTGGATGACCTGCTGGCGCACGCGGTTCAGGTCGGCGCCCAGCTTGTTCAGCACCTGCGCGGCGACGCCCTCGCCCTCGCGGATGAGGCCGAGCAGGATGTGCTCGGTGCCGATGTAGTTGTGGCCGAGCTGCAGCGCCTCGCGCAGCGACAGCTCCAGCACCTTCTTGGCGCGCGGCGTGAAGGGGATGTGGCCGGACGGGGCCTGCTGGCCCTCGCCGATGATCTCCTGCACCTGCGCGCGCACGGCCTCGAGCGAGATTCCGAGCGACTCCAGCGCCTTGGCGGCGACGCCCTCGCCCTCGTGGATCAACCCCAGGAGGATGTGCTCAGTGCCGATGTAGTTGTGGTTGAGCATCCGCGCCTCTTCCTGGGCGAGGACGACCACCCGGCGGGCTCGGTCCGTGAATCTCTCGAACATGTGCACTCCTCACGAGCGACGTGCTCGCCGGGTACCGCGGACCTCGGGCTGGCGGTCCGGTGCGGCGTCGACGAGGCGGCGTTGTTCGATGCTAACGGCGGGGTGCGACGCGATATGGCCGTGTTCGCCACAGGCGTGACGCGCGCGGCCCAGATCGCTCGAAACGGGCATCTGTGTGGGCGCGTCGATCTAGGCTGCGGCGCATGAGCGTGACGACGAGCGAGCCCGAGGCGCAGCCCCGGCCCGCCACGACGCGGCGCCGGCGGCGCTGGACCGTCGCGTTCGTCGCCCTCGGGCTCGCGGTCGTGCTCGCGCTGCCGCTGGTGTGGGTGCAGGGCGTGGGCCAGACGAGGGTGCGGAGCCTGTCCACCGCGGGGCCGGCTCCGGTCGCGCTCGTGTTCGGCGCCGGGCTGCGGCCCGACGGCTCGCCGTCCACCTACCTGCGGCGCCGGCTCGACGCCGCCAAGCACTTGCTCGACGACGGCCGCGTGCAGGTCATCCTCGTCTCGGGGGACAACGGCACGCCGCACCACGACGAGCCCACCGCGATGCGCGACTACCTCACCGGGCAGGGCGTGCCTGCGGACCGCATCGTGCTCGACTACGCGGGCTTCGACACGCACGACACCTGCGTGCGGGCGCACGACGTCTTCGGGGTCGACGCTGCCGTGCTGCTCACGCAGAGCTACCACCTGCGCCGCGCGCTGTTCTCGTGCGGCGCGGCGGGCATCGCCTCGACGGGGGTCGGTGTGTCGGCCGAGAGCGTGCAGCCCCGGCAGGCGCTCAATTGGCGGCTCCGCGAGGTCCCCGCGTCCTACAAGGCGTGGTGGGACGCGCTCACGGGCCGCGAGCCGGTGTACCGGGGCCCGCGCGAGACGGGCGTGCAGGACGCGCTGGACACAGGCGACACGAGCGACACGAGCGACACGGGCTGAGCGCGCGGTCAGGCGCGGGCCGCGGCGGCTAGAGCCCCGGCTCGCACGTGCCCTGGCCCAACAGCGCGAGGCCCGCCAGGTCCCCGGCGCCGAACTCCCGCACCCCGGCCACGGCGCGCGGGTTCATGAGCTCGGCCGGGTCGTCGACGTGGTCGAGCCCGACGACGTGCGCGAGCTCGTGCATGACCACCGCGGTGGCGTCCGGTGTGACCGCGAGCTGAGGCGCGTCCAGCGACACCGCCCCGCTGACGTTGTAGAGCACGCCCGCGTAGGCCACGCGCTCGGGGCCGCCGCGGCCCGCGGTGTCGCCCGAGAGCGCGGGGTTGGCGTCGGGGGTGTCCCAGGAGATGAGCACGGGCGCCCACCGCGGCCCGTACCGGGCCGAGTCCATGAGGGGGCGCTCGCCCTCGGGGGACGGCTGCTCGTCGGTGGGCCCGTCGTCGACGAACACCAGGCCGGTCGCGTCCGAGATCGCTTTCACCGCGCCGGCGATCATGGCGGCGCCGTTCTTGGGCGCGCTGCCGCCGACGACGTAGTGGATCGGCCGGCAGGGGTCCCACGCGACGGGACGGCCGTCCTCCTGGACGTCGAAGAACGCGTAGGAGGCGCTCGTGGTCCCCGGCGCGGGGGGCTGGCCGAGCGGGACGGAGCCGGCCTCGTACCCGGGCGGCGGGTAGCCGAGCTCGGTGCGCCGAGCCGCGAGCCGTGTGAGGTCGGGCGCGACGCCCTCCTCGACGCGCGCGGGGAGCCAGGGCAGGAGGTTGCGGCCGTCGAGCCAGAGCTTGGCCTCGACCGACCCTGCGACGGCCGCGACGACGCACACCAGGAAGGCGACCGTCCGGCGGCCCAGGAGCGGGCGGCGCGCCGTGCCGAGCGAGGCTTGCAGCCGTAGCTCGACGAGGCGCTCGTCGGACAGGTCGGGCCGCCGCTGCTGGGGGATCTGCGTGACGGGCCAGGCGCCCGTGTTGCCGGACAGGGCGCGTTGGCCGCGCGCCTCGCCGACGGCCCATTGACGCGCGGAGTCGTCGCCCCGGTTCGGGGCGGGCTGCCACGAGGTGGTCGGCCACGAGGTGGTCGGCTCAGGCGGGCTGGCGTCCGGCTGCTCGGGCTCGCTCACCGACCGCTCGTCGCCCCCCATG
Source organism: Actinomycetes bacterium (assembly GCA_023461115.1). Taxonomy (GTDB): domain Bacteria; phylum Actinomycetota; class Actinomycetes; order Actinomycetales; family Cellulomonadaceae; genus Cellulomonas. Next base: position 2,632 of record JAEWOA010000309.1, read on the forward strand.
GCCACCTCCCCGCCGGGCAGGCTAGCCCGACGGGCGCGCGGCCGGATTCGGATTGGCGGCGCGTCGCCCGTCGAGGGGAGGATGAAGTTGTGGCTGATGTGCGCGTGATCGCCTTGGACATGGACGGCTCGTTGCTGGACGACGACAAGCGCGTGCCTCCGGACTTCTGGCCCCTGCTCGACGAGTTGGCCGCGCGCGGCATCGTGGTCGCGCCCGCGTCGGGCCGGCAGTACGCGACGTTGCGCGCGCAGTTCGGCCGCGACGACCTGGTGTACATCGCGGAGAACGGCGCGTACGTGGTGCGCGACGGCGCGGAGGTCGCCTCCGACGTGGTGGCGACGACGACCGCGCGCGCGGTGGTGGGCGCGGTGCGGGAGGCGGTCGCCTCGTCGGGCCTGGATCTCGGCACGGTGCTGTGCGGCAAGCGCTCGGCGTACATCGAGCGGGTCGACGAGCCGTTCGTCGCGCAGGTGCGCCCGTATTACGCGCTGCTCGAGGCGGTCGGCGACCTGTCGGCTGTGGACGACGACGTGCTCAAGGTCGCGGTGTACGACTTCGGGGACGCCGAGCGGGGCGCTGGGCCGTTGCTCGGGCGGTTCGACGACGAGGCGCGCGTGCTCGTCTCGGGCAGGCATTGGGTGGACGTGATGTCCCCGACCGCGGACAAGGGCACGGCCCTACGCGCGGTGCAGCGCGAGCTGGGCGTGACGCCCGAGCAGACGATGGCGTTCGGCGACTACTTCAACGACCTCGGGATGCTGGCGGCCGCGCACTGGTCGTACGCCATGGCCAACGCGCATCCGGACGTGCGGGCGGCCGCTCGCTTCGTGGCGCCGAGCAACAACGACAACGGTGTGGTCCGCACGATCCGCGAGGTGCTGGGCCTGCGCTGACCCGGCACGCGAGGCGGCCTCGCGCGCTAGGCGCGCGCAGCGGCCTGGAGCGCGGCGAACGTGGCGGCCACCGCGGGCACTCGGAGCAGGTCGGGCGTGGTGACCGCGTGGATGTCGCGGACCGTGGTGGCGCGCGCGGGCCGCACGACGACGCCGGGGTGCCGCTCGGCGGTGGGCCCGACGAGCGCGGGCAGGAGCGCGACGCCGAGGCCGGCGGCGACGAGCGCGAGGACCGCGACGTAGTCGTCGGTGGCGTACCCGATGCGCGGGGTGAAGCCGTGCGCGTCGGCGGTGGCGAGCAGGTGTCCGCGGCAGCGCGGGCAGCCGGCGATCCACTCCTCGTCGGCGAGGGCGTCGAGGTGTACTTCGGGGTGCGCCGCGAGCGGGTGGCCGGCGGGGAGCGCGACAGTCGTCGGGTCGTCGAGGAGGTGCCGCGTGACCAGGCCGGACAGGTCGTCCTCGCCGCGGCCCAGGCTCACGCCGGGGTAAGCGAACGTGAGCGCGACGTCGCATGCGCCCTCGCGCAGCAGGCGCAGCGAGTCGGGCGGCTCGACTTCGTCGAGCGTCACGGAGAGTCCGGGGTGGCGGACGCGCAGCGCGGCGAGCGCGCGCGGCACGATCGTCGCGGACGACGAGGGGAATGCGACGAGCCGCACGGTCCCGGCCCGCAGGCCGGTGAGCGCGGCGATCTCGGCGTCGGCGGCGCGCAGGCTCGAGGTGACGGCGGCTCCGTGCCGGGCGAGCACCTCGCCGGCTTCGGTGAGCCGGACTGCGCGGCCGGAGCGGTCCAGGAGCGCGGCGCCGAGGCGCCGCTCGAGGCGCCGGACGTGCTGGCTGACGGCGGGCTGCCCGACGCCGAGCTGCGCGGCGGCGCCGGTGATGGTCCCGGCATCCTGGATGGCGCGCAGCATCCGCAGGGAGGCGACGTCGAGCATGGCGCACCCTCCTTCCATCACTTCGTGTGATGGTCAGGCTAGCAATCTCGCGGTTGCGTGATGCCGCCATGCGGCCGACGATCCCTGCATGCGCCACGACCTGTCCGTCTCGCCGCTCGGCCACGCATTCGATCGCGTGCCCGGCTACCTTGACGCCGCGACCTGCGGCCTGCCGCCGCGCGCCACCGTCGAGGCCATGCGCCGTGCGCTCGACGACTGGGCGGGCGGGCGCCTGGACCTGGCCGCGATCGACGAGTGCGTGGCCCGCTCGCGTGACGCGTTCGCGTCGCTGGTCGGAATGCCGGCGGGCAGCGTCGCGATCGGGTCCCAGGCGTCGTCGCTCGTCGGAGTCGTCGCGGCGTCGCTCCCCGACGGCGCGCGCGTGCTCACGGTGGACGGCGACTTCACGTCGGTCGTCTTCCCGTTCCTGGCGCACGCGGACCGGGCCGTGACCGTGACGCACGTCCCCCTGGCGGCGCTGCTCGACGAGATCCGTCCGGGCGTGGACGTCGTGGCGTTCTCCCTGGTCCAGTCCCGCGACGGCGCGATCGCCGACCTCGCCGCGATCAGCGCGGCGGCCCGCGCCGTCGGCGCCCTCACGGTGTGCGACGTGACGCAGGCGGCGGGCTGGCTGCCCGTCGACGCCCACCTGGCCGACGTCACGGTATGCGCCGCCTACAAGTGGCTGGCCGCGCCGCGCGGCGTCGCGTTCCTCACCGCCCACCCCGACGCCTTGGCGCGCCTGCGCCCGGTCGCGGCGGGCTGGTACGCGGGCGAGCAGCCCTGGGCCTCGGTGTACGGCCCGACGATGCGCCTGGCCGACGACGCGCGCCGCCTCGACGTCTCCCCCGCGTGGCTGTGCTGGGCCGGCGCGGCGCCCGCGCTCGAG
>JAEWOA010000310.1 GCA_023461115.1 Actinomycetes bacterium
CGATGTGCGTGTTGGCGCGCCGACGCTCGCGCGGGCGGTCGCCGTCGTCGTCGCCGCGCCGCGAGTGCTCGGCGGTGTCGCGCACACGCTGCAGGGCGTCGTCGAGGTCGTCACCCGAGCGGGGCTCGGGACCGTCGTCGCCCACCGCGAGCGCGGCCAGGACGGCCAACAGCTCGTCGGAGTCGAGGTCGGGGTGCTCGGCGCGGTGCGCGGTGATCGCGTCGCGGTAGAGGTCGAGGCGGCCCTTGGCCGCGCGGTCCGCGGCCTTGCCGAGCAGCGCGCGGACGCGGTGCGCGGAGACCTCGGCGGGCGTGGGGATCGCGACCTCCTCGAGCGGCGTGCGCGTGGTGCGCTCGATCTGCTTGAGGCGGTTGCGCTCGGCGGGGGTGACGAACGTGAGCGCGGTGCCCTCGCGGCCGGCGCGGCCCGTGCGGCCGATGCGGTGCACGTACGTCTCGGCCTCACGCGGGACGTCGACGTTGACGACGAGCCCGATGCGCTCGACGTCCAGGCCGCGGGCCGCGACGTCGGTGGCGACCAGCACGTCCAGCGCGCCGCCGCGCAGCCGCTCGACGATCTTCTCGCGCTCCGCCTGTGCGACGTCGCCCGAGATGTAGGCGGCGGCCACACCGCGCTCGACGAGCGCGCTGCCCAGCTCCTCGGCCGCGCCACGCGTGCGGACGAAGACGATCGCCGCGTCCGCCTCGGTGACCGCCAGGACGCGCGCGAGCGCGCCCGCCTTGTGGCGGTGCGGGACGACCGCGAACGTCTGGCGCACGGTCGTCACCGTCGACGACTGGCGCGCCACGGTGACCTCGACCGGGTCGTTGAGGTGCTGCTCGGCCACGCGTCGGATCGCGGGGGGCATCGTCGCGGAGAACAGCGCGACCTGGCGCTGCTCGGGCGCGCGCTCGAGCACCTTCTCCACGTCCTCCGCGAAGCCCATGCGGAGCATCTCGTCGGCCTCGTCGAGCACGAGGAACCGGACGTTCTCCATCTTGAGCGTGCCGCGCTCGAGGTGGTCGATGATTCGGCCGGGGGTTCCGACGACCACCTGCGCGCCGCGCTGGAGCGCGCGCTGCTGCGGCAGGAACGGGGCGCCGCCGTAGACGGCGACGACGCTCACGCCGTCCGAGTGGCTCGCGAACGACGCGACCGCGTCGGCCACCTGCATCGCGAGCTCGCGCGTCGGCGTCAGGACGACCGCCTGCACGGCGCCGAGCTCGGCGTCGACCGCCGCGAGCAGCGGAAGGCCGAACGCGGCCGTCTTGCCCGTGCCGGTCTGCGCGACGCCGACGATGTCGCGGCCGTCCAGGAGCGCGGGGATCGCGGCGGCCTGGATGGCTGAAGGAGTGATGAAGCCGAGGTCGTCGACAGCCGCGCGCAATGCGGGCGGCAAGCCGAGATCGGCGAAGGTGGTCTCGTGGGCAGGGGGCGTCATGGCAGGACCGAGTTTCGCTTCGGGGGGGAGCCCTGGCCGACGCCAGGGCGGCGCGGCGGGTCGCTGCCCCGAAACACACTCGGGCACCAGGGTGGTGCCCTCCCGATCACACGCCCGGCCCCACACGGGTCCGGGTCCGCACACAGGGGGCGCGACGAACTCCTAGAACCCGACGATGGTACCGGTCCGCCCGTCGAACGCCCTCATCAGGGGAGTGCGGACGTGCGTGAGTTCGGGCACAGCCCGCAGGCGGGCGGGGGAGTGCCGCCGGGTGGTTGTCAGCCGAGGCCGAGCCGACGGCCCTCGATCGCCGGGCACGCGTCCATCACGACGTCGAGGCCTGCGGCGGCCGCGCGGGCGGCCGCCGCCTCGTCGACGACGCCCAGCTGGAGCCAGACCGCCGACGCGCCGATCGCGATCGCCTGGTCGACCACTGCCCCCGCGAGCGCCGAGTTCACGAACACGTCGACGACGTCCACGGGCCCGTCGATGTCGGCGAGCGACGCGACGCCAGGCGCGCCGTGGACCGCCTCGGCCGCAGGATGCACGGGCACGATCTCCTGGCCGGTCCGCTGGAGGAACGCGGCGACGCCATAGGCGGCGCGGGCGGTGTTCGTCGAGAGCCCGACCACGGCCCACCGGCCGTTCGACAGCAGGAGCCGCTCGATCACCGCGGCGTCGTTGGTGTGCACCACGCAAGGTTGCCACGTGGGCGTGCGACGCGCTGCGCACGCGTCCGCTTAGGATCGGTGCCCGGACACGGCGAAGGGTGGACGGTGGTCGGCACGCGTGAGGACGAGGACGGCGCCAACGGCGCTGTCGAGGACGTGCCGGTCGGCCGCCAGGTCTGGACGATCCCCAACCTCATCAGCATGTTCCGGCTGCTCCTGGTGCCGGTGTTCGCGTGGCTGATCGTGACCGGGCAGGACGGACCCGCGGTCGTCGTGCTCGCGGTGTCCGGCGCGACCGACTGGCTCGACGGCGTGCTCGCGCGCCGGCTCGGGCAGGTCACGAGGCTCGGCCAGCTGCTCGACCCCGCGGCGGACCGCCTGTTCATCGTCGTGACGCTCGTCGGGCTGGCCTGGCGCGAGGTCGTCCCGTGGTGGCTGCTCGCCGTGATCGCGCTGCGCGAAGTCGTCCTTGGCGTGATGCTGCTGGTGCTCGGCCACCACGGCTACCCGCCGCCTCAGGTCCACCTGGCCGGCAAGGCCGGCACGTTCGCGCTGCTGTACGCGTTCCCGCTGCTCCTGCTCTCCGAGTGGGACGGATGGGTGGGCGATGTCGCCGAGGTCGCCGGGTGGGCCTTCGCCTTGTGGGGTGTGGCCCTGTACTGGTTCGCCGGCGCCCTCTACCTGATCCAGGCGAGCCGCCTGCTGCGCCACAAGGAGCTGCCCCAGCCGTGACGGCCCGCCACCGGCCGACCGTGATCGGCCGCCCCGACGCCTCGATGACGCTGATCACCGAGGTGTACGAGCGCCCGCTCGACCCGGGGTACGCCGAGGCCGCGGCGCGCAAGGCCGCAGCTGAGGCTGCCCCCGGCGGCTCCTCGCCTGCCCCGCTGGGCCGCGCGGGACGCCGGCTCGGGGGGTTCGTCGTGGCCGCGTTGCTGGGGGCCGCGGTGGCCACGGCGGCGATGGCCCTGCACCAGCCCGCGAGCTCGGCGGTCGAGGCGCGCAAGCTCCTGGAGGCACGGATCGAGGCGCGCAGCGCCGACGCCGTCGCGCTGCAGCAGCAGGTCGCGGCGCTCTCCGAGGAGATCGCGGCGCTCCAGACGGAGCTGGTCGGCCCCGGCCAGAGCGCGGTCATCTCGGCGATGGAGGCCAGCGCGGTCGAGGCGGGCGCGCTCGCGGTGCGTGGCCCCGGGCTGCGCTACGTGTTGACGGATGCGCCCGACGACGGCTCGGGCGAGGTGGACGAGATGAGCCGCGTGCAGGACATCGACCTCCAGGTCCTGGTCAACGGGCTGTGGGCGGCTGGCGCCGAGGCGATCTCGGTGAACAAGCACCGCGTCACCGCGACGTCCGCGATCCGCAGCGCGGGAAGCGCGGTCCTGGTCGACCTCGTCCCGATCGTCGGGCCCTACCGCGTGGAGGCGATCGGCGACGCGAGCGCGATGCAGACCGCGCTCGCCCGGGACGTGACCGGACAGCATTTGGCGACGCTCAAGGAGACCTTCGGCATCGGCGTCGACGTGTCGTCACGAGACGACCTGCTGCTCCCGGGCGCCGGCCAGACGACGCTGCATGACGCGACCGTTCCTGACGATGCGCTTCCGGACATCCTGCGGACTTCCGCACCGCCGCGGGCCGCGGGTCGGTTACCGTCCGAGGGATCGCGTGTGACAGGGTCGGCGCGGCAATGGGCGGACGTGCCGTCGTCCGCCAGGCAAGGGGGAGGGGTGCTGCGGTGATCGCGGTCATCGGGCTGGTCGTGGGGGTCGTCGCGGGCTTGGTCCTGCAGCCGACCGTGCCCGCCGAGCTCCAGCCGTACCTGCCGATCGCCGTTGTCGCCGCGCTCGACGCGATCTTCGGCGGCGTGCGCGCGATGCTCGACGGCATCTTCGACGACCGCGTGTTCCTGATCTCGTTCCTCTCGAACGTGATCATCGCGGCCCTCATCGTGTTCTTGGGCGACCAGCTGGGCGTCGGCACGCAGCTCTCCACCGCGGTCGTCGTCGTGCTCGGCATCCGCATCTTCTCCAACGCGGCGGCGATCCGCCGGCACCTGTTCAAGGCCTGACCGTGACGGGCGAATCCGCGCGCGAGCCAGACGAGCGGCCGGAGGCTGCCGCCTCCGCCGGGGCGTCACTTGGCGAGTCCTTGCCCGACGAGGCCGCGCCCCCAGCGGGCGACGCCGAGGTGGAGCCCGCACGCCCCGACGACGCGCTGAACGACGACCAGGCAGACGACGACCAGGCAGACGACGACCAGGCAGACGATGCCGCGCCAGACGACGACCACTCAGACGAGGCCGCGCCAGGCGAGGCCGCGCCAGGCGATGACGAAGCGGGTGCTGACGCCGTCGGCGAGGAGTCCCGCGACGACGAGCACGAGCCCGGGGACTCCGAGACCGTGTCGGTCGACGGCTTCGTCGTCGACGCCGTGCTGGCCGGCGACGTGTTCGCGGATGTCCCGCTCGCGCTCCAACCCGCGTCCGGCCCGGGGCACGCGGACGACGAGGCTGCCACCACATCCGACGCGGCGGACCCACAGCCGCCGATCGAGCAGCCACCGGTCGAGCAGCCAGCGGTCGAGCAGGCCCCGATCGAGCAGCCGCCGGGCCCGGACGCGGCTCCGCCCGGCTCCGAGCCCGACGCCGCAAGCCCCGAGCTCGATGCTCCTGCAGCCACGACCGTGACCACGACCGCCACGACCACGGCCGACCCGGCGCCACAGGGCGCCTGGCGAGTCCTCGGCCGAGCGCTCGCCCCGCGGGCCACGCGCGCGCAGGTCACCGCGGGCGTCTTGTGCGCGCTGCTGGGCTTCGCGCTCGTCGTGCAGGTGCGCCAGAACGACACGACGAACCTCTCCGGCCTGCGCCAGGCGGACTTGGTGCGCATCCTCGACGAGACCACCGAGCGGGGCGACGCGCTGCGCCGCGAGGTCGCGGACCTGCGCTCGCAACGCGACAAGCTCGCGTCGGGCAGCGACCGGGAGGCCGCGGCGCTCGAGTCGCTGCGCAGGGCCGCGGTGACCCAGGGCATCCTGGCGGGACGCTTGCCCGCGCAGGGGCCGGGCGTGCGGGTGGTGCTCGTCGACCCCGACGGCAGGCTCCAGCCGATCACGATGCTCAACATGCTCGAGGAGCTGCGCAACGCCGGCGCCGAGGCCATCCAGCTCAACGACAGGCGGATCACGGCGAGCTCGGCGTTCACGGGCTCGCGCGGCGAGATCGTGCTCGACGGCGTGGCTCTCGAGGCCCCGTACACCTGGCTCGCGATCGGCGACCCCGAGACGATCGCGATCGCGCTGCAGATCCCCGCGGGCGCGATGGCGACCGTGCGCGGCAACGGCGCCTCGGGCGCGGTCACGCAGCTCGACGAGGTCCAGGTGACCGCGGTGCGCGACCTGCCCGAGCCGCAGTTCGCCACGCCCGTGCCACCGAGCGGCGAATGATCCGATTCGTCCGGGACTCGCCGCGCGCGAGGTGGGCGTCGGTGCTGCGCAGAGCCGTATTCCCCGCATAGGGTGGGCACGCGGCGCTCTTCGCGCCGGCAGGCTGATCGGGGAGGCGCGATGACCGGAGACGACGAGGTTCGTCTGAACGCCGGAACCGAGACCACTGTGAACTTCGGCCGTATCGAGCCTGTCGAGATCGAGGCCGCCGCGCCGGTGGGCCTCACGCCCGAGGAGTCGGTCGCGGTCCAGGCGCTCCCGCCGACGTCGGCCCTGTTGGTCATGCAGCGCGGGCCCAGCGCCGGCGCCCGCTTCCTGCTCGACGCCGAGCGCACGGTCGCCGGGCGTTCGACGCACGCGGACATCTTCCTCGACGACGTGACGGTGTCGCGCAAGCACGCCGAGTTCGTCCGCGACGGCCGGCAGTTCGTCGTGCGCGACATCGGCTCGCTCAACGGCACGTACGTCAACCGCTCGCGCATCGACCAGGCCGTGCTCCGCGCGGGCGACGAGGTGCAGATCGGCAAGTACCGCATGACGTTCCACCCGAGCCCACACCGGGAGCAGGCGGAGTGACGGCGTCCGCGCACGCGCGGCGGGAGTCTGAGCCCGAGCCCCAGCCCGCCGGGCGGGCGTCGGGCGCCGAGGCCGGCTCCGAGCCCGACGAGGGGTGGCCGCGCGGACTGTCCCGTCGGCCCTCGATGCGCATCTCGGACGTGCTCTCGGCACTGCAGCTCGAGTTCCCCGCGGTGACCACGTCGAAGCTGCGGTTCCTCGAGGAGCAGGGGCTGATCCAGCCGGTCCGGACCCCCGCGGGGTATCGCCAGTACTCGCCTGCGGACATCGAGCGCCTGCGGTTCGTGCTGCGGATGCAGCGCGACCGCTACATGCCCCTGAAGGTGATCGGCGAGCGCCTCGCCGCGCTCGACGCGGGGCTCGAGGAGGAGCCTCCGACGCGCGCGCGGCTCGCGGCGTCCGACGGCGTCGTGCGCCGGACTGGCTCCGGGATGACCGCCGCGGCGCTGGCCGCCGAGCTCGGCGCGGATCCCGCCTTCGTCGCGGAGCTCGTCGAGGCGGGTGTGGTGACGCCGGGGCCGCGCGGCGAGTTCGACCTGTGGGCACGCGACGTCGTGCGGGCCGCGTTGGCGATGCGCGAGCACGGCATCGACGCGCGGCACCTGCGGGTCTTCCGCGCGGCGGTGGACCGCCAGTCGGACCTCGTCTCGCAGGTGGTCGCGCCCCTGCTGGGGCAGCGCAGCGCGTCATCGCGCGCGCACGCGAGCACGCTGGCGGCCGAGGTGGGGGAGTTGTGCGCGCAGATGCACACGGCGTTGATGCGCGCCGCCGTGGCGGGCCTGGCGCCCTGACGCTCGGAGCCGACGGCGGCGTGGCACTCCGTCGCGCGGCGCGGCCCTCGGCCGTACGGTGGGTGCGTGGCGGATGACTCAGGGCTGGTCCCAGTCGAGGTGGTGGGCGTCCGGCGGCACCCGGCCGTCGACGAGGTCGTCGTCCTGCTCCTGGACCCCGAGTCCGAGCTCGTGGTGCCGATCCTGATCGGCCCCGGCGAGGCGGGCGCGATCGCGTCGGCGCAGGCGGGGATCGTGCCGCCCCGGCCCATGACCCACGACCTGCTGCGGGACGTGATCATCGCGGAGGGCGACGCGGTCCGCCAGGCGTCGATCACGCGACTCGAGGACGGCGTGTTCTTCGCCGAGCTCGAGCTGGGCAACGGCGCGCGGGTCGACTCCCGCGCGTCGGACGCGATCGCGTTGGCGTTGCGCTTCGGGGTGCCCGTGCTGTGCTCGGCGGAGGTCGTCGCGGAGGCGGGCGTCGAGGTCCGGACCCAGACGTCCGACGACGACCTCGAGCGGTTCCGGGAGTTCCTGGACTCGGTCGAGCCCGAGGATTTCGAGACCGGCCAGGAGCCCGGTCCGCATGAACCTTCACCTTGAGGTCCAAGGTGAGACACGCCGCGGCGACACGCCCGTGAGCGTCATTGCATCGGCCCACTCACGGGCCTAGCGTTGCCAGCAGGCGCCGCCCCGGCGCGACGAGTGGAGGACATCCGTGGCCAGCAACGATAGCGCCGAGAGCGCGACCGGCCTTCCGCAGCGGGCGCAGGGCCTGTTGTTCGACGACGACCTCCCCGACCTCGACGTCGCGACCGGCTACCGCGGTCCCACTGCGTGCCGCGCCGCTGGCATCACGTACCGCCAGCTCGACTACTGGGCCCGCACGGGCCTGGTCGAGCCGTCGATCCGGCCCGCGACCGGCTCGGGCACGCAGCGCCTCTACTCGTTCCGGGACATCCTCGTGCTGAAGGTAGTCAAGCGGCTGCTCGACACTGGGGTGTCGCTGCAGCAGATCCGCACGGCCGTCAGCCACCTGCGTGAGCGCGGCGTCGACGACCTGGCGCAGATCACCCTGATGTCCGACGGCGCGTCGGTCTACGAGTGCACGTCGGCCGACGAGGTCATCGACCTCGTGCAGGGCGGCCAGGGAGTGTTCGGGATCGCGGTCGGACGCGTCTGGCGCGAGGTCGAGGGCACGCTCGCGGAGCTGCCGACCGAGCGAGCGGACGACGAGGGCGAGCAGGCCCACCCCGCCGACGAGCTCGCGCAGCGCCGTCGGGCCCGCACCGCGGGCTGACCCCCACACGATGACGAAGGCCGCCCCGGCAAGATCCGGGGCGGCCTTCGTCATGCTCGGATTCGGAGCCTCGCTACCGGCGCGGCGCCCGCAGCGCGCGGTCGAGGAGCTGGTCGAAGACGCCCGAGAGCTCCGCCGCGGCGGCGCCGGGCCACGCGTGGACGGGCTGCGCCGCGCCCTGCGCCTGCTGGAGCGCGGCCCGCTCGGGCACGGCGGGGGCCAGGACCAGCGGCCCGTAGAGGGTCTGGAGCTCGTCGAGCCGGTACGCCTGCTCGACCGAGCGCGCGCGCTGGCGGTTGACGACGATGCCCAGCGGCTGCAGCGCCGGCGCCGGTCCGCGGCGCAGCTCGTCGATCGTGCGCATCGCGCGGCCGACCGCCATGACGGCGAACAGGCCCGGCTCGGTCACGACGATCGCGCGGTCGGCTGCCGACAGGCCCGTGCGCGTGAGTCCACCGAGCGACGGCGGGCAGTCGATCAGGACCAGGTCGTAGTCGTGCACCCATGCGAGCGCGTACCGCAGGCGGTCGACGTCCTTGCCGTCGAGCCGGTCGTGCAGCGCGCTGCGCTCGGAGCCTGCGAGCACCTTGAGGCTGCCCTCGGACCACGGGCTCGTGACGGTTGCCGCGGCCACGGACGACTCGCCGGGGAACGAGAGCACGCCCGCGACGTCGCCGTTCTCGACGCGGACGCCCAGCGCCATGGTCGAGTCGCCCTGCGGGTCCAGATCGACGACCAGGGTCTTCAGCCCGCGCTCGAGCGCCGCGGACGCGAGGCCCAGCGTCACCGAGGTCTTGCCGACTCCACCCTTGAGGCTGCACACAGCGAGCACCAGCATCGGGCCACCGTAGTGGTTCACGCTGCGTGCGGCCGACACCTGCGGCACGTGTGTCCAGTTCGGCTGGGCCGTCCGTGTGACGGTGGAAGACTGGCGCCATGACTCGACTCACGCGCTGGGGCCACTCCTGCGTCCGGCTCGACGCCTCGCCCGGCTCCCTCGCCATCGATCCCGGCTCGCTGTCCGATCTCGACCGTGCTCTCGACGGCGTCTTGGCGATCCTGGTGACGCACGAGCACCTCGATCATGTGGCGCCGGAGCCGGTCGCCGCGGCCGTCGCCCGAGGCGCGCTCCTGTGGGGGACTCGGGGCGTCGTCGACGCGGTCCTGTCCGCGGGCGCGCCCGCGGACCGCCTCCACGTCGTCGCCCCAGGCGACATGATCGAGGCGGCGGGCTTCCAGATCCGGGTCCTGGGGGACCGGCACGCGGTGATCCACCCCGACATCCCGCGGATCGACAACGTCGCGTTCCTCGTCGAGGGCGTCCTGCACCCGGGCGACGCGCTCGTCGTCCCGGACGAGCCCGTCGACGTGCTGTTGGCCCCGATCGGCGGCCCGTGGCTCAGGGTGGGCGACGCCGTCGACTACGTGCGCGCCGTCGCGCCGACGCGGGTCGTCGCGATCCACGACGGCGCCTACAGCGAGACCGGCCGCAATCTGGCGCTCGGCCTCGTCGGGCGCCTGGGCGGCGCTGGGGACGTGGTCTTCCTGGGCCCCGGCGAGGGCCTCGATGTAGGAGCTGTAGGCAACTAACTAGGGGAGGGGCTGTGACCAGCGACAACGAGCCACGAGGCGTCGTGAGGCACGTGCCCGACGACGAGGTGCCCCAACTCGAGGACGACGAGACGATCCCACCGCGGCCCGAGGAGGAGATCGCCGATCTGGCGCGGTCGCGCCCAGACCCGCAAGGCCACGGGGGACCGTGACGCCAGCCGGCGACGGGGCCGCCCCGCGTGTTTGAGCAGCAGTTGAGTGCGGGCGATGGGCGATCATGTGTGCGTGCAGATCAAGCGCGCGACCGAGGACGACTGGCAGCTGGTGAAGGCGGTGCGCCTGCGGGCGCTCCGTGAGGACCCCGACGCGTTCGGCTCATCGCTTGCGCGTGAGGAGCAGTTCCGCGAGTCACACTGGCGCATGCGCCTGCGGACGGTGGCGACGTGGCTCGCGCTCGACGAGGCGGGGGACCCGCGCGGCACGATCTCGATGATGCAGGAGCCAGGCTCACCGGTGGACGACCGTCACGTCATCGGACTGTGGGTGGCGCCCGAGTCGCGACGCCAGGGCATCGGCTGGTCGCTGTTGGACGCGATCAAGCACGCCGCGGCGGTCGACGGCGCCCGCACGGTCTCGTTGTGGCTCGTGGACGGCAATCACGCGGCGGGCGACCTCTATGTGCGCGCCGGCTTCACGCGCACCGGCGAGCGCATGGCGCTGCCACGCGACCCGGACACGATCGAGGAGCGCTACGTCCTCGAGGTCGGCTGAGCTCGGGCGAACCAGACGACCCACATGGGGAGTGTGGCTCGTCTGCGGATTGTCATAATGCGCATTATCGGCGCTCGCCAGGAACCCTGTTTCGAAGGTCTGACCTGCCTTTTCGGCAACGGCTTCTCGGCGATTTGGCGGCCCGAACTCCGCAAAGCCCCCTCGGCGGCAACGCCCTCCACAATTAGGGGGCGACGGGCCCGACGGAATCGATCCCACGGCCAGGCTGTGTGCCATGACGAGACGCGATCAGCAGCCCAGCGACCACGGCCGTGCCGGCTGCCACGACCACTGGCCTGCCGAGTGGTGGGATGACGACGCCGCGTCCCGGGCATTGCACGACGACGACGCGGTCTGGAGCCTCGAGGACCCGCCCGTGTGGGACGCCGACGGGCCGGACGACGACCTCCTGCCGGTGTCGCTGCCCGGCACGGCCCTGGCACGGCCTGGCGACGCGCTCGCGGTGCTGCTGGCGCTGGCGGGCCCCGAGCGCCGCGGCCCGCTCGCGGTGTGGATCGTGCTCGTCGACGAGCACGACCGCTGCCTGCCGATCGTGTTGCCGGTCTCGGAGATCCCGGGGCTCCCCGACCGTGACGAGGCCCACGGGATGTTCGAGCTCCTCGGCTCGGTGCTGCACGCCGAAGGGCATCCCGACGGCGGTGTGGTCGCCGGGATCGTGCGGTCCGGCGGAGGCGACCGCGGCGCGACCGAGGACGCGTGGCGCGTCGCGTTGGAGGCGGGCGCGGCCGCCGCTGGTGTGCGGCTCCTCGGCGTCGCGGCCATCGGCGCGGCCCGCGCGCGCATGCTCCAGTGGCATTGAGCCCGTCGGCGCATGCGCGCGCGGCCTCAGGCCGGGCCGGGCGACGCCTCGTCGATCGCCGCGAGCTGCTCGAGGTCGGGCTCCCACAAGATCGACTCGACATTCGCGCGGAGCTGCTCGGGCGTGCGCGCGCCGGCGATCACGGAGCCGATCGCCGGCTGTGCCGCGAGTCCGCCGAGCGCCACGGTCGCGAGGCTCACGCCCCACCCCTCGGCGAGCGCCGCCAATGCCTCGATGCGGTCGAAGTCCGCGCGCGCGACACGCTCGGGCATGCGCGTGAGCCGTGTGCCCTCGGGCGCGCCCTCGCCACGCTTGTACTTGCCCGTGAGCAGCCCCGACGCGAGCGGAACGTACGGCAGGATGCCGACCCCGGACGTCTGCGCCGCTGGCACGAGCTCGGCCTCGGAGGTGCGGTCCATCAGGTTGTAGCGGTTCTGCGCCGAGACGAACGGCGTCAGGCTCGCGCTGCGGGCGGTCCAGTCGGCCTCGACGAGCTGCCAGGCCGCGAAGTTCGACGAGCCGATGTACCGCACCTTGCCCTCGAGCACGAGCTCGTGGAGCGCGGCGAGCGTCTCCTCGACGGGCGTCAGCGGGTCGGGCGCGTGGAGCTGGTACAGGTCGATCCAGTCGGCGCCGAGCCTGCGCAGCGAGCCCTCGACCGCCTTGCGCACGTAGCGGCGCGAGCCGCGGGCGCCCCAGTCCCGTCCGTTGAGGCCGCGGGCGTCCATGCCGAATTTCGTGGCGATCACCACATCGTCGCGGTGGCCGCGCAGCGCCGCGCCCAGGAGCTCCTCGCTCTGGCCGGGCACGCCGCCGTACACGTCGGCGGTGTCGAAGAACGTCACGCCGGCGTCCAGCGCGGCGTTGACCAGGGGCTCGACGCCCTCGTCGGGAAGCGTGTGCCCGAAGGTGTTGCACCCCAGGCCAGCGGTGGAGACAGTCAGGCCGCTGTCCCCGAGCCTGCGGAAGGTCATGTCAGTGGGTGAAATCACGAGCCCGACTGTATGCCTCTCCCCCGCCCCCGGAGTGCGTTCACGAAGCCTTCACGCCAGGCTGGAACACTGGGAAGGCTGCCGCCGTTGACTCCGGTGGCACTACACACTCGACGGCCGAGATCCGGCACGGAGGTTCTTACCCATGGCGAACAGGTCCCTGCGTGGCATGCGCATCGGGTCCCAGAGCATGGAGAGCGAGCAGGGCGTCGACTTCGCCCCTCGTCTCCAGGCGCACTACGACTGTCCCAACGGGCACACGATCATCCTGCCGTTCTCGGTCGAGGCTGAGGTCCCGGTTGTGTGGGAGTGCCGTTGTGGCGCCGAGGCACTGCTCCGGGACGCGTCCAAGCCCGAGGCGAAGGCGGGCAAGCCCCCGCGCACGCACTGGGACATGCTGCTCGAGCGCCGCACGATCGGCGAGCTCGAGGAACTCCTCGACGAGCGACTCGGCCTCCTGCGGGCTGGCAAGCTGCGCCGCAGCGCGTGACGCTCAGCTCTTCCGGAACGCTCCCGCCACACGGCGGGAGCGTTCTGCTATCCCCCATCGCGTGACGTTCACGAGCGCCTCGACGACGATGTCGCGGCTCATCTTGGAGACCCCGAGCTCGCGCTCGACGAACGTGATCGGCACCTCGACGACGCGCGCTCCTGCGCGCACCGCGCGCCACGCCATGTCCACCTGGAAGCAGTACCCGCGGGACGAGACCTCGTCGAGGGGCAGCGACCGGAGCAGGCCCGCGCGGTAGGCGCGGAAGCCGCCTGTGGCGTCGTGCACCGGGATGCCGAGCATGAGGCGGGTGTAGGTGTTGGCGCCGCGCGAGAGGAACTCACGGTTCTTGGGCCAGTTGACGACGCTGCCCCCGGGGATCCAGCGCGAGCCGAGCGCCAGGTCCGCGGAACCCACCGCCGCGAGCAGCCGGGGCAGGTCCTGTGCGCGGTGTGAGCCGTCGGCGTCCATCTCGACCAACACGTCGTAGCCGCGCTCGAGCCCCCAGCGGAAGCCCGCGACGTACGCGGTGCCCAGGCCGAGCTTGCCGGCCCGGTGCAGCACGTGGATGGAGCGCCCGCCACCCGCCTCCGCGGCGGCGATCTCCTCGACGAGCGCGCCAGTGCCGTCCGGCGAGCCGTCGTCGACGACGAGGACGTCCGCCGCGGGCGTGTTCTCGGCGAGGCGCGCGAGCGCGATCGGGATGCTCTCGCGCTCGTTGTAGGTGGGCACGATCACGAGCGTGCGACTCATGCGGCGATCCCCCGGGCTGGCTTTCGGACGCGGGACGCTCCGACAGCGCCAGCGATGACCGTGCACACCGCCAGAGCGTCGAACACCCATGCGGGCCACGGGCCAAGCCGGGTGGCGAGCGTCTGCGACGTGCGCAGCGGAAGATTAGCGACCATCTGGTCGGCCGTGAACAGCTCGGTCTGCTGGGTGACCACACCGTTCGGCTGGATGACGGCCGAGACGCCGACCGTCGAGATCTGCACGGTGGCCCGGGCGTGCTCGACCGCGCGGACCCGGGACATCGCGAGCTGCTGCGTCGACTCGTCGGAGTGCCCGAAAGTCGCGTTGTTCGTCTGGACGACGAGCACTTCGCCACCGGCGCGCACGGCGTCCCGGACGAGGGCGTCGTAGGCGACCTCGAAGCAGATGACGTCGCCGATCCCGACGACGCGCCCGAGGCGCGGCGAGTCGAGCGGGACGTAGCCCGGCCCGGTGCCCGGGAGCATGTCGCGCGTGACCAGGTCCACCGCGGACGAGAACTTGCGCGCGATCGATCGCATGGGGATGTACTCGGCGAAGGGCGCCGGGTGCTGCTTGGAGTAGGAGGCGACCGGGCCGACCCCCGGCTCCCACAACACCGCAGTGTTGTACCGGCCCCCACTAGCCGGGTATTGCACGGTCCCGACGAGGATCGGGGCTCCGACCGCGCGCGCCGCGCCGTCGATCGCGGCGGCCGCGGCGGCGTCGACCTGGGGGTCGATGTCCGTGCCGTTCTCGGGCCACAACACGACGTCGAGCTCGCCGGGCGACACCTGGTCGAGCAGCGCGCGGGTGCCGGCGACGTGGTTGCCCAGCACGGCCGCCCTCTCTCCGAACGCGTCGAGCCCCTCCCCCGGCACGTTGCCCTGCACGGCCCCCACCTTGAGCTCGCCGGCCTCGGCGCGCGTCGGCAACGGCACCAGGAAGCCGCCCAGCACGACCGCGACCGCGACGAGCGAGGCGGACGCGGCGGCCAGCACCTGCGCGCGCCGCAGCGTCACGACGAGGCGCCCCAGCAGCACCCCCACGGCGCACACCACGGCGCCCAGGAGTGGCACCCCGCCCCAGCTCGCGTACGCGACCAGCGGCGCGTCCGACTGCGAGAACGCGAGCCGGCCCCACGGGAAGCCGCCGAACGGAGCGGCGGAGCGCAACTCCTCGATCGCGACCCACAACACCGTAAACGTCAGGAGCTGCCACCACCCCGACCGCCACACGCCCGTCCCTCGTCGGGCCCAGGTCCACGCGGCGCCGAAGATCGCGACGAAGCCCGCCTGCGCCAGCGAGAGCGCGAGCCAGGGCACCGGGCCCACGGCGTCGTCCGCCCAGGTGATGAGGGCCGGGAAGAACGCGATCCCCCACGTCAGGCCGACCAACGCGTTCCACCACGCGCCGTCGCGGCGTAGCGCCAGGTAGAGCAGGGCGATGCCGACGAAGGCCAGGAACCACCAGCCCGGCGCCGGGAACGCCAGCCGGGTGGCGGCGCCGCCGAGCAGGGCGAGCAGGAGCGTGGTCAGCCGTCCTGGCTGGGGGTTCGTCGCGGAGGCGGGGGCGGGCACCGCGCCAGCGTAGGCGACGAGATTGTGGACCTCGAAGTCTCGACCGACCGGCCCGCGTGTCCTTCGTACCGGTCGGCGCCGCGGCGCGAGGACCGTTGTCTACTGAACACGCGGGCCCGGTCGGAGCCCCGAGACGCTCCGCTTCGGCCGAGTGGCCGAACCCGGTGTGGAGACCTCGTCGTCAACACCCCGGGAAGCGGTGGGTCACTGGGAAACCTATCGTGATCGCCCTCACTGTCAAGCCAGGCGTCAACGCTGGTGGAGCGCCTCCACGCAGGTCACGACACCCGGGCTCGTGGGTTTCCTCCAAGCCTGGCCCGGCGTGTCGCCCGCGTGTCGCCTTCGGGTTGAACGTTCGCCGCTCCCCACGGTCCGCCCGCGCGCCCGGCCAAGGCAACGAGCCGTCTGGACACGTGTCCGAAGTTCACCCGGTCGGCGGATGGGCCTGCGGATCGCCGGCCACGCCGCATGCTCAGCCGAGCGTGTCGTAGATCGTCACACCCGCGCGGACCGTGCGCAGGCAGCGCGGAGGAGCCTCGTCCGCGGCGAGCAGCGGGAGCAGCGGGGTGCCCGCCTGCGCGTCCGGGTTCCACGCCGAGAGGCGCCCGTCGGGCGCCTGCACCGCGAGGTGGTCGGCGCGCCACACCGCGAGGTGCGCGGGAGCGCCGACGCGCAGCTCGCCGGCGCCGGTGTGGTCGAGCCCCGCCAGCCGCCAACCCCCGCGCGTCGCGGCTCGGAACGCCGCGCGCGCCGAGATGCGCTGATCGGGCGCATGGTGCTCGATCGCGGCACGCACGCCCGCCCACGGGTCGACGGGCGTGACCGGCGCGTCGGAGCCGAACGCGAGCGGGATCCCTGCGGCGGCGAGGTCCGCAAGCGGGTTGAGCGCGGCCGCGCGCCCGGGGCCGAGCCGGGCGGCGTACATACCGTCGGGACCGCCCCACGCGGCGTCGAAGGCGGGCTGCACCGAGAGCTGCACGCCCAGCAGCACGAGCGCGGCGAGGCTCGGGGCGTCCACCATCTCGGCGTGCTCGAGGCGGACCCCGGTGCGCGCGATCGCGGCGGCGCCCTCGACGTCGACCGCTGCGCGCAGGCCCAGCAGCACCTCGTCCATCCCCCGGTCCCCGATGACGTGGAAGCCGGCCTGCACGCCCGCGCGCGACGCCGAGGTGATGTGGTTGGCGATGCGCTCGGCGTCCAGGTACAACGTGCCGTCACCGCCGCCGTCCACATACGGCGAGCGGACGGCAGCGGTGCGCGACCCCAGCGAGCCGTCGACGTTGAGGTCGCCGGCGATCCCGGTGAGCCCGGGAATCGCGGCGAGCAGCTCGCGCGCGTCGTCGACGGTCACGCACGGCTCGCCTCGGTAGCCCACCAGGTGCGGCAGACCGCCCGCGGGGTCACGCGTGAGCCCGAGGAGCTCGACGAGTCCGTCGCGCGAGTCGATGAACGGCGCGCTGTGCTCGTGCACCGACACCACCCCGCGCGACGCGGCGAGCCCGAGCGCCCGGCGGTACAGGGCCGTGCGGCGCTCGGCAGGAAGCGCGCGAGCGTGCTCGC
The DNA here is from genome assembly GCA_023461115.1 of Actinomycetes bacterium. Taxonomy (GTDB): domain Bacteria; phylum Actinomycetota; class Actinomycetes; order Actinomycetales; family Cellulomonadaceae; genus Cellulomonas. The sequence continues at coordinate 16,720 of JAEWOA010000310.1, forward strand.
GGGCGGCGTGGTGCGCCGAGCCCACCACGCGCCCGTCCTCGCTCCAGCCGTCCAGGCGGGTCAGGCCAGCGGCGGCGGCCAGCGTCGTCGAGACGACCGCCGAGTGGATGTCGGCTCGAGCGAGGTACGCCGGGCGCCCGCCGCCGGCCTCGTCGAGCTGCGCGCGCGTCGGCGCCTGCCGGTCGTCCCAGGCCTGCTCGTCCCAGCCGAAGCCCAGCAGCACATCGTCCGCCGGCGCCTGTGCCGCGGCGCGGCGGACCGCCGCGAGGGCGTCGGCCACCGAGCGCACGCCCGCGGCGGCGGACAAGTCCACGCTCTCGAGCGTCAGCGCCGTCTCCAGGACGTGCACATGCGCGTCCACGAAGCCCGGGGTGACGAGGGCGCCGTCGAGGTCCACGACCTCGTCCGCGCGGGCCGCGAAGCCGGCGGCGGTGTCGTCGGAGCCGAGCCACGCGATGGTCCCGTCCTCGACGAGGACCGCCTCCGCGAACGGGTCCGCGGGCGAGTGCACGACGCCGCCGCGGTACAGGGTGGAAGTCACGTGCGCACCCTAGAGCACCTGCGACGGCTCACACCGACGAGTAGGCCACCACCCCGCGCCGCAGCGCGTCGACGGCGCGAGCCGCGGTCTGCCGCAGCCGCGGGTGCGGGCCGGCCTGCTGCAGCTGGTCGAGCACGTCGATCACCTGCTTGCACCAGCGCACGAAGTCGCCTGCGGTGAGGTCGCCGCCCCGCAGCACCGCGTCCAGGCTGCGCCCCGCGGCCCAGCGGTGGACCGCCTCGACGAGGCCTGTGTCGAGCGGCTGGATGGTCTCCAGGCGGTGCTCGGCCTCGAGGTCCTCCAACTGGGACCACACCCGGACCGTCGCGTCGAGCGCGACGCCCAGGCGGCCGTGCGGGCCGCCGGGCACGCGGGGCTCGGCGTCGTCCTCGCGACGCGACCGGTACACGATGGTCGAGACGGCGGCCGCCAGGCCCGGCGCGTCGAGCTCGTCCCACAGGCCCTGGCGCAGGCACTCGGCGAGCAGGAGGTCGTTCTCGGCGTACAGGCGCCGCAGCCACCGGCCGTCGTCGGACACGCGGAGCGCACCGTCGTCCACGAGGTAGCCCAGGCGCACCAGCACGTCGCAGATCCGGTCGAAGACGACCGAGATCGAGCCCGTGCGGCCCGCGATGCGGCGTACCAGGGCAGCGTGCTCGTCCGACACGCGCGCCCAGCGCTCTGCCCACCGCGCGTGCTCCTCCCGGTCCGGGCACGAGTGGCACGGGTGGGCGCGCAGCCGCCGGCGGATCGCGTCGATGCGCTCGTCGTCCTGCGCGGCCGTGCGCCGTGGCTCGGCCCGCGCCGGTCCACGCTTGCCCGCGGTCCGGACGCCGTGCGGGGAGTCCAGCCCGTCGACGACGTCCCGCAACGCGGCCGCGAGGTCGCGACGCGCGGCCGGGACACGCGCGTTGAACCCCTTCGGGATCCGCACGAACCCGACGGTCCGCGCGCCGGCGCCGACGTCGTCGACGGTGAGCTTGCGCACCTGCCGGTCGGTGGTGACGACCACCGGCCGCGGCCCGTCGAAGCCGGGCCGGCCGCCGTCGTCGACCACGACGACGAATCCGCCGCCACGGCGCCCCGACGGCACCTCGAGCACGTCGCCGGGCTTGACGCCCTCGAGCGACCGCGCCGCGTGCGCTCGCC